>NZ_QPEX01000011.1:0-300000 GCF_003335505.1 Bremerella cremea
CCTCTGCAGCGTTCCCGACTTTCTGCGCGATCGCAGATGTGGAGAGTAGCAGCACGCATGCAATAACACGCAGTGTCAAATGGGCTGCACACAAAGCATTTCTCTTGGGGAAATAGCTCACTGAAACGTACTCCGAAGTAGTAAGCCAGGCCTTGATATGAAGGATAACTGGTTGTCCTTGATTCACCATCCACGGCAATCGCATTCGAAAATCCTCCTAACTCCCGAGGATTATCGCTTCCAACGCCTCTTGTGACCAGCCGGCGACTTTTCGTTTTAGCATGGGAAGCGGCGGACAATCCTCTACTCATCTCAAGCTACAAAATCACCCAGCTGCACTCAACAATCCCCTTGGCAATTACCCGACAACCGGGTGCTCACGCAGACGTGAGCCCCCGGTTAAACCCGAAGCAAGAAGTTGCCTGCCGGCAGGCAGATGGGTTACGCTTCCACTATCTCAGCCTGGGAGCCATCTGCCCGAGAACGCGATGGCCAGCGATACCGATATTTCGGTAGATGTCTGTGGTTTACGCTGAGTAGGTAGCGAAAGCTCTCATTGGCGTTCGAATCCCCGCTCGGGCATTCGCTCACTCTCGTCAGGTGCATCTCGCCACACCACCGTTTGCTGATGCGATTTGCGACTATCAACCTGGCTTAGCAAGACCAGGTGCGTCAAAACGCCCCCGACCCGTCTTGCAGCGAACCTCTTCCGCGTTACGAAAACCGACAGGGCCCGCCAAGCAAACATCGACCAGAAACCGGTTGAGAGAGGTTGCCACATTGAATGGCTTGCAATACATTGGCTAACCATGCAATCTTCGCCCACGAAAAAAGAGGACTGGAACGATGAGCACACTCTATTCAACCACCGTCACTGCCACAGGCGGACGTAGCGGACGCGTTACCAGCGATGACGGCTTGCTCGAACTCGATCTTGCTATGCCCGAACGCCTGGGGGGCAAAGGGGGGGCAACCAATCCCGAACAACTGTTCGCGGCGGGCTATGCCGCCTGTTTCGGCAACGCTGTCATCCATGTGGCTCGTAGCACGCACAAGATCACCGATGACGATGTGACCGTGACCGGGACTGTCTCCTTGGCGCCGAACGGCAGCGGCGGGTTTGCGCTAGAGGTTGCACTCGATGTCGCCATCACGGGCGTCGACCAGGAAACGGCTGAAAAGATCGTCGAGAAAGCGCACCAGACTTGCCCGTACTCGAACGCGGTGCGCGGCAATATCGATGTCGTGCTTTCGGTTCGCAACTCGGCATAGGCTCTCGCAAAATGGCAAAGAAACACCTTCCGTCAGGTGCAAAGGGGGATGAACTGTTGCGGCTCGACCAGCAACTATGCTTCCCCCTCTATGCGGCGACCAATCTAATCCAGCGTCTGTATCGCCCGCTGCTAGAACCGCTTGGCCTTACTTATTCGCAATACCTAGTGATGCTGGTACTGTGGGAACGCGAGCCGTTGACGGTGCGCGAACTGCAAGGGTGCCTTCATCTCGATGTCGGCACGCTCAGTCCGATGCTCAAACGCATGGAAAGCGCCGGCATGATCACACGGCTGCGCGATCCGCAGGATGAGCGCCGCGTGCTGATCGCGACAACGGCACAGGGTAGTCAACTAAAAGCCAAGGCGCGGAACATTCCGCATGCGCTTGCGAAAAAGACAGGGGTTGAATTGAACCAGATCGAAGACCTGCGCGATCTAACTCGTGCGTTGGTTGTCCAGTTGAGCGAAGCAGCTGAGAGGTAACCGGTCTGAGCTGCAGCAACCGCTCGCTCTTGCCAGATTATCAAATTAGCAACATCGATTCAGGCGAGCAGTCAGCGGGTGTTTGCAACGTTTTGGAGACATCCCTATTAGATCAATATTTGTGCGACGAATGGCAATCGCATAGCCTGGGTTAGCGGCTAAACGTATCCCCGCAATTACATCCCAGCAGGACCTGGTGCGTCGAGACGCGTCCTCCGTTTCTAGCTCTTAGCTTTGATCATGCGAATCGTCATCCAAGCGCCTCTGCAGGGATGAAGTGAACTGATGTCTGACGGTACTGCCAGCAGTGAGTATTGCTGTAAGTAATTCAAGTCCGCATTGCTACAATACTCGCCGTGCTGTTATCGTTTGACTCGCGCCGACATCAACAAGCGTAATTTAAAGGAGTAGATTGTCGTCATGCATCAATTAGAAATGAATCGATCTTGGGGTGCATGCTGCAAGAGTCGAAGCGGCTTTTCGATGATTTTGCCAATCTCTTTTGGCAGGGCTCTGGCGGTTTTGGCCGTTCTTGTTTTCGGCTCATTACCAGCGCATACCGTAGCAGCCGATGATGTTAGCAATGCCCTCTCGGCTCTTGGGACAGGCTACGATACCAATCGACGCGCTTTCGATAATGTAATCTGTCACTACCAGGTCATTCAGGGGAAGTCGTCTCGCGATGTTGCTGAAATCAGGAAAAATGGTCCCGACAAGGCGTTGGCCAATTTGAACTGTACCTGGGCCGCAAGTGGGGACAACGTTCGCCTTACGAAAGTTCCCGAATCCAAGAACGGTTCACCTTATGACCTTTCAGGCGCATACCTGGCAAATCGCCGCTTTCAACTCTCTTTTCATGGTGAGATGGGGGCCGGCTCCATCCACTCGCCAGACAATCCTGCCCAAGGTTATGAAGGCACACCCTTTGACATGGGAATATTCGCACAAAACGAAGTCTTAAGCCCTGGGGCATTGATATCAGCAAACCGAAAAGCTTCCACTAAGACTCTTCGATACGATGGAGAAGTAGAGGAGGACGGCATGAGGCTCGAAAAATTCACGCACGTCAACCAAGGCTCAGACCAAAGAGAGCATTTCAACTGGGAATATCTGCTTGACCCCATGCGTGGCTACTTGCCGGTGAGAGTCAGGCTGCAAGAGAGGAAGACTGGCAACGTAACGCTAGAGGCATACATCGAAGAGATTGAGGAAATAGAGGCTGGAGTATTTTTTCCCATGAAATCAACCGTCGTCACCTATTTCCAAAATAAAGATGGTTCTGTCTCGAAACAAAAGTTGGTCAGGCAGTTTGTCGTAAAGGACATTGCTATCAGGACTCCTTCTGAGAAAGAGTTATCCCTGGACCTTCCTCGAGGGGCCATTGTAAACGACAACATCGATGGCAATTCCCAGTTGGTATTCCAAAAGCCAAGGTCGTTCCACGTATCAGATCTTGAAAGGCTCTACCACGAAACACGCCAGGCAATCCTCCGAGGTAGACTATTTTGATTTTAGGTACTCTGCGGCAGCGCAACCCTGCAAAGACAAATCATTGAAGACGCTGGGTTACGCTTTCGCTGGCGCAGCCTACGTGAAATAAACCTGGTTGATTCTTCGGTAAGCCCACCTTACCAGGCGCGTAAGCAGGAAGCCGTAGGCTATCCAAGGTAGGCCAACGATTAGCGTGTAGGTTGCCAGGGCGATGGCGTTGGAGGGGAATTGGACACCATCAAAGAACCAAAAGCTCCACGGCAGATCGGCGATGAAAAAGGGAATCCAAACCATCTGCCCTGCATCGATATCAGGACCACCGATCGGCACCTGCACCAGCAGTAACCCGTAGATCAACACGGCACACGCCCGCAACAGGTAAAGCGCGATGCCGATGCCCCCTGCCAAGAGCAAGCCGTTTGCCGAAGGCAAATAGGTCGACGCATTCTGGTTGCCTTTGGGCGTTGCGAACGGGTTGTCCATGTTGTGTCTTGGGGGATGCGATTCGCCAGAAGTAGGATGCATAGCCTGGGATTAGCGGCTGCGTGTTCCCCTACTGTAGTCATAGAAGGGGGCTAGAACGTTGGTTTGTCTCCACGGTAATCCGCTACGGCTACTTCCGATCCTACTGCCCTATTCGTGGTTGATCGCCTGCTTTTGCCCTCGATTGTTCTGATTCGCCCGCTTTTTCTCTTGCACCGGTTTCTCGCGCCTAATGGGGGCCAATCCTCCGCTACAGCCGATACAATCCAATCTTGTTGATATAAAACTCAATTTTTGGGCTAATTTTTCCCTCAAGCCATGTTAGCGGGAATAAATTGCTTATCAAACTAAGAAGACGAGTTTAGCGATTGGTTGTTCCTAACAGCTTGGTTGCTGCGGCTAGAGAATCCCTTCACTTAATCTTCCCCGGTGCGGTGGCCTGCATTCGCTTGAGCCCGACGCGCTGGAGCATGCCCCCAATAGCTCGTCTGCGACCTCGCGTCGCGCTTCGTTTCGAGGTTCCGATGTATTTCAAATTCAAGTGCCCCGAGTGCGGTCAATCCCTGAAAGTTCGTCAAGAGTTAGCCGGTCAGAAACGGAATTGCCCCTACTGCAAAGCGACCGTCCGGATTCCGCATGCCGAGGAAGTCGCGGACGACTCGCCGAACTTGCCTGAGTTCGGCAGCGAATCTGGGGTCAGCGCTGGCGGGCTCGATCTAAGCAACCTGCAAACCGATTCCCCTTCCTCTCGCAAGAACCTTACGCCGAGCAAGAAGGCAGCCACCGCCAAGCCGAAAGCGTCGGAAGGGAGTTCTTCGTCCGAGGGGGACTTTACCGACCCGAGCGAAATCAACCTGGTGCCGACGGCCCTGGTTGGTCTGGCAGGGGCGGTGGTCTTTATGCTGCTGATGATTCCCCTGACCGGCACCTACTTCGGTGACTTGTTCATGAAGGGTGGAATCACGGGGGTTGGGATTCAAAGCATCTCTAGCTTCCTCTTTTTCTGGTCGCTGGCGATCCTCTGGCAGAAGCATCGCAAAATCGCGCGGCAGCGTGACTACTTGCTGATGGACGTGTTGCCGACCGATATCTCGCAGGAAATCACCGTCGAGAAGGTTGGGGCGTTTCTGGAAAACATCCATAGCCTCCCTGGCGAACATGGCGAAAGCTTCCTGGTCAACCGCGTCACGCGCGGCCTGCAGCACTTTCGCGTGCGGCAAAGCGCTGCCGACACGGCCACGATGATGTCTTCGCAGTCTGACATCGACGCCAACAATGTCTCGTCCAGCTACACACCACTGCGGGTGCTGATTTGGGCGATTCCGACGATGGGGTTCATCGGGACGGTGCTGGGGATTAGCCTGGCCGTTTCGGAATTGGCTGGCTCGCTCGGCGGGGGTGATTTAGAGAAGCTCACCGAGTCGCTGCAAGGGATGTTTGGTGGTCTGGGAACGGCGTTTAATACCACGCTGGTCGCGTTGGTGATGTCGATGATTATCAAGTTCCCGATGTCTTCGCTGCAGTGGAGCGAAGAAGGCGTGCTGAACTGGGTCGACGAGTACTGCAACGAGAACCTCTTGCGGCGGCTGAAAGATGGCCGCGAAAAGGTCGATGATAAACCGACCAGCCCGTACGATACCAAAATCTTCCGCCGCGCCGTCGAAGAAGCGATGGCAACCCAGCAAGCCGAGCTAGAAGGATGGGTCAAGAAGCTGGAACTGGTCGGCCAAACCATCACCCAGCAAACGTCCGACGGCTGGAACGAGATTAACAAAAAGATCTTGGTAAGCCAGCAAGACACCACCGGCAAGATCATGGATCAGGTCCAAGCTCGCACGGTTGATATGCAGAAGCGACAGGAAGAGCAGCAAGCGTTACTGCAAGACCAACTGAATCAAATGCAGGAAGTCAGCGCGCAGCTGCAAAACACGCTCGGCCAGTTGGCCAGTGCCTCGGTCGATTCGCACGTGAAGGTCAACGAAACGATGACCGACACTTCCGAACGCCTGGAAAAGTACCTCGGCGGCGTCGAGAAAGGGCTTTCGAGCCTCAGCGATGTGCTGGGAAAACTTGGCAACGAACAAGTCATCGTACAGCAAGTCGAAGCCCCGGCGGTCAACGGCAAAGGAGGAGGCTGGTTCGGTTTCGGGGGCGGCAGCAAAACGAAGACGCGCCGTAACGGGAGACGATAAATGGGACGGCGAAATAAGGAGACAGGAGAAGACATTTCGCTTTTCCCCTTCCTCAGCGTGCTGGCCTGTGTGATCGGTACGCTGGCAATGGTGATTGCCATGATCGCGATCCAGTCGCTCGACAACGACACCGTCGATCGGGCGATCGAGTACCAAAAGAAAGAAAAGGAACTCGAACAAGGCAACCAGGAACTCGCTAAGCTGCGGGAAGCGCTCAAAAAGAAAGAAGCCGAGCTCAGCAGCGAACGCTCCGAGGAACAACGTTCGCTGGAAAACGCTAAGAAGCGTTTGGCCGAACTGTTAGCCAAGCTCGAAAAAACGAACGAAGAGCTTTCGAAGATCTCTGTCGAGGGGCCCAAGGTCGACGTGGCCGCCCAAAACGAAGAGATCGCCAAGATGGAAGCAGAACTGAAATCGCGGCGGGAAAAAATCGCCCAACTCACCGCGCAACTCCAAGACCGCAAGTCACCTCCTGAGGAAGCCGAAGTTTCCATCGTCCCTGGCGGTAGCGGTGTTGGCTTCACGCCAACGTTTGTCGAGTGTGACGAAGGACGCATCGTGATTCACGATGGCGGCCAAACGACCCCGGTTCGCACCGCCGAACTGAACACCAACCCCGACTTCGCCAAGGTGTTGGAAGAAGTCAAAAGCGATGAAAAAGGGACGCTGGTCTTCCTGATTCGCGACGACGGGCTCAGCACCTATCACACAGCCCGCAACTTCGCCAATGCCAAGGGAGTCCGCAACGGCAAGCTCCCCGTGATCGGCGATGGCCGGATCGACCTGAGCTACTTTAAGAAACAAGCCAAGAACTCGTAAGCAGAAACACTTCCCCGCCATGGCCAAACGCAAAGCCGCGCAAGAAGATGAGGGACTCGACTCCCTGCTCGATACGATGTTCAACGTGGTGGGCATTCTCATCATTGTGTTGGTCGTGGTCCAGATCGGGATGCAGCAATCGGTCCAGCAAATCGCCAACAGCATCAGCGTCGACCCCGCCGCATTAGAGAAGCTGATTCAAGAGCTGGAAGAAGTCCACCAGGACAAGCTGAAAGTAGAATCCAATATCCAAGAGCTTAACCCCAACGAAGCCGACCTGGCCGAACTGATCAAACGCATCCAGTCCGAGACCGACAGCAAAGAGGCGGTGCTCAAATCGCAGCAAGGTGAACTCAAACAGGCCCTCGTCGCCCAAGAGAACGCCTTAGAAATGCAAAAAAAGGCTGAACAGAACAAAGAGGAGCGGCAAAAGCTCTCCACCGAACTGGGCAGTTCTCTGGAACAAATCGCCAAGCTCGAAGCGACGCTCGACGACACACCACCCCGGGCCCAGCGTCCGGCCAAAGTGGTGAACTTGCCTGATCCACGACCTGCCCCGGAAGGCATCAAGGAAGCAATCTTTGTTTGCAGTGGCAACCAGGTCTATCCGATTGTGATCGATCCGATCCGCGACGCTGCCAAGAAGCGATCCGAGTACCTGGCCGAGAAAGGGCTGCGCAAGTATGTCGACGATCCGCAGCAGGGGATCAACGCCGAGAAGTTTGTGAAGGACTTCAACGAACGTCCTTTCCAAGACGACTACTTCCGCATCGAGATGTACGCCGCCGGACGCGATCCTCGGCTGCGGCTCGAACCGAAAGAGAACGCTGGCTTCAAGATCGCCGAGATTCAAAGCCCCCGTTCGCGCTTCCGCAAGCTCTTAAGTCAGGTCGATCCAAACCAGTTCTACTTCAAGTTCATCGTGCTGCCCGATAGCTACGAAGCGTACGTCGAAACCCGCCATGTCACCGACGAAATGGGCTATCTCAGCGGTTGGGATCCACAAAATCAGGACTGGAAGTACACCACCTGGGTCGGCGGCAAAGTGAAGTTTGGCCCGGAACCTCCTCCGCCTGATCCGAATGCCCCCAAACCACCCCCGAAACCCCCTGGTCCGAAGCCGAACGTGCTCGACTAGCGGAAAATTCGCCAAAAACATTGCCAGGGTGACTCTTTATGCCTCTGCAGATGGGCCCTGGGCTGGTTTTGCATTAAACCAGCATTCGCTTCCCTCAAACCAGTCCTTATGGATTAGTTTACTTCATTGCTATTGGGGGGTTATTTGCGCGAAAAAACCACCTGCCTGGGAAAGATGGGGGCTCTTGGAAAAATATACCAAATCGTCGATCATCACCATTGCTTTATGCTTCGAGGGTGCTTATCAATCTACCTACGGCTTATTCAGTACCCCCTAATTCCTACGTCATTCGGAAACCCAATGAGACGAACATTTGCCCTTACAACCACTGTGGTTGCGGCACTTTTGGCCCTGACGATCGCGCCTTGCTGTGAGGCAGGCATCCTCACTGGCAACGAGTCCGGCAACACGCCTACCGGCAGCAACAGCTTCAACTACGACGGCACTAGCTACGACTTCATCGCCAAGTTCGACAACGGCCAACCGTTCCCCTTTGCGGACTTCACCTTTTACACGCTCGATCCCACTGGCTCGACTAGCTATACCTGGAATCAAGACGGAGATTGGGGAACGCACACATTCTCGGAAGTCGAGTTTATTCCTGGCACGACCAATCCCCAAGACATCCTCGATTCCATCCTGGGGCAAGAAATCGCAGGCTTCGAATATCACGGTACCACCAACATCGATTACTACTTAGTCAAAGCCAGCAACGAATATTCCGTGTGGGAGTACCAACCAGGGTTTAACCAGTTGTTCCTGGATGACGACGGCCAGCCAGGAGGTGCTCCTTGGGTTTCTGGTAAAACCCAAGGCATTTCCCACATCAGCTTTTATGGCAACCCGGCCGTCTCTTCTGTCCCTGAGCCAGGCTCGCTGGCCTTGTTTGGGCTAGGGGCACTAGGCATGGGCGCGATTGCCCGTCGCCGGCTGAAGAAACAAGCCGCCGCCTAACACGTCGGCTACCACCATAACAACCACGCATGAACGCGTCTCTTTCCTTGCCGAGAGAGACGCGTTTTTGCTACGCCATACGTTTTGCTGGCCACGGTAACCAAACCGTGGCAAAATGATCCTGCTCCCATTCCGACAAACAATCAATTGCAGCACTTGTGGCGGAACGTGCGTCTCGGATGATTGAATTTATGTAAGCCAGCCATTGGTCACGAAGCGATGAAAGCAGACTTCTTTTTCGACGAGACCTGCAACGGCCATCTGCGCGATGGCGAACAGATGGTGTGGCGCGGCTCTGCGCGGGGAAGCATTCCGCAAAATATCTGGATCACCAGTGGTTACTTCACCGCGACCGGAATCTTAGCAGGGCTGGCCAGCAATGCATTTTTTCCGCCACGCAGTTTTTCGCAAACGGCCTGGGGCGTGGCCTTGTTATTGGTAGCGTTCTTCGCGCTCTATCAAGCTGTCATGCCTCATGTGCGGACGTTGGCTATTATGCAGAAGACGCGATATGTCATCACCAACCAGCGAGCGCTGATTCTGGACGGCGTCGTAGAACTGCCTAGCGGATCGGTTGCCAGCGATCCGGTCACCGTTCGCTCGATCTCGCCAGAACAGTTGGCCCTGCGCACGAAGCCTGCGGCCAACGGCACCATCTTGCTAGGTCACGATGAAGTTGACAGCCTCTGGCAACGGTCTCCTTGCCGATTCGGTTTCTACGCCTGCAGCGAACCCGAAGGCGCCGAGATGGAAATTCGTCGGTTGCTGGGAGAACTTCCTCAAGTAGTTGAACACTCGGAACAGCCCCTGGATGGCCCTATACCCACGTTGGCTAGTTCATTCAATAAACGGCAGATAGGGCGTTTCGAGCGAGATATCTAGGCCAGGCTGAATAGGCATGCCGAACGCGTGCTTGAGGACTTCCTGGCTAATCCTGCATTTCCTCTCTGGCGAGGTCTGGCCTTGGTAGAACTTCGAGGCTTTTTCGAGTTCTCCTTTTTCAACCAACGCCGCAACCAAAACGCCGGTCAAAACTGGCTTGTAGCTATTATTCTGCGCACGCTGCAGCATCCGCTCGATTTCTTCGGTCGACATTAACCGTGCAAAGACTTTGAATTCCTCGGTAGACTCACCTTGGGAATCTTGGAAATGGTACCAATCCCCGGCATTGCTGAGTTCCACTTCGATCGCATGCAGAAACGCTTGTCTTGCGAAGTCGGTCATGCCGGCCTGATCGGCGACTTTGCCGATCTGTAACGCCACGTGATGGGTTTGCTTTGGATCAGTGGAACGCAGCACTTCGCTGGCTTTCAACAGTTGCCGCTCGGCCAACCGCTTGTTCCCTTTGGCCAACGCCACTTCTGCTTCCGCCACCCAGCGGATGATGCCAGCGTCGTACGCAATGGCAGCCTTCGTCTTATATTTCGAATACCCCGGCTCTTCTGGTGTTCGCCGTTTACGCAACACTTTCAGACACGACTCCGCGTTTTCACGCACATCGGCTTGTCCGATGGTGGTCAATAGCTTTTCCGCTTCGTCGTACTTCTTCTCGCGAGCGTACTCCACGCATATCGCATGAATCGCAAAGTCCTTGGCCTGGGGATCGGCGTCCGAGATTTTCGGCAATAGCTGGAGCGCGTCTTGAGTGTCACCACGCTTCGCTTGGGCAGCCACAATCAATTGCAGAGCGATTGCCTTATCTGGCTCGGTCAGTTGGTCGGCCAATTGCAGGGCATAATCAACCTGATCGGCACGAGAAGCCCACTGCGCAACAAGCAGGTAGTCCTCGACGGTCAACTGACGATGCGACTCGATCCAGGACCAAGCTTCATCGAAACGCCCCGCCATCACCAAAACACTCGCCACTCGCCGGACATCATCTTCAAAGGACGACTCGGAATACAAATCGTCGTTTTTATCTACTTGAACCAGAGCCTGGGTAGCGCTCTCCTTCAGCCGGGTGACCCACTTACCGCGTTCCGCCAAATCACCTTGAGCCGCCGCAGGGCCGTTGTTGCCGAGCAGCACCACGGCCGTGAGTACCGCTAGGAGAATGCCAGATTTCTGTTTTCTTTTGGTCACAGCTCTGTTCCTTCGCAAATCTTCTCGCAGCTTTTCCCGCTCGTTCCGATCGTATCTCATCGCTCCCCAGAGAGCAAAAAATGAGGGCAATTCGAGGCCAAAGAACTTAATGTCAGGTGGATAGCATTCTTCCTAAGCGTTTCATTGCAAACAACTTAGCGACTTATCCCGCACCCCCAAATTGACAACCGGGCATTCATCCGGCATACTTTCATCTCTGGCAAACGAAATTTCGTTTACCCCGGGTAGACCAGTTTGAATTATTCGTTAAACTGGTGCTTTCCTAGATGAGGGAATTGGGTCCTTAAGGGGATCTCACTTTCCTTTTGCGGGTGTAGCTCAGTTGGTAGAGCACAACGTTGCCAACGTTGTTGTCGACGGTTCGAATCCGTTCACCCGCTCTTACTTTTGATTGCTCTGCGATTGTTGCCTTTCCAGGCACACGCAGTGCATCAAAAACATCTGGTGGATGTGGCTCTTGGCAATTGCTTTTGCCGCATCGCCACGTTTTATCCGAGACGCTGTAACGCTTAAAACAGAGCGACGAGTCTCGCGGCGTGGGTGAGGACAAACCCACCCATTCTGCTCTGACATCGCTTGCTTTTGAAACCCGCGAACGATGCGGGGTTTCTTGTTATTCACCCCCAGATTTTGCGGAATCGCTGAATGAATTCGCCTGACATTGAAAACGCCGAAGGCTCGGTCGCTGAAGCGGATGCCCCTAAGAAGTTGACGCTGGACGTCAAAGTCGACGCTCCTAGCTCCTGCCAGCGGCATGTCACGGTTACCGTCTCGCGCGAGGACATCGATCGTTATTTCGATGTCGCCATCGAGGACATGATCCCCAATGCCGCCGTGCCTGGTTTCCGCAAGGGTTTTGCCCCTAAGAAGCTGGTCGAAAAACGCTTCCGCAGTGAAGTGAAAGACCAGGTCAAGGGAACGCTGCTGATGGACAGCATGACCCAAGCTACCGAAGAACAATCGTTCTCGGCCATTAGCGAGCCTGACTTCAACTACCAGGTCATCGAACTACCGGACGAAGGGGACCTGACCTTCGAATTCGATATCGAAGTCCGCCCCGAGTTCGACCTGCCCAAGTGGAAAGGTCTGAAACTCGAAAAGCCGAGCAAGTCGTTCGAGAAAGAAGACATCGACAAGCACCTGACTCAGGTTCTCAGTCGTTACGCTTCGTTGGCTCCGTATGAAGGTGCCGCCGAAAAGGACGACTACCTGGTCTGCAATCTGACCTTCAAGCACGACGGCAAAAAGATCGAACATGCCGAAGAAGAGCAGATCCGTCTTCGCGACAAGCTGAGCTTCCAAGACGCCAAGTGGGAAGACTTCGGCAAGGAAATGGACGGCGCCAAAGCAGGCGACAAGAAGACCGTCACCCTGACCATCAGCGACGAAGCTGCCAACGAGCAAATGCGTGGCAAAGAAGTCGAGATGGAAATCGAAGTTCTAGAAGTGAAGCGGATGGAACTTCCAGAAATGGACGAAGCTTTCCTGAAGCAGATCGGCGGCTTCGAGAGCGAAGGCGACCTCCGCGACTACGTGAAGTCCGACATGGAACGCCAGTTGGCCTACTACCAACAGCAACGTCTGCGTCAGCAAATCACCGAAGAGCTGACCAAGGACGCCGGTTGGGATCTGCCGCCAGAACTGCTCAAGCGTCAAGCTCGCCGTGAACTGGAACGAGCGATCCTCGAACTCCGTTCGGCTGGATTCGGCGAAGATGACATCCGCGCTCACGAGAACGAGCTGCGTCAAAACAGCATGGCTTCGACTCGCAAGGCTCTGAAAGAACACTTCATCCTCGAGCGAATCGCCGAAGAAGAAAAAATCGAAGACTCGCCGCAAGACTACGACATGGAAGTCATGCAAATCGCAATGCAGCGTGGCGAATCGCCTCGCCGTGTGCGTGCCCAGTTGGAAAAGGGTGGCATGATGGACGTGCTGCGGAATCAGATCATCGAACGCAAGGTGATCGACCTGATCAACAGCGAAGCGACCCACACCGAAACGGACGCCGACCTGCAGCAAGGCAACACCGCTGCGGTTAACATCCTGATCTGTGGCGAAGGGGAAGAAGCTGCCCCAGCCGCCGAAAAGGAAGAAGCTTCGGACGCCGAATAGTCCGCACCGCTTTGAAGTAAATCACGCATCAGCCCTGGTCAAACGGCCAGGGCTGATGTCGTTTCTTGCCTTTCCTATCTTGCCGCACCACGCATCTTGTGCGACTTTTACCGATCTCACATTTCATGTTCAAATCCAATTGTTCGTAGACTGGCACCTCGCGCAGTCTTCTGCCAGCTCCAACGGAGCGACCGTCAATAGCCAGGGGCGGAAGCCCCTGGCACGCGATCACAAGAACACAACGAGCCCCAACGGGGCGAACGTAGTATCGAGTTCAGCACGACGAACGCCCCGTTGGGGCTTGTTTTCTCGACCGACTCCAGGGGCTTCCGCCCCTGGCTATAAACGGCCGGCCCTGTGGGCCTTAGGTCAATTGTCAGCAGACGCAGGCAATCACAAAGATCGATTCCCGTCCGCAACACTTCATCCGTGGTCATCTTCCTGCCAGAGTCCCGGTTCACGACATCGTGTCTGCCGGTGATAGCACCCTTCATTCCTTGAATTTCGACGTTCACACACGCCGAAACTTTAATGCTGGCAAAATTTTCCGGCTCGTACCGGTTAGCAAAAGTACAAAAAGTTCGCCGCCCCCCTGTCTAAGTGTCTTCTACGGTTGTCTTCCCTGGTTAAGTGGAGACAATAACAGGGTACTTCTCGATGTTTGCTTCGCCGGAAGCGGACCGGGCGGGCAGGTGGGTTTGTTCCAGTGCCACGGCGTCCTTTCGCGGCACTTTTGAAATGGAAGGATCGACGACCATGAATTTTGACTATCTCAATGCACCCGTCGGGCCCAAGGCGATGGCCTACGCCGAATACCAACGGCAGCGTCAAATGACGCTGAACGATCTCTTGCTGGAGAATCGGATTATCTTCCTGCAAGGCGAGATCTACGACGGCAACGCCAACCAGTTGGTGATGCAGTTGTTGTACTTGCAGAGCGAGAATCGCCGCAAGCAAATTCACTTCTACATCAACTCGCCTGGTGGCAGTGTCACCGCGACGATGGCCATCTACGACACGATGAACATGCTCTCGTGCCCGGTTGCCACGTACTGCGTTGGCTTGGCGGCCAGCGGTGGGGCGATCTTGCTGGCCGGTGGTGCTGCAGGCAAGCGGTTCATTCTGCCGCACGCCAAAGTGATGATCCACCAACCGCACGGCGGCGTCGGTGGCCAGGTTTCGGATATCGAAATTCAAGCCAACGAAATCATCAAAACCCGCGAAGAACTCAACAAGATCCTCGCCCAACATTGCGATCAGCCGATCGACAAGATCGCCAAAGATGTCAACCGCGACTACTACATGAACGCCCAAGAGGCTAAGGAATATCGGATCGTCGACGAAATCCTCAACAAGCCGCCCGCCGAGGTAGCTGAAGAGGAATAAGGCCGCGCCAACCTACCCTCTTCCTCTTGGCCCTGCGGGGAGAGGACTAGGGCGAGGGGGAACCAAGCACACGCCAACTACTTTCAACGAAACTCGACATTCCGATACCTAAACACACATTCCAGCTACTGGAGCCTATACCATGCCTCTGATTCCTTACGTGGTGGAAAAAAGCGGACGGGAAGAACGCGTCTTCGATATCTACAGCCGTTTGCTGAAAGACCGGATCATCTTCCTGGGCACTGGCGTCAACGACGAAGTCGCCAACCTGATCGTCGCACAAATGCTCTTCCTGCAATCGGAAGACCCCAAGGCCGACATCAACCTATACGTCAACTCGCCTGGCGGTAGCGTCAGCGCCGGGATGGCCATTTACGACACCATGCAGTTTGTGACCTGCGATGTCGCCACCTACTGCATCGGTCAGGCCGCCTCGATGGGCGCCGTCCTGCTCACCGCCGGTGCCGCTGGCAAACGTTACGCGTTGCCCAACGCCCGCGTGATGATTCACCAACCGCTGGCCGGCATGCAGGGTACCGCCGAAGACATCCTGATTCACGCCACCGAGTTCAAGCGGATCAAACGCCGCATGAACGAAATCTTGCTGAAGCACACCGGCAAGCCAATCGATCAGATCGAAGCCGACACCGACCGCGACCGCTTCCTCAGCGCCGCCGAAGCCGCCGAATACGGCCTGATCGACAAAGTGGTCGAGCACATGACCAGCTAACGACGGTTTGGCTCCACAATAGAATCGACAAAAGCTGCCTGGTATCGTACCTGGCAGCTTTTTTTGTTGGTTACGTTTTGTATTTTAGATGAGGCCCCCAAATGCCGAGCACCGGCTTGTCTTCGCTGACTTACGCCGGATGCCATACTCACGCCTGCAAGAGCGTGGCACCCTGGCCAAGAATTATTGTTCGACACGTGAACACTTACATCGGACAATTTCCGCTTGAATCGATGCGTTTAGAATTTTTACCACTCCGAATTTCAAGCGGGAGAGGGGATCATGCAGATGGTTGCTTGGGGGGATGCGGCGAATACGATTGACCTGTCCGACGAATTACTAGGTTATCCGCTCGTCACCCCGCAATGGGCTCCGCTGGTGCCCTTAGCCGAGCACCATTTGCCTGAATTTCCGACGTATGCATTGCCGGAAACTTTGCGTTTGTTTGTGGAAGCGGCGGCAGCGGAAACCCAAACGCCAATCGACTTGGCCGCGATGCAGTCCCTTGGGGTTTGCAGCGCGGCGATTGCCCAGAAGGTGCGGATAAAAGCTCGACCTGGGCTCGTGCAGCCGACCAATTTATTCCTCGCTTCGTTCACCGACGGCACCCTACGCGAAGAAGATTTGCTTGCGCGCCTGCGCCAACCACTGATCGATCTTGAAGCCGACCGGGTTGACGCCGCCCACGCCGAAATCGCCCAGGCCCAAACATTGCGGCGGCAAGATATGATTCGTCTTCGCCTGAACGAAAAGCTTGGTCCCGATGGAACTTCGTATCGCGATAAAGCCGTGCAAATTGCCCGGGAGATCGCCGAAAACCCTCTGCCAGTCATGCCGCGTCTGTTGGTCGACGACCGCACACCGCAGCACATCGAGACGCTGCTAGCCGAACAAAACGGCCGCTTGGCCTGTTTCTTTGGCGAAGGGGCGGTGCTCGATCAATTCACCGGTACCACCTCGCAACGGCAACTGGCCCGCCATCAACTTTTTCGTCAAGCCTATCGAGGCGACACCATTCAGGTCGACCTCCCCCGTGGAAACCGGAAAGTGTTACGCCAGGCCTCGCTGACCTGCGCGTACGCGATTCGTCGCGACACGATCGAAGCGTTACAACAACGCCGCACGCGGCGTGGGCGTGGGCTACTCGATTGCTTCTTATTCTCATTACCATCCAGTAATCTCGGGCGGCGCGAAATTGCCGCCCCGGCGATCTCTACCGCAGCTTCGGTCCACTATAAATCGCGGATTTGCTATCTCGACGCAATCGAAGGCCCTCTTACGCTGCAACTGGATGAAGAAGCCCGCGCGCTATTTGAAACGTGGGAAACAGAAGTCGAAGGGATGTTGTCCGGTGACGATTCGCGCGAAACGTTCCGGGCCTGGCTCGATCGGCTGCCAGCCAACATGCTGCGTGTTGCTGGCGTCTTGCACTGCTATGCCGGTTGCGTTGTGCCAGACATTCCGACCCAAGTCTCGGTCGATGTCATCCGTTCGGTCATCGAAATCGGACGTTACCTGATTTCGCATGCCGAGGCCGTGCTGGGCACCATGCACTGCCACGATGCCAACCCCGTCGATGGTGCCCGGTACCTTGCGCAGTGGATCAAGCAGCACCGCATCCGCGTTTTCACCCGTCGCGAAGCCCACCAACGCAGCCGAGCTCGCTTTACTTACGTCGAGCAAATCAACGCCCCGCTGGCCGAACTCGTCCGTCGTGGCTATCTGCGTGTGGTCGAAGAACCAAGCGACAACAAACGCCCAGGCCGCCCTCTCACTCCGCGCTACCACGTCAACCCAGCAGTCTTTGCCCCGCCCGAAGAAGTGCCTGAGGAAACGCCTGATCCGAGTTTTGAGTATGAAACCGATTCGCTACCATCTGACGTTTCAAACACCCCGACTGCGAACCCCACAGCTGCGCAGCCAGCGGCCCAAGAGAGGAATCTCGCCTCGGTTACGAGCGACACCAACCAGCCCGTGGGTTCGCAACTGAAAGAATCGAACGCAACGCAGCCGAGTTTTGAGTATGAAACCATTTCGCACAAACCGACCGCTTCCCCCCTCAAACCGCGAGCCATCCCCCGCCGCAAACCCCGCAAGCTGCCCAACAAACGCCGCCGCCGTAAGTAAAGCAGGCTGAAACGAGGACCAGACTGCGAATGGTACGGCTAGCCCCGTCCGTCTACGATTTCATATTCATCTCAATCATGCGCAGGCCTGCTATGGCCAGGCCATTTTGGGGATTCATTTCAATTGCCTGGCGATAGCAAGCGGCCGCTTCCTGGGTGTGCCCTAGTTGCAAGTGGCAATAGGCAATGTTGCATAGGTCCATCTCGCGATAACTGATCGCCGAAGGAGACATCAAGACGAACGCTCGATAGCGATCGATCCAAGAATATTTCGTGAAGAACTCCAGGCTTCGCTGATAAGCTACGATGGCCTCTTCAAATCGAGATTGACTCGTTAATCTCAACCCGCGGCGGTGATCGTGCGGAACCAGATAACGAGAGCCCATCGAATAGACCAAGACAATGGGAATTCCAATCGTAATGCCACGATCTTTCGAGCCGGTAAGGAAGACAACCAGCAAGTAAACGCATACGTAGATCAACATCTGCGGCAAAACAGAGAGCCACGAGATCGAACGATAGGTCGGTAGCGACGCCATTGATGATTCTTTCAGGTCTAAACATTTGCCGATTTGCACAACGAGCTCTTAATTTAATGTAGTCGGCTGGGTTAGCGAAGCGTAACCCAGCGATCTTGTCCCAACGCACACACGAATCAAGATCTTCCCTATACCAGCCGGTCCGCACCGCTTCGTTGGAATCAACAGATCGGATCGGCGTGTGGCCGCCGGTTTGTCTTCGCTGGGTTACGCTGGTGCTAACGCCAGCTTGCGTGACGGCAAACGGGGCACGGATCGAGTAGCCTTTCAACGCTTTTCGTCATGGTTGCCGGAGAGGAACTTTTCTAGCTCTTTCAAACCGTCGACGTGTTGTTGGAGTTGCGGAGGGACAGGCATGCCGCGCATCGTTTTCATGGCTTCTTCCATTTGTTTCCGCTGGGTCTGCACGACATCTAAGGGCGTTTGGCCATTGGGGCCCGGGCGGTCTAGGTCGGCGCCGGCTTGGATCAGCATTTTGACGATTTGCTTCGAGCCCCGCTTGGCTGCGGCATGCAGCAGGGTGCCGTTCTTGGGGTTCGCTTCATTCACATCCGCTCCCAATTCAAGCAGCGCTTGCACATTGTCGGCTTTGCCTGCCATCACCGCCATCCGCAGCGGCGTGCCGTTTTCGGCCTCGGCGGGTGAGGCCAAGATGTTCGCTCCTAGCTCGACCATGGTGCGTAAGACATCCGGCGACGCATTACTAGCGGCGAGTGCCAAGGGTGTCACCATATAAATCGGATTCGTCTCGTTGATGTCGGCTCCTTCCGCTACCAGTCGCTTGATGGTCGCAATGTCTCCTTGCATGGCAGCTTGGTGCAGCGGCGCAACAGGGATGGTCATTGGGTTCTCCTCGTCCAAAATTTCTTCACTGAAGGGCAGGTCGAAGGTATTGGGATGATCGCTGGCAGGTAAGTTGGCGGGCGGGAACTTCCCTGTCTCTTGCTTTCCCCTTACATCATGGCAAACAGCCCCAAAAACACGAGCCAAATCGCGCCGACCACGGCGTTGACGACCAGCGATTGCACGATCTGCTTGCGAATCTCAGGCGAAAACGTCCAACTCAGCCGCAGTGCCGCAAACAGCAGGAACAAAGAATAGAGCGTACCGAACAGGGGAATCAAAATCCCCAGCACGGCAGCATTGGCCGACTGAATCACCAGGTCGTCCGCTTCCTCCTGAGCCAGATTCGCCTCGTCGTCGATCGGTTCCTGCATCTGGCGCACGAGAGGCGGGGCGTATGGGTTGGTCTGGGTTGTCCCGCTTGCTGGCGGCAGCAAAGCGTTGTCAGGGTCGGTCGTGTCGCTTCCGCTTGGCTCGCTTGCCAGGTCCGCAACTTCGGGAAAGGGCGCCTCGACTTTGCTCCGTTCTTGCCCACACGACCAACACAAATCGAAGCCAGCATCGACCACTTCTTCACAAGCTCCACAAAACCATGGGCTGGTCTGTGGATCGCGTGATTCCTGAATCAATGCTTGCAACAGCTTCGAGGCCCGCTCGGCATCGACCGTCCGTACGACCAGCTTGACGTCTCCTAGAGCCGTTCCGATATAGCTCAAGCTCGTCTTGAGATCGGCCCCTTCGAGAAACGCGTCGATACCATTCCAATTGAGTACCGCTTTGGCATGCTCGGCATCGGCGGCGTTGAGCCAGCTGGCAATTCTTTTGAATTCAGGAGAGGGCATCGTCAGGCAGTCCTCGGTTGTTTGATGTCTGCGCACAGAAGTTGATGCGCTCACATCGACAAGTGCCTCGAAAATACACCTTCCATGTGGCATGTCAAACAATTTTTCGTCGGATCATGTCGTTTCGAAATGCCAAAGGCCACCGGTTGGTGGCCTTTGGTTCCGTGAGGAAGCATTCTGGTGGTAACACGCCCTTCACTTAGTAGTCGATCTGGCAGCGAACCGCGTAGATGTCGGCGAAGCTGCTGCCGTAGGTCGGATCGTTCAGGTCCGAGTAAATATAGTTGAACTGAAACTTCGTATGAGCATTTAAATACCAGTTCACACCCAGCGTCGTGTTGCCCATCTGACGGCCAGGCCCAGGCGAACCACTGGCGGCCAGCCAATTGCCGTTGAAGTCGGCGAACGAGTACCGAGCGGCCAGTTCCCACGCACCCCAGTTGCCACAGTACGGGTTAAAGTCGTGCCGCGGCACGACTCGACCGAACACGGCGTTCTTCTTATTGTACTGCAGGCTCTCACCGGTCAGGCTATAACGGACCAACGCATAGGCGTTCTCGATGACCTGAGTCGGGGCGTTGCCGCGCTGATTCAACCGAGTCCAACGGGCTTCCGATTGGATCACGAAACGGCCATACTTGGCAGCCAGTTCAAAGTTGATCGAGTCCACATGGTTGACCGAAACGAACCCAGTATCGATGAACGGCGGCACGCTGATCGAAGGATTCGGCGCGACGTCCACCACCTGAATTTCTGGTTGCGAAAGGAACCGCACTTCGTTCTGTGACGGGTTCGCGTAGTAGTAATCGATGCCCATGTGAATCAAACGTTCGCCATCGCTGGCATAAACCGGCAGCATCGTCAAACGCCCAGCCCCAGCGTATCCGCCGTTATCGCCGGCGTTGTCTCCAAAGCCATCGCTCGGGTAACGAAACACCGAAGCCGCCCAGGTCACGCGGTCTGGCTCGTTGCTGCCAAAGAACCCCAAACCGGTTTGCCGGAAAGGAGCCACCGAGAACCCAGACGAGCGTTCCAAAAACGGTAGCTCGCGAATGCTGGTCAGCTCGGACATCCCATAAGGTTGACGCCAACGACCGATGCGTATGTTCTGAAAGAGGGGCGCGTTGCTATACTGAGCCCATACGTCGACAAACGTTGCCTGGCTCGAAGCGAAGTCGAACTCCATGATGTACGAGAAGTTCTCGGCCAAATCCCCCTTCGCTGCCAGACGAGCACGACGGAAGTCCCACCCATCTTGCAGGTCACCATTGGGACCGAGCGTGGTGCGGTTGGCTTGGTTTTGATTAAACCAAACACCATCTAACTGAAAGAACCCCGTTAACTGAACCGTGGGGTATTTCTTTCCGTCTGCCGGCGGGATGCACGGCACTAACGACCCATTGTTTCCAATGATCCAGCCAGCTTCCTGAGCCGGCACCATCCCAGCCTGGCTGCTTGCCTCGACTTGGGTGCGTAGCATCTGAATCTCATCTTCAAGCTGCGAAAGACGCGACTCGATATCGGTATCTGGTTGAAGATCTTGACCCACTAAAGGTGCCACGACGCACAGTAGCGCCAGCATCGACAGCAGCTTGACCTGCCAAAACGTTTTCATCTGAAACCCGTCAGTATATCTAAGAGTGGCTTCTTCCAACGAAATCTCAGTGGGGATGCCAATACCATCGGCGTTTGGCCAAATCGATTTCACTTTGACTACTAAGCGAGAGTCCAGAACGTTGGAAAACTAGAAACAACTTTATTGATTAAGGGAAAACTCCCATGCATCGATTGCATCGCTAGCCGCTCGCGTATCCTCTAGTTGGCGGGTTTGATAGCAAGCAATTCAACGCTCCGCCGGGAATCGCAAATTACCGCATGCTATCGCGGCATTGGGTTTGACCTGGGTCGTCATTTATCGTACTTATGCCGCATGCGCGTCAGGATCTTTAACCAATCGTGACGTCACGTGGCCAATTTGCCAGGAAAGTTTCAGCGACGTGCTATCACGTTTTACTGCAATTCGACTCGCTGCGATCTGGGTATCGCTGTTCGCCATCGTCGGTGGTTGCCGTTCCACCGATCCGTCTGTCCAATTGCTCGAACACGAATCGCGCGGCCTGGAAGACAAGGTCTATCACCTGCACGACATCGTGCAGCGGAAGGAAGCCGAAATCGCTTCGCTCCGCCGCGAGAACGAAACGCTCCGCAAACAACTTGGTCTGCCGCAAGGCAATACGGCCGCTTCGATCGAAGAAGAGTTGGTACCCGCGCCAGCTTCCCGTTCGATGGATATCAACATCGAAGAGCTCGAAAACTCGATGAGCCCGGTGATTGAAATGGGCATGTCGAGTAATTTGCCCGAACTAGAAAGCGTAGCTCCTGGTCCTGAACTAATGGCCGGGCCGATGCTGGAAGAGTTGCTGCCGCTGCAGGAAGTCGTGACCGATCGCGTCGTCACTAAGATCTCGCTCAATTCCAAGCTGACCGGCGGCTACAACGTCGACACCAAGCCAGGCGACGACGGCGTGATGGTGGTAATCGAACCGCAAAACGCAGATGGACAATATGTTGACGTGGCCGGCCCCGTCTCGGTAGTCCTGCTCGATCCGACCTACTCTGGCAAAGAAGCGTTCGTCGACCGCTGGGATTTCGATGCCACCTACTCCGCCGATCACCTACAATGCACATTGCTGGGCAAAGGGGTTCATCTGAAAATTCCTTGGACCGAAGGCCCGCCTGAACACGAAAATCTGCAGTTGCACGTCCGCTTCACCACCGAAGATGGCGAAGTGCTGCAAGAGAAGAAAGACATCAAGATCGATCTGCGTGGAGGCACTTCGCAAAGCTGGACGCCAGCCACGATCCCGCTTCCCGGCCCCCGCACGGCGGCCAACCCCGCAAAAGTCAGCGACGAATCTTCGCCCGAAAAACCAGGCCCGCTCAAGAAACCGCTCTGGAAACCGTTTCGTTAGACAACACGAAATTGCTGGAATAGCCTTCGCAGCCTTCTTATTGCGGACTCTGCCGCCAATCGAATAATCAGGTGGAATTGCCCACGAACAAATTGGCTTGGTGCAAATGCACAATTCTCAATTAGGCACAGCGGTATAATGCCCGCGTCGCACCACTCTTTGCCTTCATCTTGTGGTTCTAGCAGCTTGCATCATGCTTGGAATGCGTTGCGACACCTCGCCACGTTAAAGGTTTCACTTCGCGTCGTTCTTGTTTGCCGGGTACGCTGGCGTTAGCAACCGCTGCCTCCGTTGGCAGAGCATCGCTTTCGAAACGAAAAAAGGAACGCGGGTAGGCGTTCCTTTTGTTGGTTGAATCGTCCGACTAGGGTCGGCGAGGTCCAGGCCCTAAGCGCTTTTGCGCTGCTGCGGAGCCTCGAGGTTGGCTTCGATGCCGTAAAAGCGGGCAATCGACGACACGACGGCTCGTTGTTCGGCGTCGGTCAGCTCGGGGAAGATGGGCAAAGCCAACACTTCCTCAGCAGCCTTTTCGGTTTCCGGCAGCGGGGAAAGATCTTCTTTCAAGCTGGCGAAGCATTGTTGCTGATGCAGCGGGACCGGGTAGTAGATCTCGCTGCCGATCTTGTGATCGGCCAGGTGCTTGCGAAGCTGATCGCGGCCACCACGCGGAACGCGAATCGTGTATTGGTTCCAAACGTGATGGTTGCCTGCTTCTTCGGTCGGCAAACCAACCACCAAATCCAATCCGCAGTGTGCGAACAACTGGGTGTACTTTTGGGCGTTCTGTCGACGCATTTCGGTCCAGGCCGCCATGTGCTTCATTTTGACATTCAGGGCGGCAGCCTGGAGCGTATCTAAACGGCTGTTGATCCCGACCAATTGGTGGTAGTAACGTGGCTCCATGCCATGGCCACGCAACAACTTCAACTTGTTGGCGAACGCTTCGTCGCTGGTGACCAGCATCCCGCCGTCACCCATGCCACCCAGGTTCTTGGTGGGGTAGAAGCTGATGCAACCGGCTAGGCTCATGCTGCCGGCGCGCTGTCCGTTGTGTTCGGCTAAAATGGCTTGGGCGGCGTCTTCGATCACCGGAATGCCATGCATTTGTGCGATCTTGTTGATCTCGGTCATGTTGGCACATTGGCCGAACAAGTGCACCGGAATGATCGCTTTGGTGTTGGGCGTGATCTGCTCTTGCAGGCGAGTTGGGTCGATGTTGTACGAGCCTGGTTCGATGTCGACAAACACCGGCTTGGCTCCCAAACGCCAGACGCAACTGGCCGTCGCGAAGAAGGTAAAACTCGGCACCAGCACTTCATCGCCGGGGCCGATTTCCAAGGCCATCATCGCCAGCAGCAGGGCGTCGCTGCCTGAGGCACACCCAATACCAAACTTGGTCTGCGAAGCGGTCGCGCAGGTTTCTTCCAACTCGAACACATCCGGGCCAAACAGAAACCGGCCAGAGTCGAGAACCGACTCGAAAGCGGCCATGAACTCTTCTTTCAGAGGCGCGTTACCGCGGCCGATATCGAGCAGTGGAACTTGAGAAACACCGGTTGAGGCCGGGCCTTTGTTTGCTGTCGTCATCCCTGACTTCCTTGCTGTTTTTCGGACTTAGGCCACGTCCGGTTCCAGTGTTTCCTGCACTCGCTCAAACGCGGCAAGCGAAACGATAGGAGGATTGCCAAATAGGGTCAAGGGCAAGAGAAACGACCTTGCCCGCTTTGGACCCGCAAGCGCGTTTTGGATCGTGATATCACCCTTCTGAAGCCGCTAGCAACTACGCTAGCAGCCCGGTTCGCCGCTCTGCTTTTTCGTTGGCCTGCCAAAACTGGCCACTGGCGACATCCAAACAAGTCAACCAACCGTCCCCGTAAATCCAGGTATCAATACAGATAGAATGCCCCACGTTGAGCGGCCAGCCCGACTTCTGCGAAGAGTGCCCGCAGATCACCGTCTTGCCGGAACAGTGCGGGCCGTTGTTGGCAAAGCGTTCCCAAAAGAGGACCGAATCGGACTGATCTGCCAGCGACAAACTAGGCCAGGCGTTGGCATGCACAAAGATATGGGTGTCGGTCTCGTGGTAACGCCGACACGTTTCATCCAGAAACAACCAATGCGATTCCGGAATGCGGGCCATGTGCTCTGGCAGAAACTCTTCTTCCGGCGGACCGTACGAAAGCAGCGTTTCTTCACCCCCATACATCGCCCAAGTGTGAAAGGCCATCTCGTCATGGCGACCTTCCTGCATCATGATCTCGTGGTTACCGCGCAAGCAGACCACGCTGTGCTGCTTCTGCAAAGCCAGAATCCGTTCGATCACTCCCTGGGAATCGGGACCACGATCGACGTAGTCCCCCAACGTGACGATTTGGTCTTCTACCGCCGGGTCCACAAATTCCAGCAAGGTATCCAGGGCGGTGAGGCATCCATGAATGTCACCGATAGCCAGCGTTCGCAAAGTAGTCCTCAACTTTTCAATCAGGAAATAACCAGCACAAACCTTCGCCCGTCCCGTAGGGTACGCTATGCGCACCACGGATACATCACCGGTTCCAAACGAGCCATTGGTCCGCACAGCGGACCCTACGGGCTAATCGAAGCGAAAATCGATACAGCACGGATCGGGAACGTCGATCTGATGTCCGTTGGACTTCAACGTGCCGTTCTCTTGATTGATTTCGTAGACCACGATATTGCCCGAATTTTGGTTGGCGATCAGCAGGTGCTTGCCTTGGGGGGCAATCTGAAAACTGCGTGGGGTTTCGCCCATCGAACTCACGTGCTCGACAAAGGTAAGTTTGCCCGTTTCCTGATCGACGTCAAACACGGCAACGCTATTATGACCTCGATTCGAGCAGTAAAGCCACTTGCCGTTGGGGTGCAGAAAGATCTCAGCGGTCGTGTTGCTACCGTCGAAATCTTCCGGCAACGTCGACAACTTCTGCACGTGCTTGCTGTTGCCGGTCTGCGGATCGAACTCAAACACGTCGACCGTCGAGGCCATTTCGTTCAGCACATAGATCTTGTCGCCCGCTTGGTTGGTGGCCAAGTGCCGCGGCCCTGAGCCAGGCTTGATCTCGATGAACGCTGGGTCGTGTGGCTTGAGTTCCCCCTCGTCGGTCACGTCATAGATCATCACCTTGTCGACACCCAGATCAACACCCAACGCCAATTTAGTGCCTGGCACCAAATACATGCCATGGGCATGTGGCCCTTGCTGGCGGCTTTTGTCGATACTGGAACCAACCTGCTGCATCACGCTTGCCGCTGGCTTTAGCTTGCCGTCCTCGGTCACTGGCAACGAGGCAAACGAACCACCCCCGTAGTTGGCCACCAAGACGGTCTTCTCGTCGGGGCCCAGCAGAATGTGGCAAGGACCGCGTCCCCCAGAAGCTTCCTGGTTGAGCAGCTTCAGCGTGCCGTCTTCGTTAATCGCGAAAGCTGAAACGGCTCCGGACGCTTTGTCTTTGAAGTTCGAGACCTCACCCACGGCATACAAATGGGTGTGATCCCCGTTAATGGTCAGAAACGAAGGGTTATCCAGTTCGGCGGCCAGGACCGGTTGAGAGAGCGAACCATCTTCCAAGTTCAAGGAACTTAGATAGATGCCTTGGCTGTCCCCTTTGGTGTAAGTGCCGATGTAAAAGGGCTGGCTGCTATCTTGGGCATTGGCCAACGAACCTAGCGGCAGCAAGCTGCAGAGGGCCAAGGCCGAAAGAACAAGTTTAGACGAGATCATCGTGGGTGCTCCAGGTCTGGGGGTAATCCCTCTATCGTAATCTCGCTTGTCCTTCTTTTCATCTCCCCTGTTTCGCCCGATTTGGCTTGTCCGAAGTGAGCCACTATGGGAAAATCGTAAGAATCCCACCTTCGTCGCCATCCCCCTGAATTGTCATATGACCCGAACGCTTCTTGCTACGCTGTGCTGTCTGCTTGCCAATCTAGCGCAAGGTGCCGCGCCAGAACGTATCGATCCGAATCAGCCTGCCTACCGCCAACCGGAAGACATGGTGCTGACCCCCGATGGCCACTATTTGTTGACGGCCAACCGAGGGAGTGGCACCCTAACCATCGTCGACCGCCTGCAGCAGCGCGTTGTGGCCGAGTGGAAGGTCAGCCGAAGTCTGGTTCATTTAACCCTGCTTTCTGGCGACCGGCTGCTAGCGATCGATCCGGTCCAGCAAGAAGCGATTCTCCTGCACTTGATCGATAGCCAACTAACGGAACTGGGGCGAGTGCCGCTGCCTTACTCGCCGGTTCGCGCGGCTGTCTCTCCTGCTGGCTCCCAAATTGTGGTGAGCTGTGTCTGGCCGCGCAAGCTTGTCTTGTTGAAACTCGACGACGAGCAGCTTTCCGTTGAAAAAGAATTGATCTTGCCCTTCTCGCCGCGTGAAGTCTTGTTTGAACCAACCGGTCAAACGTTGCTGGCCGCTGACAACTTCGGCGGCAAACTGGGCTTGGTCGACATGGCCTCGTTCACGCTGCGGCATGTCCGCGAGTTCCCGGCGCACAATATTCGGGCGATGGTTCTTTCTCAGGATCAGACCAAGCTTTTGTTCGCCCATCAAATGCTCAACAGCCTGGCCGTAACCAATAGCAACGATATCCACTGGGGCCTGGTGATGAGCAACGACCTGCGGTGGGTAGACCTAGCGCGGGTGTTGAACCCGGAAGAAGATTTTTACAGAGAAGGGTTCATGCACCCAATTGGTCAGCCAGGCAAGGGGGGCGGAGACCCAACCGACATTGCCGTGATCGACGCCGACCAGGCCATCGTTACGATGGGCGGCACCGGCCAAGTGGGCATCGGCAAACACGAGTCGTACGGGCTGTTCCGCTCTACCGTCGGCGAGCATCCCACCGCCGTGGTCGTTTCGCCCGAGAAAGATATCGCCTACGTCGCCAATGGTTTTGAAGATTCGATTTCGACGGTCAACCTAAAGACCGCCAAAACGAGCGGCAAGTTTCCCCTGGGCGTGCAGCGCGAGCTGACAGAACGGGAACGTGGCGAGAAGCTGTTTCACAATGCTCGGCTGTCGATGGAAGGGTGGATGTCGTGTCATAGCTGCCATACCGACGGCCACACCAATGGCCTGGCCAGCGACAACCTGAGCGATCGTTCCTACGGCGCGCCAAAACGGATTCTCTCGCTGCTGGGCAAGGCCGACACGGCGCCCTTCGGCTGGCTGGGCGTGTCCGATACGCTGAAAGCTCAGGCCCACAAGTCGGTCGAACTGACGATGCACGGCGGAAAACTGGCGGACGAAGACGCTCAGGCATTGGCGACCTACATGGCCAGCTTGCCCTTGCCCCCTCCGATCGACCAGTTGCAAGCGACCCGCGATCAGGCCGCGGTCGAGCACGGCCGACAGATCTTCCTGCGCCAGAACTGCATCAAATGCCACGCCCCACCCAAGTACACCGCGCCAGAACTGTACGACGTGGGCATGGAAGACAAAGAACGCAACCGCGCGTTCAACCCACCATCACTTCGCGGGATCGGCCATCGCGATACTTACTTCCACGATGCCAGCGTCACTTCGCTACGTGATGTCTTCGAGGTTCACGGACACCAGTTGCAGACCGAACTCAGCCAGCAACAACTCGACGATCTGCTCCACTTTCTACGCAGCTTGTAGCCGAGCCAGCAGCAGACGCTGCCCTGGGGCAGGCGGCTGGCTTATTCGCTCTCGGTGGCGAGCTGAACCTCTTTCGCACGGAGGCTCTGATATTTCAGGAAACCGACATACCCGACCGCCACGATCACCACATAGATCAGGCAAAGCTCCCAGTTGTAGACGCTGAGTGCGATCAGCGAGATCATGGCAATCACCAACGCGACCGCCGGAAAGATGGGATAGAAGGGCACCTTGAAAGGACGCTCGAGGTCGGCGTGGTTCTTACGCAGGGCGAAGAAGGCGATCATCGACACCACGTACAACGTCAGGGCCCCAAAGCAGGCAATCGTGATAATCTCGGTTGTCTTGCCGGTTAACAGGGCGACAATCCCTATTCCCGTGTTCACCAGCAATGCGTTTACGGGTGTCTTGGTACGGGGATGCACCACGCCGACAAACGGCGTGACGTAATGCTCGCGTCCTAGTTCCAAGGTGGAACGGCTAGCGGCCAGGATGATACCGTGGAACGAAGCAATCAATCCAAACAAGCCGATCGTGATCAGCAGGTGATACAAGACGCTCCCTTCCCCCACGATATGTCCCAAGGCCAACGGCAACGGTGAATCAGACGGCTCGGCCCCAGGACTGGGATAGACGATCGCTTCCCAACCAGCCACGCCGACCGCCGAGGTGAAGACAAGCAGGCAAAGCACCACCAGCGTGGTGATCGCCGAGCCAAAACCCCACAACACATCGCGTTGCGGGTTCTTGGCTTCCTCGGCCACATTCGCCACGCCTTCGATCGCCAGGAAAAACCAGATTGCAAATGGGATCGCGCGGAATGCCCCTTCCCAGCCGTTGGGCAAGGCGTTGATAGTCAGATTCTCTAATTTGAATGCCGAATAGCTTACCCCGGCGAACAGCAGCAATTCGAGCACGGCCAGCACGGTGACGAACAACTCGAAGTAAGCCGCCGAACGCACCCCCACGATGTTCAGCCCGGTGAAGATCACATAGGCCCCAATGGCAATCACAGTCACGTTCAACTGCGGAAAGAACGCGTTGAGATAGGCACCAATCGCAAAGGCAATCGCCGGTGGGGCGAAGACGAACTCGATGCTTTGGGCGATCCCGGCCAGGTATCCCCAATGCTTCCCCAGCCCCAAGCGGGCATAGTCGAACGCCCCGCCAGCTTTGGGAATGGCACAGGCCATCTCCGTATAACTGAACGTAAAGGTGACATACATAATGATGATAAAGAAAGTCGCCACGGCCAAGCCGAGCGTTCCTCCTTCGGCCAGGCCCAAGTTCCAGCCAAAGTACATGCCAGAGATCACGTAGCCGACGCCGAGCCCCCACAGCATCAACGGGCCAAGTGTTTTCTTCAGTTCGCTATTGGGTTCGGTCATCAAGTCGTTCGTCGATAAATAGGTCTTTTAAGGAAACGCCAGAGAGCTTGCGGCGGAGCGATTCTCCGATCAGAAAGCTCAACTTGTGGGCCGCGTGCTCGTGGGGCAAGCCTTCGCGGCGAATGTTAGAGATGCAGTTTCGTCGTTCGTCGGTATTTCCAGTGCGGGGCGCATAAGTAAGATAAACCCCCATACTGTAAGGAGACGTTAGCCCAGGCCGCTCGCCGATCAAAATGACCGAGAGCTGACTCCCCAGCAAATCACCAATCGAATCGCTTATGGCCACGCGTCCCTGACGCACGATAGAAATCGGTGCCAGGCGATAAGCCTGCAGCAGCGGAAGCAAGCACTTCAACAATGCAACCGCGTTCCGCTCGATAGCGATCGCGGAGAGACCATCGGCGATGATAAGGTTGATTTCGTATTGCTGCCTGGGTCGCGCACGCAGGCTGGCCTCCGAGGAATCACTTAGCAGCCGCCCTAAGTCAGGCCGCTGCACATACTGCTGCCGGTCGTGGGCTTGGCTGTCCAGCAGTATCACCTCCTGGCCGAGGTCTGCCAGTTCCGTTTGCAGCTTGTCGACATCCAGATCGGCCCAGACGGCATCGCTGGCCAAAGCATGATCGGTGCGAAAGTCCAGCATTTGCTTCGTGGTCAAGCTGCTGCCGGTGCGTCCCATACCGATGCGGGCCTGGGTAAACACCCGGTATTTTTCCCAGATGTCGTTTTGGTTCATAGGATCATCAACCGATGCCGTGCTGCTGCGGGAAGAAGCTTGCCGTCGTCGCCAATCAGGTGCATGCCCTGTAGCCAGGCTTCGAACTCAGGGGCGTGCTGCAGCCCCAACAGTTCGCGAAGGTAAAGCTGATCGTGATACGAGGTACTTTGATAATGCAGCATGACATCGTCTGCCCCTGGCACCCCCATCACAAAGTTGCAGCCCGCCATGCCCAGCAGCGACAGTAGATTGTCCATGTCGTCTTGGTCGACGTTGGCGTGGTTCGTATAGCAAACATCACACCCCATCGGCAGCCCCATCAGTTTGCCGCAGAAGTGGTCTTCCAGACCAGCTCGGATGATCTGCTTGCCGTCGTAAAGGTATTCTGGCCCAATGAAACCGACCACCGAGTTGACCAGCAGCGGCTGATACTTCCGCGCCACGGCATAGGCCCTGACCTCGCAGGTCTGCTGATCGACCCCGTGATGCGCGTTGGCCGAATGAGCGCTGCCCTGGCCGGTTTCAAAATACATGCAGTTCTGCCCGACGCTGCCACGTCCCAGTTCCAGCCCGGCCTGGTACGCTTCGTCCAGCATGGCCAGCGTGACGCCGAAACTATCGTTGGTGGCCTCGGTGCCGCCGATCGATTGGAAGATCAAATCAACCGGGGCGCCAGCTTCGATCAGCTCGATGGTGGTGGTCACGTGCGTCAAAACACACGTTTGGGTAGGGATCTCGAAACGCACACGCAGTTCGTCGAGCATCTCCAAAAGGTTCCGCGCGATACGGGGATCGTCCGAGGCGGGATTAATGCCGATGACCGCATCCCCCACCCCGTACAATAGGCCATCGATCGTGCTGGCCAAAATGCCTTTCGGGTCGTCGGTCGGGTGATTCGGCTGCAGCCGTGTCGAGAAGTGCCCGGCCAGCCCCAAGGTATCGCGAAAGCGCGAAACAACGCGGATCTTGGCGGCGGCCAGGATTAGGTCTTGGTTCGACATCAACTTGCTGACCGCTGCGACCATCTCTGGCAAGAGACCAGGGCGAATGCGTGCGATCGCTTCGTTGTCGGTCTCGTACGACAACAACCAGTCGCGAAACTCTCCGACCGTCAACTGGCTGATCTCGGCAAACGCTGCGACCTCGTGCTGATCGACCGACAACCGTGTGACCGAGTCCAACTCGTACGGAATGACCAGTTCCTGCAGAAATTGAGCCAAGGGGACATCGGCCAACACATGCCGAGCGGCCATTCGCTGCTTGTTGTTCTCGGCAGCCAAGCCAGCCAGTCGATCGCCGGAACGCTCGGGCGTTGCCTTGGCAAGAACGTCTTTAAGATCGGGAAACGTGTACGAAACGGTCCCAATACGATGCTGATACTTCATGATCCCACGATAAAGAGGCTGGCGAATGTCGCCTTATCGTACCCCATCGCTTCACGCGAATGCACTAACACAATGCGCAAAGTTCTAGGATTCTTACTGCCGGCCCCAACAGCCGTATCTGGCTGCCGGTTGGTTTGCACGCCTCGCCAGCAAGCCAGCACTTGATGAAGAAACCGTTCAGACCTCAAACGAGCTTTCCCCTGCTGTCGTTGGTTAACACTCGCTTCATGAAACGTGCTAAGGCTCTTTGCCGAGACGTTAAAAGCCCTCTATCGTTGCCTCGTTTTCCCTGCCGGTTGGCAGAGCATTTATCTACCAAATCGCTAGATTTTACGGCTGCTAAGTTTCCGCGAGACGCACGTTAACAATCGCTTCAGACGCCGTGCATAACATCAAATCTATTGCGTGTATTGTCACTACTGGCCTGAGCTGATCTGGCTATTCTGAAACGGCATTAACACGGCGGTCTTTCACGCCTGCTTGCAGTTGCTGGCAGGAGTGCCTGGTTTCGAGCTCTTGGAAACCCGCAGGGCGAATCGATCGCCGCAGGTGATTTGTGTCGTTTATCTCGGTCCACGATTGGCTTGGCCCAGTGCCAAGCCGAAGAGGAGAACCCATGGTGGGAAGGCTTTGTGTCTTGCTCGGTTTTTTGAGTCTGCTGGTTGGCTGCGGCGATCCGGCGCTGCATCCGATTACGGGCAAGGTTTCGCTCGATGGCAAAACCTACGAGCGGTTGCTGGTCTATTTTCATCCGCTGGATCGCAATCCAGATCAGTTCTCGATTGGCGTGGGCGAGACCGACAAAGATGGCGTGCTGCTGCTGCGAACTACTGCTGGGCCTGGCATCGCCGCCGGCACCTACCGCGTAACGTTCTCTTGCATTCAAGCAATACGCGGCGGCAAAACGGTCACACTCGGGGCCGCTTCGGAAAAAGCGGATGATGACCGCAGCCTCGTTACCAAAGATATCGTTCCGACTCCTTATGGCTCGAAGACGAACAGCCCGGTCGAGTTTGTCGTGAAGTCAGGCGAGAACGTTTTTGAGTTCGACATTCCTAGCAAATAGTCGTTTCATTTTACATCTTACGTCTCCTACAAAGGGAAAGCTCTCATGTCGATTTCCAGCACGAAACGAGGCGCGTTCACCCTCGTCGAGCTATTGGTCGTGATCGCGATCATTGGTGTCTTGATTTCTTTGCTCTTGCCGGCAGTGCAACAAGCTCGCGAAGCCGCGCGGCGAATGCAATGCAGCAACAACTTGAAGCAACACGGCTTGGCCGTACATAACTTTGCTTCGACCTATAAAGACCAACTGCCGATGCTCGGTGAAGCCCAAGAAGGGGGCCATTGGACGGCTTTCATCCTGCCGTACATGGAACAAGCCAACATGTACGAAGCGCTCACCTTCGGTTCGACCAACTGGGCCGCAGGGACCGCGATGAGCAATCCTTCGATCACCTCGGCCAACGCAGCCGAACGGCAAATTGCTGCTTGTCAAACCAAGCTCGAAGCGATGACCTGTCCTTCGTCCACCGTCACCATGCCGATTTACGATGCTTCTGTCTATTCGCCACCTTGGTTTGTGGCCGCTCGGCAGCCAGCGAACTATCTGGGTGTGGTCACCGGCATTCAGCCGAACGACTGGAAACCGAGTGCAGGCTGGGGTCGATCAGGCATCGGCTCGTGGACCGACGCCAGCGGCAACTCGCACCCGACCAAGGGGCATTATGAACTCGACGGCGTGTTCATCACGCGTCCTTCTAAGACATCCCGCATTGCTCAAGGGGGCATGGGGGGCGCTTGCCGGATGGCCGACATCACCGATGGGACTTCCAATACGCTGATGATTGGCGAAGCCGAACCAGACCCACAGTTGCAAACCCTGGCTTCGGTATCGGAAAACGCCAACACCGGGCGCAAAGACCACTGGGCCATCGGTGGCGACGACTTCGACAACTGGGAAGGAACGGACTGGTCGGAAATGGGTGGCTCGACCGGCGTGCGGATTAACTACCCTCGTCCCCAAGGTTCGCCCAACGATGCCTCCGATAGCGATCCAAACTGGGCAGCGTACGAAGTCAGCTTCAGCAGCCGTCACCCAGGCGGATGCAATTTCGTTTCGGCAGATGGCTCGGTCCGCTTCATTACAGAAACCATCAACGCTTCGATCTACAGCGCCCTTGGGACCCGCAGCAACGGAGAAGTCGTGACGACCCAGTAGTCGCCAGCATTAGCGAACCTTCGCATCCACTATAAGGACGCCTTTCTTTGCGAGAGGCGTCCTTTGTACGTGATGAACCCTGCCAAATTTTCGCCCCGCACGATCATCAATCGGCGGTCAGCTTCACTGTTCCTTCTTTGGCTCAACCAAGATCTCTTTCAACAGCCAATCGCCGGCCAGTTTCGGCCACTGGGTAACACGCTGCTCGGTGGGGCGCAGGCCGTAGCCGTGGCCACCTTGCGGGAAGATATGCAGTTCCGCCGGAACATCGTGTTGCTTGAGACCTAAGTAGTAGGCCGCACTACCGGTCGCAGAGACGCGGTCGTCGCTGGCATGAACCAAGAAGGTCGGGGGCGTGTTTTCGTCAACGCTGGTTTGCGGTGTCAACTCGGCTGGTTGCCCCTCTGGGTTCAAGTAAGCAGGATAGATCAGCAGGGCGAAGTTCGGGCGAGGATCAAGCTGATCAACCGCATCGACTTCTTCGTAGGTGTTCTCTGTGGCGTTCGACGTAACGGCAGCCAGATTGCCTCCGGCCGAGAAACCGAGGATGCCAATTTTGTCAGGGTCGATCTTCCAATCGGTCGCATGCGCCCGAACCAGACGAATGGCGCGTTGGGCATCTTTCAGCGGATTCTCATGCGGTTCGCCTTCTTTCGCCCGAGGCACACGATAGTGCAAAATCACCCCAGTGATACCAATCTCGTTGAGCCAGGTCGCGACTTCGGTTCCTTCTAAATCGTACGCCAAGATGTGGTAGCCCCCGCCAGGACAAATTACGACGGCCGCTCCGGTGTCTTTGGCCGGGTCAGGCTTATAGACGGTCACGGTTGGTTTCGTTACCTTGGTCACCTTGCGACCAATTCGCTCGTCGATCACCTCTACAATTTCCTCTTTCTCACCTTTCCCCAGCCCCGGCACTTTGCCTTCCGGCCAAATCGCCTCGCTGATTGGTTCGGCAGCGGACAAGGAAGATACCATCAGCAACACAAAGAGGCAGCTCGATCGTAGCAGGGTGTTCATGGGGAAGATTCTCGACTGGAAGAGGTGTCAGAAAAAAAGTGGGGTAGGCACCAAACGTGGTTAGAATGGTATAAGCTTCTGAGCGTACCCTTCCGCTAAGCCGTTTGCAAACCTTCCTGAGGGGAACAAACACCAAAGGGCTTTGCTTTTAGGCACGCGGTTTGCAAAAGCCTTTTTCCCATCAGCCCCCACAAACTTCGCTCGATTGAAGGTTTGGTAAATTACTTTGCCATAATTGGTAAAGAACGTGATAATATACCCCGATAACCCTTGCGGAACGGGGACTGATTAAGCATTAATAGTATGCTGACACTTCCATTTACTTTCTGACTTTAGGAACCCTACCCATGGGTGGCAAAGCCGTTGCCGTCGTTTTGCTCGATGGCCAGTCGGCGGGCGGAACGTACCTTCTTCGTTGCATTACCGATGCTCTTGAAGGGGACACACTTCCCAACTTGACCTTACTTCCCACCACGCCCATCGAGGCCCTGCACGAGGCGCAAATCACTTCTCCGCATGGGGTTATGTTCCTTGGAACTTCGATAGCCCAGCGAGACACCGAAATTGGTCGATTGACCGATATCGATCTCTGGAATCCCCAAGAATATAAGCACGAGTTGTTGAATACTTGGCATCGCAAGCTGACCAAGGGGAAGAAGGAAAACACGATCCCAGCTAACGCGCGAGCTCTCTTCCTGCATCACGAAGAGCGAATCGAACCGGAGCAGTTGGAATCGGTTATCCTACCGATGGTTCGCCGCGTTGCGCTCTGGACACGATTCTGGAACAATCAGCAACATCGCAAAAAGGCTTCTGCCTCGTAATCCTTGGCGGTTGCTGCAATGGAAACGGCGTGGTGCGATCCTCACCCGCCGCAGATGCTGCATGGTTTGCCCTCTTCGGCGTTGCAATACTTCCCCCGCTTCGTCTTGCCAAAGTGTTTGCAAGACGCGTTGTGCCGCACACCGCTCGAGGTGTTAAGCCAGAATTTGGTGGGGGTCGTTGGCTCGGATGGATCTTTCTCAGCGGCCACTTCTTTCCGCCGCTTCTCATCTAAACGAAAACGCCACGGCTGTTGTGGCTCGTGATCTTGCCACAGCCCGACTTTTTTCTCCGCCGCTATGGCCTGCGTTTCGGCCAACTGCTTGTCGCCGCTGAAATGACGATAGTGCCAAGCCCATCCGTCGGTGATCATTTGCCGATTGACCCATTGCCCATCCAGGTAAACCTGGCCCAGAATTCTTCCATAACTATCGCTCTTCTCGTAAGTAACGAGCACCTGTTTGCCATAAACCAAACGGTTGAGCGATTGGCGACTTTTGTTACCGTAAGCCTGGCCACTTTCGGGCGCGTCGATTCCATCGAGGCGAATACGATGTTCGGTCTTCTTGTCGTCTAACACGACGATCGTGTCGCCATCGGCAACATAGATCACTTTGCCGCGCAATAGGTTAAGTGGATGGTCCGTTACCCATTGCCGATCCGCTACGGATAGCCGTGCCTGCGGAATAAGCACGATTTGCCCAGATTGTGGCAACAACGCGACCTGATCTTCTTCGAGGTACGCCAAGCGATATTTTGCGAGAATTTTATCTTCGTGGTCGTGCCACTCGCGCAGCAAATCGACCAGCGGTGGATCTGGCTGGGCTTGGGCCAGGGTGAAAGAGAGTGGCAGCAGTGCCAGCACGAGCCCACAAACAAACGCAATCGTTCGATTCATCAAGAGAAACTATCTTGCTCGACGCAGATACCGCGCACTTTGATCTGCGCCGAGCGAAGATAGCCTTTTCCATTATAGGTTTACTTGTTCAAAGCGGCAGCCGCTGCGTTTTGGAAATCCTTGCGCAGCTCGCTGGCATCGCTATTGGGGAAGTTCGATCGTTGCACGAGCAAGATATAGGCTCGCTTCTTTTCAGGGTCGCCCCAGCTTTGTGTGCCGAATGCTCCCCCATGACCGAAACTACCTTTGCTGAGCGACTCGGTAACACCTTGCGGCTCTTGCACCACGCAGTAACCTAGTCCCCAGCCGTTGCCCGGCGTGAAACCGGTAACGATGTCACCTGTTTGCAACTTGGTAAGTTCTTTCACCGAATCGCGGCTGAGGATCTTAGCATCGCCTAAGAAACCGCCGTTGAGCATCATGTTGTAAAATTTCGACAAGTCGCGAGCTGTCGAATACAAACCGGCACTGGGGTTGGGGTACGGGTCGGTCTCGAAGTTACCGATCCAGCTATCCGCTTCGGTCAACTCGCCTGAGTCCTTGTCTTTTGCGTACAAGGTTGCAATCCGAGATTTTTGCTTTTCGTTGGGGTGAAAGGTGGTCGCGTTCATCTTTAAAGGGTCCAAGATACGCTCTTGCAGGAACTCGCCGTAGGGCTTGCCGGAGGCAACTTCGATCACGCGGCCAACCACATTAAGCCCAGGGCTATATTCCCACTTGGTACCTGGCTCGTAGCGCAGTGGTCGCTGAGCAATTTCCTTGGCGGTGCTTTCAAGCGAACCAACCACCCGTTGGCTTCCACCGAGACCAGCGGTGTGCGTCAGGCACTGGCGAACCGTGATTGGCTTATCGAGCAGTTTGCCATCGAGTTTCACCTCGGCGAACTCCGGGATGTACTTCGAGACGGGATCGTCCAGGCCAACTTTGCCTTCTTCGACCAAGGTCATTAGGGCCGTTGCGGTGATCGGCTTGGTCATTGAAGCAATCGCGAACATTGCCCCAGGTCGCATCGGTTTGTCTGCTTTCAAGTTCGCCTTGCCGAGCCCGCTGAGGTGAACGACCTTGCCATCTTCGATCACCAAGGTAACGGCGCCAGCGACATCGTTGTCGTTGATATGCTTGGCAACCGCTTCGTTTACGCTTTCGATCGCCGGCGGCTTGCGTCGTTTTTCCTGCGCCAATGCTGGGCAGGCCACTGCCAAGCACAACAATACGGTCAGAACACGGCTAAGTGTCCAAGGAGAAGCAAGCATCGCAATCATCCTACTTACGAAACATGTTTTGGAGGGGAAAGCCGCAGCCTACCGCAATCCATCGCTCTGTCAAGCTTCTCGTTCCCCCCTCTTCCTGGCCAGTATCCGCCGCAAATTCAGGATAAAGTGCGGCTAATTCCATTGAGTCAAGCGAGCTATTCTGCCTAGAATAGCTGATGGATCGTGTTTGATCCTCAACCTCTATCTATGGTGCCCATGCGACGCATTGGTAGTTACGCTCTGATTACCACCTATTTGGTGGTGCAGCTGTTCGGCCAGGCCATACATGCCTGGAGCGGCTGCGAACATGCGCACCTGCCAGGGCTGATGGCGTCGCACGCCACGCTTGCTCACCATGGTGCCTGTGGCCAGGCCGATGACCATGGTCATCGTCATCTTCAAGTTGCCGACACGCATTGCAACTTAGCCCAGCCCGGCCAAGACCCTGGTTGGAATGCTGGTCATCAGCACCGTCTGACGATCGACGGCTGTTTGCTTTGCCAGCACTTGACACTGGGCCAGATCGCTCCGACGACGACCCACCTTGTCGACGCATCAATCCCTCTCGAATCGCTTGTTCTCCAATCGTCGCGTCCAACTCTTAACCGATGGCTTGGACCGAATTCTCCCCGGGCTCCTCCGGTAGCGTAACTTGAAACGAGCGCACTGCGGCGCTGTTTGTCCGTTTGTCCCGCTAGGGAAGACGGTTTCAATCTGGCATGGGGCTAACCAATTGGCTGTCCCCTAAGCCTAAGTTTCCTGAACGCTCAAGCTCTGCACCATTCGTGTCTGGGCTTCTGGTGTACCGAAGCTATCCCTACATTTAATATCGCCAACGTGCTTCGCGCGTTTGGCTGCCCATACGAAAGAGAATTCGCATAATGTCTTCGCGCAAAGGTTTTACACTCGTCGAGCTGTTGGTGGTGATTGCCATCATCGGCGTTTTGATTGCTCTTCTTCTTCCTGCGGTGCAACAAGCCCGTGAAGCGGCACGCCGGATTTCGTGCTTCAACAATTTGAAGCAGCTTGGTCTGGCAATGCACAACTATCACGACACATTTGGCTCGTTCCCCAGCGGCTATATCGCGACCAATACCGATCACAAAACGCCATTGGCCACCGGCAACCCTGGTTGGGGCTGGGCGTCGTTGATTTTGCCACAGATGGAACAGCGCAACTTGGCTGATTCGATCAACTTTCGTTTAAGCATCTTGGACCCTAGTAACCAAGCTGCCCGCACGACACTAATGCAAGCCTATTCCTGTCCGAGTGATCGCGCACCGGAGGTCTTTCATATTCACGACGAAAGTGAGAACGAGCTAACCGAACTGGCTTCTGCAAATTACGTCGGCTGTTTCGGCACGACAGAAATCGACGTCTGCGAAGGCTTGGCCTCAGGCCAGAAGTGCATGGGAACTGGCATGCTCGATCACAACGGTCGCTACGGCATGAAGGACGTAATCGACGGAACCAGCAACACGATGATGATCGGCGAACGGGCCTCGCCCCTTTACAGCGACCACGTCGAACTTAGCACCTGGGTTGGAGCCGTCAGTGGCGGAGAAGAAGCGGCTGTGCGAATCTTAGGGATTGCTGACCATCCGCCAAACAGCCAGTACCACCAACACAATGGCAGCAGCGGCGGTCACGAACACCAACACCTCGACGACTTCGGCAGCCGCCACCCCGCCGGCACCAACTTTGTCTTCGCCGACGGTTCGGTTCATCTCATCACCGAAACGATCGACGTCGCCGTCTACCAAGCCCTCGCCACCCGCGCCGGCGGCGAAATGGTTTCCGGCGATGCGTTCTAAATGCTGGCTCTGATGTTTCGCGACCATGCCCATGATGCTGTGGGCATGGTGGGGACATTGTAATTGATCTCGATCGTAAGGGTTGTCTCTAGCTTGCAATTTCAGCAACAACTCTTCCGGCTAACTGTGCGGCAAAAGTTCGCAAGCTAGTCATAGTGTCGATCTCCGAGTACGTGCCTTTGGCAGCATGTACCTTAGAACTCAACATGAATGCCGCAGCGTCGCAAAGCTTCTCTTGCATTAGCTTCTTACAAAGCAAATGGTAACGATCTGCATAGGATGCTCCTATAAACTCTTCCAAGACAGGAAAGTGAGGGGATCGATCATTAACAGGCCGACGGGATTTCGGACAATCTTCTAGCAACATCATCCAGCCAACAAATGGTTTCACTTGGTCGCCCAACGCTCCCTCTCGGTATGCTGTATCGAGATCAACTGCTGTACCGATGGCCTCTTCTGTCCTGTTGTTAAAGTTATTGCCAAACGACCCCACTTGGCTCTTAAATTCAACTGCCGCAATCAATCGCCCCGCATGTGTTACCAGCAAGTCCCACCTTTTCGTTGGACGATAGAAGCCTGGCAACGTTAGAAGAGAACTCGTCAGATGCAAACTGCTTTTTGGCAATCCATGTGATGTTACCACATCGCAAATCAGGCGGACGAAACCATCCATATTCTTGCCGGCAGTCACTTCAGCACGCGTCCCCTGATCGGAACGCCCGATGTCCTTCTGCCGATCGGCAGCCGATTGTCGTGCTTGCCAAAACAGTCGAACTGCCCTGCGAGTCTTTTTGTCGAAATCACCGAGATCGACACTCATGACACCCCCTCACGTGCATGAGACGCGAGAACTAATCGCTGTGGCTTTGTGAGGTCATACAGCTTAGAGACGAGGCTGATTCCATCCTCCCAAGCTCCTGCTTGGCCTGCTTCAATTAGCTCTTTCTGCAGGGGTGCAGCAATCGTCCTCCACATGGGTAAACGAATGCGTCGTAAGTGCTGAGCCTGAAATCGAAGATAGCCACCTCGCATCTTCGTTGAATAGTTCGCCACAAACAAATACGCAATCCCGGTGGAAAGCACTAACTTCAGCGCTTCAATGTCCCATTCTCCTGCGGTGATGAAATACAAATTGTGGTGTGGATAGAGCTGGCCACTTTCAGCGACAACATTGGCTGCCCCTTTGATATCTGGGATCAATAGTTTGGGCGTATGCGCTAGATCTGCCCGAATTCGATCGATCGTACGATACCAATTTGCCGGTGCTTTCTTGACAACATGCCTCTTACAAAGTTCTTCTCGTCGAGCATTCAGATAATTTCTTAGTTTAGGATACCTATCAAGTTCGACTAGCTTTCCTGAATCTGAAAATGGATTAACAACCCCCAGGCCTTGCCACTCAACTTGCCCCCCGGCAATATCTTTCGTGGTCGCTAAAGGGAGCTTACGGTCTTCTTCTACGTCAAGTTGATCGTAAGGTGCAATGAAAACACGATCTGCTCCCGTAGCCACACCAATCCCAACCTTACAACCGGTTTGTTCAATCGTCGGAAAATCATGCTCCAAATGACGCAGCAGTTTAGAGCTATCGCACTGCGTCATGATCCATGGTGAAGCCCCATCCGAGAGAGCTTCAACGGTAACCACTTCTTCGTCTTGGATCTTAGTACCGCTGCTCAATTTAGATGCGAGCATTTTTAAAGATGATTCGTCTCCACTGGCCCTAGAAACAATTTTCGTCGGACCTGGATTCGAGTTCCGGATAACGGTAATTGCTGGATAAGCAATCACGTCTGAGGAAAATGCATCAACACAATTCATGTCGACATAACTCTCAACATGAAACCCCTCGGCAACTTTTCTTCTTAAAGGGCCGCCATACCGATTCTTCGTCCACCGGTCTGCGCAGATGAATCCTAGCTTCCCTCCGTCTGCCAATAGGTCTAACGAGCGTTCGATGAACGGGACGTAGATATCGGCGCGGTCGTAAATCGTCTTGTAACGTGCCCGGTACTCACGCATCAGCGTTTGGGGAATGCGTTCAATCCGAACATAAGGTGGATTCCCAACAACAAAATCAAATTCACCTGGAATCCGTTCAAGCAGAAAGTCGCCTTGGACAAGCCAATGGTCAACCAGCTTAACAGCCACCCTTCGTATCAGCCCAAAGTCGTTAAGAAGTGCTAATACGGCTGCCCGGGTCTTTTCATAGGAATCTGGATGTAGTTCGATTGCCCAAATCGACATCTTAAGCGAATCCGGATCGCTAGTCCCCAATTGTTGCCAAGACGATAACAATCGTCGCAAGGCCGGCAAGAGAAAACTACCATGCCCAAAAGATGGCTCTAAAAATCGCTTTTCAAACAAGCGATGTTCTGCCTGATATCCTGCTAAATCGAGGATAAATTCCACAATCGCAGGTTTCGTAAAAACAGCGCCTCGTTCCTCGATTCCTGAAGTCGCAAGATTCTTGATCGACGCCTCAACATCGTCCATACCTGGGAGCATCGTTTGATGCAAAACGAGTTTACGAGGCATGATCGGGCCATTGTTCGGTCAACTTGTCACTTGAAAGCAGAATCTTTGCTGCATTTTAGCAAGCAAAAAGTGCGGTAGCCACCACTCAGAGAGGTTTACTTTCATGTGCGACCAGCAGGCTTCACGCCGCATAGTGTGAAGCTTGTGATGGTGTTAGTAATCGATGCCTTGCGAGGATTGGATCTGCTGGTCGTAGTCGTACCGCTTTTCCCGCATCGTTTCGCCGCCGCCGGAGTAGCCTCCTCCGAAAGCCCCGAACAGCAAGTCCGATACCGCGCAGCCAGTATTGGCGGTTAGAAGCAGCAGACCAACCAGTAGTAACACTCGTTGCGTTAGATTACCACGTTTCATTTCATGAACGCTCTGTTTGGGGTACCGAGTAAAGCGGAATCCTCATTCGCTATTTGCCAAGAAGGCGATGAATACCCAAAGAGGGGATCTGAAACAAGAGAAGTTAGGGGTGTGGCTTTCGCTAGCAATCAATCGGCATAGAAATAGTAGAACGTCACCCACAAGCAAACAAAGTGCAGGTACTGATCGAAGCCGACCGTGGCGAAGAAAGCGTGCATGTTTTGCCGCTTGTAGAAATAAGACGTGATGCGGCTGGTGATGAAATCGACCACGAAGTGAAGCACCCCGTTGGCCAGGGCAAACCCAATCCCCGGCGCGATTCCCAGCAGCGGCAAGCAGCAGATCCCCAAGACCGCCGTGTACGTTCCGACATGGGCCGAAAGCGCCCCCAGGTTCGAGCTCTTATTCTCGGCCATCCACCGACTTTGACAAAGAAAGTCGGCGACCCAGTGGATTAACATCACGTATAGCATCAAACTGCTTCGCAAGAGAATTCAAGGAGTGAATCCGAGCCTGGTTTCCTCCTCTTCAATAAACATCGGTCCACATGGAGATAGTGTGGAATAATCGACTTTAGGCTCAGCCAACATCGTTGTCTCTTGCAAGCGATTACCGGAAAGGCCGCAAAGTCGCTTAACCATGTTGGAAATCTGGTGATGGCTATAGACCATCTGAGGAGATCCCAATCCATACACGATCATTGGGACACCTCGTAGGTCCGGCAGGTTCTCGGCTGCCAGCAACTTTTGTGTCGGTAGGGCAGTCAGCGACCAGGCCAACACAATTGTGATCGTCAACAATCTTCGTGCCATCATCGTTCTCTCCCGTTGGGCCCCCAGAATTGCTTTCGCGGCAGGCTACCAAATGGGGAGACGGCGAGACAAGCGGAATTAATTTGCTCGGGGATGGGCATACGAGCGCAGCAAGCCGCACTGCGGGCAGCAGTACGAGGTAATCAATCGCGTTCCTTTGGGCTCGAACCAATAGAACTTGAGGCAAGTACCAAACGTTGCGTTTCCCGGGAACCAACGTGCCTGTTGAAGCTCGCCGTATCCTCTGTCCGGTATGAACCCCTTCACCATCGAGACGTCACAATCAGGGCATTTGATTACTTGTTCCATGAGTTTTCATCCTAGTAGGCTGTTAATTTCCTGCTTCGAGAGCGATTTCTTGAGCATGGGCAGAGGGCAACGCGTGAATCCGCAGGCATATCCAAGAGGTACGTCGAGAAATTCAACTGACTGCTAACCAATCTCGCCACCTGCGAAACCACATTCACACGGAAGGCGGATGGCCGAGTAGCGGACTTTGCCGCACGCTGCACATCGCCCGCAGCATTGGCAGATCTTCACTTGGCACTGCGGACACACTTGGTAGACTTCCGCCCGTAATCGGCCACAACCCAAGCAACGACCACAGCCGGCACAAACGGGATTGCGCGAATCGACCGTGGCGAGGCAGCCTGGGCATTCGATGAAATAGGGTTGCGACATAGTAGGTTGCTCTCTTGCTGCTCGCTTTCCGAATGGGAATCGCCTATTCTCAAGGGAATGATCCCCGTTCCGGCATCCCACCTCAAGGCCAACTCTCATGAAGATATTCGCTTGCCTGGCTCCTTTCTTGGCGCTAATCGCGGCCGTTTCTATCCATGCCGAAGAGGCCCCCACCAAGAACCGTTTGCGGCTGGAGACCAGTGCCTATTTGCAGATGCACGCCGAGAACCCGGTCGATTGGTACCCGTGGGGAGAAGATGCCCTGGCCAGGGCGAAGAAGGAGAACAAGCCGATCTTTGTCTCGATTGGTTACGCCAGTTGCCACTGGTGCCACGTGATGGAGAAAGAGAGCTTTTCCGATCCGAAGATCGCCGCTTTCCTGAACGAGCATTTCGTCTGCGTGAAAGTCGATCGGGAAGAACGCCCCGATGTCGATGCGGTTTACATGCTGGCCGTCCAGGTCATGTCGCGCAGCGGAGGTTGGCCGCTGAATGTCTTTCTGACGCCTGATGGCAAACCGTTCTTCGGTACGACCTATCTTCCGCCGGAAGATCGCGAAGTGGAGTTGCCTGACAACCAAGGCGTCGGCCTGGTTCCTGGCTTTTTGACGCTGGCCAAACGAATTGCCCAGGTTTGGCAAACGGAGCCGCAACAATTGCACGACGCCGGCGATTCGATCACCCGTGCCCTGAAGCAGGTGATGGGACGTCCCCTGCTTCCGCCAGCTTTGGCCGAGAAGGATTCGATTTTGCGAACCTTCGACGAACAATTGGAAGACGAGTTCGATGCCCGCTTCGGTGGGTTCGACTTCGACGAGAACAATCCCAACATTGCCAAGTTCCCGCAGCCTTCGTACCTGACGTACCTCGCGCGGCGGCAAGCGTGGGGCGATGCTGCGGCTGGCAACATGCTGAAGCTAACCTTGGAAAAGATGGCCGCTGGAGGTATTCACGATCAAGTCGCTGGCGGCTTCCATCGTTACAGCACCGACCGGCATTGGCAGATCCCCCACTTCGAGAAGATGCTGTACGACAACGCCCAGTTGTTGCCGATTTATGCGGCCGCTTCCGTGTCGCTGGACGAACCAAAGTTCGCCGCCGTGGCCCGCGATGTGGCCGATTTCGTCCTGGCTGAAATGACCGGGCCGGAAGGCCAGTTCTATAGCGCGCTCGATGCCGACTCGGACGGCGAAGAAGGGGCCTACTATCGTTTCACGCCGGAAGAGTTGCAGAAAGAATTGACCGCCGACCAGCTTCGCTTGGCAGAACAAGCATTCGGAATGAGCGGCCAGCCCAACTTCGACGACAAGTATTACGTGCCGCAGTTCCATGGGGCGCCGGAAGCGGACAAGTTGGCACAGTTGAAAGCTTCGCTCTTGGCTATCCGGAAGCAGCGTAATCGGCCGTTTCTCGATCAGAAGGTCATCACCAGTTGGAACGGGCTCATGATCACCGGCCTGGCTAGGGCAGGGGAGACGTTGCACGAACCACGCTACACGGCTGCCGCCGCGAAGGCCGCCGACCATTTGCTGAAGACGGCCCGCACGAAGGAAGGTCGCCTGCTTCGCACGCCGGATACCAAGGCCGAACATCCCAGCGCGTACCTCGACGACTACGCGATGCTGATTGAAGGGCTGCTGGCCTTGCACCAAGCCACCGGCGAGCAGCGTTGGCTTGACGAAGCGGTAGCACTGCAAGCCATCCAAGAGCAGCACTTCGGCGACGAAGCTGGCGGCTACTTCTTCACGCCTGACGACAACTCGAACTTGATCGTGCGGGGTAAATTGTTTTCCGACAGCGCCTTACCGTCAGGCAACGCGGTCGCGGTCGGCAACTTAAAAACCTTCGCCAAGCTGGTTCCCGCCGAAGCGGAGAAGTATAACACTTTGGCCGAGAAAACAATCGAGGCGAGCGCTCAGCTATTGAACACGCACCCCAACAGCACCGCCCGCATGGCGGCAGAGTTGGTTCGACCTGAATGAACATGCACGAGACCAACCCGTATGTTTCCCCCCAGCACGAAGAAGAAGCTGCGGCAGCGGCGTTTGATCCGACGCGACCCAAACCGTGGTCGGTGCTGAGTTTGCTTTCTACCTTGCTTGTCGGAGCCGTGGTTTGTTCGTCAGTGGGGCTGACGATTTACAAGTGGGCGCATGCCTCAGGGGCGCCGCAGCCGGGGGACGAAGCGGACTTGGTGATCTTGGTGACGCTGCAAGGGTTTGTGCTGGCGTACTGGGTCGCGGCAGGCAGCGGGCATATTGTGGTGCGGTCGGTCTTGGGGACGCTGCTGTTTGCTGGGCTGTACGGCGAATTAGTGCTGGTTGCCTATGATCCGGTCTTTCCGTTCATCCCGCTTTGCCTGGGCGCGCTGACTATGACGGCCCTGGTCGATACCCTTTTGCTGGCGATTAGCTCTCGGCGATCCGTACGGAACGTGTTCGCTTCGTGCATGAAATTTATCATTCCGGTCGTGTTCTCGCTTGGTTTGATCTACTGGCTGCGGTGGTTCTACCCGAACAGTTGGCTAGTTCGTTCTCGTGCGCTCAGTTTGGAAATGACCGTCCCGGTAGCCGTAATGTTGGGAAACTGCGTCGCAGCCGGAGGCATTTTCCTGCTGACCGCCAAGCATCGTCTGGCGTGGCTGGGATGGTGGATCGGAGGCGTAACGTTGCTGGTCGTGCCGGTGATCGGCGCGATCATGGAAATGAATGTCGAAGGGGCGTTTTCCATCAAATTAGAATCGATCCTGTTGCTGCTGCTGTTAGAATTCGTTTCTCTGCTTGGTATCTACGTCACCCACCGCACTCTGCGGAGCTACGGCGGGGCGCTGGTGACGGTGCCTACCACAGATGACGACTAGCAGACTATCCTGATTGGACAGGGACCGATTGGGGGTCGTCGTCTTCATCAGCATGCCCACGAAGACGTGAACTTGGCACCGCTCAGACCGAGTTTGGCAAAGCACTAGTTTCAACCAAAAAATGTTTTGCCAATCACGCGGATCGCTTCCGGCAGAAACCACGCCCCCATGGCCAAAATGCCGATCCAATGGACCGCATCACGGTGACGACCATTTTGCCAACCATCAAGGATGCTCAGCACGATCAGATACGCCAATCCCAACGGGTAATTCCAGGGAAACCATCGCAGCAAGAGGCTCAGACCAGGAAAAGTAGAATCAAAGGCCGTCCAGATCTGGGCATAAATGATCATCCCTAAGAAGACCGTAAACCGAAATAACATTATCCACCAGTACCGCGGTCGAACCGGTAGCAGCAACCCCACGCCAAGCAGGGCGATCCATGCAGTGATTGTCAGGCACCCGCTGACCACGAAATAGATCTGAAACTCTCCGAACGGCGCCGGCGTTTGAAAACAGTAATAGTGGTAATCCCACGCGACGTTCAATAAATGCCACGGGGCAAGCACTCCGATCAGACATAACAGCCAATGCCCTGGTTGCCACGTGCTGAACATCGCCTCCTTGGGTTGTCGAGAGAATCGATAGAAGGCAAACAACCCTGTTCCCAAGCACAGTGCTTTGATCATTTGTGCAGCCCACAAGGCGAAATGAATTTCACTCGGTTCAAGCCACGGGGTACTGAATCGTTCCGCTCCGATCATCAACCCACAAAGGAAAGTCCACACGAAGAGATCACGCAACGATAGTGTTAGCTGGCCCTGGGCAGCGTGCTCTTCCACAAGCAGTTCCTCCCCGTTCAAAAAGCAAACAGTCTCAGCCGGACCAACAACGTCAGCGTGAAATACAAAAACGTCATCACGCAGCCGACCCAGTGCAGCCAATCGCGCGTGGTAGGTGTCGTCAGGCGATCCCAAATCGTTAGGCCAATCAACAAGAGAACTCTCAAGCTAGTCCCGACCTGCCCCGCCAGATCCGCCGATCTCATCGTAAATGACAAACGGAGATGTGGCGGAAGGGACGGGGTACTCGCCATCGAATGCATGGCATAGAACAAAAATAAGAACGCTACCATTTCCAAAAACGGGGAAAGGAGCAAGATTCGCCATGGCCACCTTACCGGCAAGATCAATCCAGCCGCCAGAAACAACAGGTGACGCAGGGCGACAACAAGAAACAGATAGCTCATGGTCGTCAGCACGTCTTCCGTGACCGTATCGAACGATACGAAGAGCCAGCTTTGCAAACGCCGGTCGATAACCAGCAACACGAACAATATTCCTAGCAGGCATAACAACCAGTGCCCCGGTTGAAAGTCGATGGGGACCTTTCGCCACCACCGCCAGGCAAAGTACCAGCACGCCCACATGCCGGTGGCTTGCGTAAGCGAAGTTGTTAATGCAATGAAGGTGGACAACGATAGTGAACTGGACGAATTGCCGAGACGATTCAGCCACAACACCACGGCAATCGCGGCGGTTGCAGCGAAAAGATCTAAGAGCGACAGCTGAATGGGTGTTTTTACTTGCGGTTCAATTTCTCTCAACAGAAAAATCCCTTCCAACTAAGCTTGGTAAATCGCAAACAACACCAGATCCGAGCCCTCACAACACGCAGACCGCCGCCGCCAGGGTTGTCCACACGAACAAATCGAGCAGGGAAAGCCTGGGCGGAGCGCTATTGCTTGAGTGGATTTTTTCCATCGGCGACTTCTCAGCGCGAAAAAAAGTTATCTCAGCATGACGGAAATTTGTGCTATTTTCCACTTTTCCTTGCAGAAATAAACCAACCTCCAGAAGTTGTCCGTTTCAGAGACGCGAAAGCGATTGCTCCGCGAAAAATCGCTTTTAAGATGGAAATGCCCCCAATTTAATCTTTATCGGCGATTTCGAAATGATGTCATTTTTCCGCACCGTTTTACTTGGCCTTTGTTCGTTTTGTTTGGTCTCGCCCCTGCTGGCGCAAGGGACGGCCGAAGATTATCAGCGAATGGAACAAGTTGCCCGCGCTGCTCAAGGCAAAGTCTTTCGCGACAACGTCGTCCCGCACTGGTTCGGCGAGAACGACTTCTTCTGGTATCGCGTGAACAGTGGCCCGCAGCAACACGAGTTCGTGTTGGTCGATGCCGCCGCTGGCAAACGGGAACCGGCCTTCGATCATGCCCAACTGGCCCAGCAGCTTGCCGAGGAACTCGGGCGACCAATCACCGCTGAGACGTTACCCTTCCAGGCGATTTCCTTTTCCGACGACCTGCAATTGGTAACGTTCCGTGTCGGCGATCAGGCTTATCAATATCAGCGTACTGCAAACAAGCTGAGCAAACTGGAAGGGGGTGCGTCTGTTCTCACCAACGATCAGATCGGTCGGAGGCCTTACCCTTCGCTCGATAAAGGGGGCGAAGTAAAGCTGGTAATTCAAAACAATTCGCCGGAAACGATCCGCGTGTTTTGGGTCAACCGCGATGGCCGGCCTCAGCACTACGAAGACCTAGAAGCGAACGACGATTTCCAACAGCGCACGTTCGTCGGGCACGTCTGGCTCGTCTTGAATCAGCGCGGCCAGGCGATGGCATTGTACGAAGCGAGCGACGGCGAAAATCATGTAAAGATCGACGGCAAAACGGTATGGGACCTGCCCCGTCGAGGCCGCGGTCGGGGTAATTTCGGCGGACCACGCCGCATCACTCGAACTTCGCTAGATGGAACGTGGACCGCTTCCATCAAAGACCACAACCTGGTCGTTAAGAATACCAAAACCGACGAAACCACTCGTTTGACCGAAGACGGTACCAGCGATAAGTACATGAACGATCGATTCTATTGGTCGCCTGACTCGCGATACTTGATCGCCATGCAAGTCACCCCAGGGGACGACCGGCATATCTATATGGTCGAGTCTTCGCCGAAAGATCAACTGCAACCCAAACTGCACGAACACAGCTACGCCAAGCCAGGAGACAAGCTCGATATCGATCGTCCCCGTCTGTTCGATATGGAAAAGGGGGAAGAGATCCCGGTTGATAGCAGCTTGTTCGAGAACCCTTGGGATCTTTCCCGTTTGCACTGGACCGCTGATAGTGGCGAGTTCCGCTTTCTGTTCAATCAGCGCGGGCACCAAGTAATGCGGCTGCTGGCCATCCAGCCTGATGGCACCGTGCGGACGCTAATCGACGAAGTGAGTCCGACGTTCATCGACTACACCAACAAAGTTTACCTGGACGAACTGGAAGAAAGCGACGAACTGGTTTGGATGTCGGAACGAAGCGGTTGGAATCACCTTTACCTGATTGATGCCGAGACCGCGGAAGTGAAGAACCCGATCACCAGTGGCGAATGGGTAGTGCGGGAAGTAGAACAAATCGATCCTGAGAAACGCCAGATCTGGTTCACCGCCGGTGGGATTGTACCGGGGCAAGATCCTTACTACATCCATCATTGCCGCGTAAATTTCGATGGTAGCGACTTGACGGTACTTACCGAAGGAGACGGTACGCACAGAATCGACTATTCGCCTGATCATCGCTACTTGATCGATAAGTACTCGCGCGTCGACCTGCCGCCAGTCCACACATTACGAAAGGTGGAAGATGGTTCGCTGGTTTGCGAATTGGAGCAGGCCGATCAATCCGCCCTGCTGGAAACCGGCTGGAAACCGACCGAGCGTTTCACCGCCAAGGCCCGCGATGGGAAGACCGACATTTACGGTGTGATTTACTTCCCCACCAATTACGACCCGGCCAAGAAGTATCCGGTGATCGAATACATCTATGCCGGACCGCACGGGGCGTTTGTGCCGAAGCAGTTCTCGCCGCGCAGCCAATGCCGCGAAATGGCCGAGCTTGGTTTCATCGTGGTGCAGATGGATGGTATGGGAACCAATTTCCGCAGCAAGGCGTTTCAAGATGTCTGCTGGCAGAACCTGGCCGATAGTGGCTTCCCTGATCGTATCTTATGGATGCAAGCTGCGGCTGAGAAGTTCCCCAGTATGGACCTCGACAAGGTCGGCATCTATGGTGGTTCGGCTGGCGGGCAAAGCGCGCTGGGGGCGATGCTTTCGCACGGTGATTTCTACGACGCAGCCGTCGCCGATTGCGGCTGTCACGACAACCGGATGGACAAAATCTGGTGGAACGAACAGTGGATGGGGTGGCCAATCGGCAAGCATTACGAAGAACAATCGAACGTCACCAACGCTCATAAGCTGCAAGGTGATTTGTTTTTGATCGTCGGCGAGCTCGATACCAACGTCGACCCAGCCAGCACCATGCAGGTGGTGAATGCCCTGGTCAAGGCCAACAAAGATTTCGACCTGCTGGTGGTCCCGGGCGCCGGTCACGGAATCGGCAGTGGCAGCTACGGCATGCGGCGGACGCGTGATTTCTTCGTGCGTAAGTTGCACGGAGTGGAACCACGACGGTAAAGTATTGCCTGTTATTGGATGCCGAGCAGCAAGACGACGGCCGCCAGGTACGGATAAAGCATCAAAAGGCTCCACGCCGCAACGCCGGCCCAGTGCATCCAATCGCGAGGCTGTTCGTTCATCACGCCGTCCCACAGAGCTAGAATCAAAATCGGCAAGGGGCTGATCGTGGAGATTATGCCGTAACCCCATATCACAACCGTGTAGGTTGTACTTCCCGAGGGAATTAGTAGCGGCTGGAAGATCGCAAAGTAAAGCTCCAACACCAGCGATAACGAACGGGTGATTGCTTCGGGAAAAAGCGCCAAAGTCCACACATGCCGCATGGGAGCAAAGAAGATTACGCCCCAGATCGCCAGCACTGCGGCCAATAAAAACACGTAAGGAAAGCTCTGCTGAATCAGTAGACCAACGGGATTGGGATAAGGATCGATTCGCCAAAAAATCTCGAGCACAAGCTTCGATAAAATCGGCGACAATCCAACGCACCCAACCAAGCACAACAGCCAATGCCCTGGCTGCCAGGGGATGTTTCGTCCTTGCTTCCACCACCAAATGCGCAGGCCCAAACCACTCAGCCCGGCGCTCCAAATGACCAATTTAATTCCCACCAGGCTGTCCCAAGCCAAATCTTCAGAGCGGGAATTTCCTTGACGCCAGAACTCGATTAGCACCGCACAAATGGCCACCCACACCAGCAGCATTCGCAGCGTGAACGGGGGCATGCCAGAATCGTCTGTGGTTGCTGCAATATCGTCTGCGTTTGGCTGGTCAGGGTTCAAGGGTCGGCTCTCATTTATCAGGCGGGCAGGGGATACAAGCTCTTCAAATTAACCATTCGCTAATTCCCCCTGGAAATTTAGGCACCTGTCGAATGTTTACCCAGAATTCGACTATCCTAGAACCTATACTCGTAGATTATCTCTCTCGAAAGTAAAACTTCACCGTTCGTTTTACGCATCCGTTAGGTTATAACAACTCCGTTTCCCCAGCCCCACATGGTGGAATGAACGAAGAGGAACCAGCCGACGAAAACGACTTATCCCCCAACGCCGTGCTGAAGGTACGCGATGTCAATCGCACGTTCACCATGGGGGAAGTCGAAGTCGAGGTCTTGCGAGATCTTTCGTTCGATATTTACGACGGCGAAGTCTTGGCGATGGTCGGGCCGAGTGGTTCGGGCAAGTCGACGATCTTAAACCTGATCGGCGGGCTCGATCAGCCAACCGCCGGGCAGATTCTGTTTGAAGGGACCGATCTGGCGAAGGTTTCTGCCAGCCAGCTGACGCGATACCGCCGCCAGCACGTCGGGTTCGTGTTTCAGTTCTATAACCTTGTGCCCAACTTAACGGCGCTCGAAAACGTGCTGGCCGCTGCCCAGTTGGCCAGTAAGCCGCTCGATGCTGAAGAGATGCTGGCCAAGGTGGGTCTGGCCGAGCGGATGCACCATTTCCCTGCGCAGCTTTCCGGTGGCGAACAACAACGCGTGGCAATTGCGCGGGCCGTAGTGAAAAACCCGAAGCTACTGCTCTGCGACGAACCAACCGGAGCGCTCGACTTCACCACCGGAATTAGCGCGCTCGAACTGCTGCTGCAGTTTAATCGTGACTTGGGGACGACCATCTTAATCATCACCCACAACACCGCCTTGGCCGATGTGGCGCATCGCGTGATTCACTTGCGTAGCGGCGAGATTGTCAACGTGCAAGTGAATGCTCAGCCCAAGCCGCCAGCGGAGATTGTCTGGTGAGCATCTTGAATCGCAAACTTCTCCGCGACTTGATTGCAGCCCGAGGTCTGTTGATTGCCATCATCAGTATCATGATGCTCGGTACCGGCTTGCTGGTTGGCATGCAGTCGACCTTCACCAACATGCAAGCCGCCAAAGACCGTTACTATCGCCAGTGTCGTATGGCCGATTTTTGGATTGATTTGAAGAAGGCACCGCTGGCCGAATTAGAGGTTCTACAAGACATACCAGGCATTCGTAACTGGCGCGATCGCATTCAATTTCCCGTTACCGTCGATATCGAACAACGCATCCGCCCTTTAAACGGCACCGTGATCTCGCTGCCCGATCAGCGGCAGCCGGTGACGAATGATATTGTCTTGATCCGAGGAGATTATTTCTCAGACCGGGGCGAGCCAGAGGTGATTGTCAACGACAAGTTCGCCGAGGCCAATCGCCTGCATCCAGGGCAGAAGATTCATTTGCTGCTGAACAACCGCCGCGAAGAGTTTCTGATCGTGGGGACGGCCATCAGTGCCGAGTTTACCTACCTGATCGGTCCTGGCAGCTTAACGCCAGACCCCGAGAACTTCGGCGTCTTCTATTTGCCTCGTCGGCAGATGGAAGAACTGTTCGACTTTGAAGGAGCCGCCAATCAGGTCGTTGGGCACTTTACGCCTGGGATTGGCAACGACCGTCAGGCCGTACTCGACTTGGCCGAACGGCGGTTGGAATCGTCTGGCTTCATCAGCGCGACCTTGCTGAAGGACTTCACCTCGAACTATTTCGTCAGCAACGAGATCGACCAACTAAGCAACATGGCAACCGTTCTGCCAGGCATGTTTCTGGCGGTAGCGGCTGCCATTTTAAACGTGCTAATGACCCGTTTGGCCCGACAACAGAGGACCACCATCGGCACGCTGAAAGCAATCGGCTACAGCGATGCTACGATCTTCTGGCACTTCCTGAAGTTTGGAGCGGTAGTGGGTTTGATCGCGGGGATGCTTGCGAGCGGGATCGGTACGCTGCTGACTTGGATGATGCTGGCTCAATATCAACAGTTCTTTCAATTTCCCGACTTGCGAAACGGATTCTTTCTGCAAACGCATTTGATCGGTTGGAGCGTTAGTATCGTGTGCGCGGTGCTCGGCAGTCTGTATGGAGCCCGGCAGATGCTTCTCTTGCAGCCAGCCGAAGCAATGCGTCCAGAACCGCCAGCCAAAGGAGGACGGGTCCTGGTAGAAAGGATCACGCTAATTTGGAATCAGCTATCGCCCGGTTGGCGGGTGACGATTCGTTCGATGATTCGGCAACGTTCCCGCACAACAATTGCGTTATTCGCAGGCACCGTGGGGGCCGGCATCTTGGTCAGCGGTTTGATGATGATGGAAGCGACGGAGTACTTCATCCGCGACGAATTCGAACGCCGCAATCGCAGCGACATCGAGTTGACCTTCAAAGACGCCCTCGACCGCCAGGCCTGGTACGACCTTTCGCACCTGCCGGGGGTCGACTTGGTGGAACCGCAGTTCAATCTCGCGTGTGATTTCGTGAACGGCCCTTACAAGCGCCAAGGGGCGATCAACGGCATCTTGCCTGACGCGCAATTGACCGTACCGACCGACGAAGCCAAACGGCGGATTGCGATTCCCAGTGTCGGCTTGGTGATGGAGCGCCGCCTGGCCGACCACTTGCAGCTACGCGTGGGAGACATCGTCGAAATACGCCCAAAGTCAGGTCGCCGCAATCCGCTGCACGTTCCTGTGGCGGCGATCAGCGATAGCCAGTTTGGTTTGAATGTTTACGCCGACATGGAGTATCTCTGCCGCATTCGGGATGAGTCGTTCGCGATGAGCGGCGCACAGCTCAAGATCAATCAAGCCGACCACGCCCAGCGCGAACTCTACCTGAGCTTGAAACAGATGCCGGCGATGGAAGCGATTAACTCTCGCTTGGAACTGATTAAGAACATGCGAGATACGATCATCGAAAATCAAAACATCTCGATCGGAATCATCGTGGTGTTCGCCGGAACGATATTCTTTGGCAACGTGCTCAATGCGTCGTTGGTGAATCTTTCCGAGCGGCAACGAGAAGTCGCCACAATGGGAGCGATGGGCTATACCCGCTGGGAGATCGGGTTGCTTTTCTTACGAGAAAGCCTCGTGATCAACACCATCGGTGCGGTGCTGGGGATTCCGGTAGGATACTTCTTGATTCACTTAATGGTTCAGATGGTCGATCAAGACTTGATTCGTTTTCCTGTGGTCACGGCGTCTTGGATCTGGATTTCCGTCTTTGCGACCGCCTTATCGTTCACGCTGTTGGCTCACGCCGTGGTCCAATGGCAAATCTATCGCATGAATTGGCTCGATTCGTTGAAGGTTCGTGAGTAGCACGGCACTACCGCCATACCACGCATCGTGGGAAAATATCGCCATGTACAAAACCATTGCCATCGTCGTCGCGGTTGTCATCGTGGGTGGATTGCTCTACCTCGCCACACGAGACCGAGGGCCTCAAGTGGAGGTGGTGACCGCCGCCGAGTTGCCGATTCAAGAGTATATCGACGAACAAGGTAAGACACGGCTTCCTCGTATTTATAAGATCTCGATGCCTTTCGCAGCACGGGTTGGCGAGATCACGTTAGAAGAAGGAGACCACGTTCAAGCGGGCCAAGTGGTCGCCGAGATCGTGCAGGAAGACGTACAAGCCGAGTACGCCGAAGCCCAAGCAGCCGTCCAGCGGCTAACGGCCTCGATTCGAGAAACGGCGGACAAATCGGTTGAAACCACCACCAAACAGCAAGCAGAGTACTTCGTTCAATCGATGATCAATACGGTGGAATCGGCCAAAACGCAAATGACGGCCAGCCGGTCTCGCTTCGAATATGCCACCACGTATCTAGAGCGGGTGCGGAAGTTGATCCCGCAAGGCGCCAAGACCGAAGACGACCTCGACCGGGCCCAACTGCAGAAGGTCGAAAACGAAACGGAATATCAAACCGACGCGCTCACCTATCAAGCGATCTTGTCAATTGATGCCGCAACCAAACTTCTGCCCAGCATGGTGAGCCAGTTTATCGATCGTAAAGACTTATCTGTTGCCGTGCTCCAACAAGAGAAAGCGGAAGCGGAAGCCCGTCTGCGCACGGCAGAGCTACGCTTGGCCCGCTCGAAAATGACCAGCCCGGTCGCTGGGATCGTGTTGCACAAAGAGTTGACCAGCGAACAACAAGCGGCTGCCGGAACGCTGTTGTTAGAGATCGGGCAAATGGATCAGTTGGAAGTCGAAGCAGAAATCCTTAGCCAAGACGCCACCCGCATCCGGCCTGGCAATCGGGGCGAAATTTTTGGCCCTTCGCTCGGCAAGCAAGCCGGGGCAGGGGTGCCACTAACGGTCGATCGTGTTTACCCAGCTGGCTTCACCAAAGTTAGCTCGCTAGGTGTCGAGCAGCAGCGAGTGCTTGTTATTCTGCGATTCGACTCGAACCAGATACGACAAATTTTGGAAGAACATGGCCTGGGCGTTGAATACCGAGTGCAAGTTCGGATTTATACGGAAGAGAAACCTCAAGCGTTGGTGATCCCTCGCTCAGCCATTTTTCGAGACATGAACGGCAACTGGCAAGCTTATGTTGAATTGGGCGGGCGGCTGGAGAAGAGAACCTTAAAACTTGGCTTGATGAACGATTTGCAAGTCGAAGTTTTAGACGGAATCGAGTCAGGCGAGCATGTTCTGGTCTCGCCAGAGTCGTCCCTTTCCGCTGGCGAAACGGTCTCGCCGGTGCTTCGATCGGAGAATAGGCGAGTCCAATAAAAAAACCCCACAGACGGGGCAGTGCCTGTGGGGCCCGATGCCTGTCATGCGAACATGACCGGCTTCATTTTGATTTACTCTGATTTAATCGGGGAAATACCGAAATAGCAACTAGTTGGGACAACATCTCAACTAGTTTACCGGCTTCACTCAGCAATTAAAAAGAACGTTAGAATATGGTCTTTATTGGCCAATGGTATACCCAACACGAAATTTTCTTTGCTTTTTCACAGAAATATAACCAAACACGAGGATTGCAACTCTCGTGACAAAGGGACAAATTTTGTCAGGTGGGTGGGGGTAGGAAATGGGCCGATATTGTTGTCGAATGTAGCGCAACACAAAGTTCCAAAATCGGGCACCGCCTGAAAAATCATCTATTACAACATGGAGGATTGCTAGCAACCTCCAGAAGAAGTGGAGACGGATGTCCTCGATTAGCATTGAACCAGTCGTTAACAAACGCCAACAAAAAGAGTTTATTGATCTCGCTTGGGCCCTCTACCGCGAAGATCCTCTCTGGATTCCTCCTTTGCGGCAAAATATTAGCGAGCTAGTCAATTTTTCTGCTCATCCGTTCTATGCTCGTAACAAGGTGCAATGCTTCCTCGCACGCCGCGAAGGCAAAGTTGTAGGTCGGATCGCGGCCATCTTAAACGTGGGGCACAACGAACGATACAACGAGAAACGTGGCTTTTGGGGGTTCTTTGAATCGATTGACGATACCGAGGTCAGCGGGGCTCTGTTCGATGCCGTGAAATCTTGGTTTGCCGAGCAAGGCATCTACAAGATGCGCGGACCCACCAACCCTTCGCTAAATCACGAAATAGGGACTCTTGTCGAAGGGTTTGATACCTCGCCTGCTTTCATGATGACCTATAACCCGCCCTACTACGAGAAATTGATCGTCGATTACGGCTACGAAAAAACCCAGGACCTTTACGCTTTCTGGGGACATCTGAACATGCTGGAAGGTTTAGATCCGAAGCTCAAGTTTATCGTCGACGAAGCTAAGCAGCGGTTTAATCTCAAGCTCCGTCGAATGGATCGGCGACGTTTCAAAGAAGACGTCTACACATTCCTCGACATCTATAACCGCTCGCTCGTGGGAACATGGGGCTTTGTCCCGATCGATAAGGCGGAAGTCGATAAGATGGCCGCCGACCTGAAACATCTGCTGGTTCCTGAAATAACATCGGTGTGCGAAGTCGACGGTCAGGTAATTGGCTCGATGTTCGGCATGTTGGACTACAACCCACGTATTAAGCAGATCGACGGTCGCCTGTTTCCTTTCGGTTTTTTCCGTCTGCTGTGGAACAAGAAAGCGATCAAGAACATGCGGCTCATTTCGACCAATGTGGTCCCTGAGTATCAACGCTGGGGAATTGGGTTGGTGATTTTAGAGCGGCTCGTTCCAGATTTAAGAGCTTGGGGCGTCGAAGAAGTCGAGTTCTCGTGGGTTCTGGAAAGCAACCATCTCTCGCGAGCTTCGCTCGAACGGGGCGGGGCCAAGAAGTCGAAAACTTACCGTATCTACGACTACGCACCGGCTGAACGAGAAGCACTTACCCCCTAAAAGAAAGAGCTTTTCTTCTCCTTAGGTCGCTTCTTCGGCATGCAATCTGCGTTTGCGTTTGGGTAGGTTATCGATATACTAATGCTGGCATGATTATGAATGCCCCCAATTACTGTCTACTAAGTTGAAATCCTTAGGAGTGTTATGTCTAAGAAAGAAGAGGCCCTCGAAGTCGAAGGCACAGTTACCCAAGCCCTAGCCAATACGCGTTTCCGCGTGCAGTTGGACGTTGGCCCGACGGTCATGGCGCATGTGGCTGGCAAGATGCGTAAGCACTTTATTCGTATTGTTCCTGGCGACCGCGTCCGGGTGGAATTGTCCCCTTATGACATGACCAAGGGACGAATTGTCTTCCGAGAGCGCTAAAGCTGGCGCCGCGAGATTCCTTCTACTCTCTCGCCTGTCCCAATCGCAGGAAGCTGACTAAGCCCATCATGCGCGTCAGCCAACACGGGGACTAAGTAAGTAAGATATCTGATACTGCGCGCTCAGTTCGTTCGCGCATGGCCCATGCCTGATCGTTTTTTCGTCCCATAACACCGATTTTTCGGTCGGGGAACCGGGGCGATTACCTAATGTTTCCAAGTTTCGAGCCGGTTTTTCCCCAGTGCGTCTGAAACTTATGTGTTGATCTAGGAGTAGGCTTGGTATTGAGGTGCGCGCCGTTAGGGTGCTTCACATCATTGTTAGCTTGCTGATTGACCCTGGCCTACCGGGCGCCTTGGCTTCAATGGGGCCTCGGTCTGCGGTACATTTTAGAAATGGTCCCCCAATCGGGCAGCCAACCGTCAGGTATAGTTCCTAGTTGGATGGGGTCACCAATCCAAGAATCAAAACCTCTCAGGAGACGGATGCAGTGAAAACGTTGATTCAAAAAAGTCGCCTTGTATGGGGCCGACTAGCTCTCGCGAGCATGTTGCTATTGGCCATGCCGTTGGCAGCGCTTCATGCTCAAGAAGCCGAAACGAAGCCGGTAGCAGTCATATCAGTTTCGCCGATTAAGAAGATCTTAGCGGACACGCAGTACCTGGCCGACGCTGCTGGGCAAAGTGATTTCGGTCGTATGGCCGCCATCATGAGTTCTCCGTTCACCCAGGGAATCGACAAGACACGTCCTATCGGCGTTGTTGTGATGACCAATGGGCAAGAGTTCTCTCCCTTGGCGTTCATCCCGGTCACCGACATGGACTCGCTACTGCTGATCATCAAAGAGCAGTTCGGCCCGGCGCAAGACATGGGTAACGACGTGAAGATGCTTCCCACACCCATGCCTGTCTTCGTGAAGCAGTCTGGCGATTGGGCCTTTGTTGCCATGGACATGGACAAACTGTCCAATGTGCCTGCCGCCCCAGCCGACCTTTTGAAAACGCTGCCAACCGACTACGACTTCGCCGTTCAGCTTTACCCTGGCAATGTGCCGGAAATCTACCAGAGCATCATGGTTTCCCAAATGAAGGCCGGCGTCGAGCTGTCCTTGGAACAAGAGCCAGATGAAACCGATGAAGAGTTCGCCGCTCGGAAAGAGCAAATCAATGCTCAACTGAACGATATCAACCGGCTTTTCACCGAAATTTCGGATTTGACGATCGGCTGGAATGTCGACGCGAGCCAACAAGCCACTTACATCGACGTCAAATACACCGCTGTCGAAGGTAGCCAACTAGCCGAACAATTGGCGCTGAACACCAACCTGACGACCGAGTTCAGTGGTTTCAATAAGAAAGGTGCTGCGTTTAACCTGATCGGTTCGCAGAAGACCCCACCAGAGGAAGCTGAAAAGCTTGCCAAGCAAATTGACGACGCCCGCGAGCAAGCAATCCGTCAACTTGAAACCGATGGCGAATTGGAAGGTGAAGAACTGGAATCGGCCAAGAAGGTTGTCGATCTGATGATCGATACGCTAGTTCAAACCATTCGTACCGGCAGCATGGACCTGGGCATGATGGTCGACCTGGACGGTGGTAAAGCGGTTGTCCTGGCTGGCATGCACGTTGCCGATGGCAAGCGTGTTGAAGATGGCTTCAAAGAACTGATGAAGCTGTTGGAATCAGAGAAAAATGTCCCGGAAGTGAAATGGGATGCGGAGTCTTACCAAGCAGTCCGTTTCCACGTGATGGAAATCCCGATGGACGATGCTCCGCCAGAAGCCAAAGAAATCTTGGGTGCTAAGCCTACGCTTGTTGTTGGTATCGCCGATAAGAGCGTCTACTTCTCGTTTGGTAACGACTCGGTTGCCCGCTTGAAGAAAGCCATCGACGACTCGGTCGCCGGCACCGCGACTCCTCTCAACAAAATGATGGAAATGAACATTTCCCTCCTGCCAATCTTGACGTTGGCTGAGAAGCACGACAAGAAGAACGCAGCTGCCCTTAACGCCGCGGTCGAGGCCCTGTCAGCTGGCAACGATCAAATCTTGCTGAAGAGCGAAGTTAACGGCTTAGAGGCCCGCGGTCGGTTCATGATTCAAGAAGGCGTGATCAAAGCATTCGGCGCCGGAATGGCTGCTCAGAATGCAGCTCGCGACTTCGATCAGGAAGAAGCTCCTGCTTTCTAAGCCAGAAGCCTAAATTCCGCAGCAAACCATCTGGGGGGAGACCTTTTTCCAAAAAGGTCTCCCTTTTTTTGCGCCCGGTGGGCTAAATCGTGTGTCGCACTACAATAATGTTCACGTATTCTTGCCTGTTTCAACCATGGTTATCGACATGCCACAAGTCCCCACATTCTCAACTTCGCGCCAGGAGATCGCCGGCGTCAGCGTTACGCAGCTTGCCGCCGAGTTCGGCACCCCCACTTACGTTTACGACGCCGCTAAAATCATTGAACGGATCCACGATCTGTCTGCGTTCGATGTGGTTCGTTATGCCCAAAAGGCCTGCTCGAATCTGGCCGTTTTGAAACTGGTTCGGGAACATGGCGTTGTTGTGGACGCAGTTAGTGCCTGGGAAATCCGCCGTGCATTGGCTGCCGGGTTCGACAAGCATGGCGACCCGCCACCGATTGTCTACACAGCCGATATCTTCGATCGCGAAGCCCTTGAACTTTGCGTCGAACATGGCCTGCACGTCAACTGCGGCTCGCCTGATATGATTCGCCAGCTGGGCGAAATGGCCCCAGGCCGCGAGATCACCTTGCGAATCAACCCTGGCTTCGGTCACGGTCACAGCCAAAAGACCAACACCGGTGGTCAACAATCGAAGCACGGTATCTGGCACGAACAGCTCAGCAACTGCTTGATGCTGGCCGATGCCAACGGTCTGCAGATTACCGGGCTGCACATGCACATCGGCAGCGGGACCGACCTGCATCATCTTTCCCAGGTATGCGATGCCATGGAAAAAGCGGCCCTGGAAGTTGGCCGCAGCATCAAAACCATCAGCGCCGGGGGTGGCCTGCCGGTTCCGTACAACAGCGAGCAAACCTACGTCGACCTCGATAAGTACTTCGAGCTGTGGGATGCGACTCGCAAGCGTTTGGAAGAGGCGTTCGGTCATTCTCTCTCGCTTGAAATCGAACCAGGCCGTTACCTGTCGGCTGAAGCTGGATACCTCATCGCCGAGATCCGCGCTGTTAAGGAAATGGGGACCAACCTCTTCTACGTCGCCGACGCTGGGTTCAACAACCTGGCCCGACCGATCATGTATGGGGCTTATCATCCAATCTCGGTCGCCCGCAAAGATGGTCAGGCATTAGAAGCCACCAACGACGTGATCGTCGGTGGGCCGCTCTGTGAATCTGGCGACATCTTCACGCAGGAAGAAGGGGGCTTCGTTAGTGCCCGTAAGCTTCCTCCGGCCACAATTGGCGATCTGCTGGTAATCGAATGTGCCGGCGCGTACGGCTACTGCATGAGTTCCAATTACAACTCGAAACCACTGGCCGCCGAAGTGATGATCGAGGACGGCAAGGCCCGCGTTATTCGTCGCCGCCAGACGTTCGAAGGCTTCATCGCCGACGAAATGGTTTAGTAACCCTAGGCAGGAATCGATCTCTCTTATGCCCCGTAATATCGAAATCAAGGCCCGACTCCTCAGGCGATCCGACGTGGAAGATCGGATCGTCCCCTTGGCGGACTCCGGCCCGGTGGTGCTAGAGCAGGTCGATCACTTCTACCGTGTGCCGGAAGGGCGTTTAAAACTACGAGAGATCAACGGCGAACATGCCGAGTTGATCTTTTACCGCCGCCAAGATTCAGCCGGTCCGAAAACCTCCCACTATCGCCGCGTCCCCATTTCGCATCCAGAATCACTGGAGGCACTGCTGACCGATGCCCTGCAATTGATTGGCTTGGTCAAGAAAACGCGGACCCTTTACCTGATCGGGCAAACTCGCATCCATTTAGATGAAGTCGAAGACCTGGGAAGCTACCTCGAACTAGAAGTCGTGCTCGACGACGACCAGTCCGAGATCGTTGGCCAAGCGATCGCCAAGGATCTGATGGCGACGCTCGGGATATCTGAAGACGATTTGGTCGCAGGGGCGTACATCGATCACCTGGGGGCCTAAAAAGGTCAAACTGTCCACTTCTGGCTTGCGCAAGTTAGAGCTAAAGGCATGCTGGCGAAGACGACGGCACGGCACCTGTTTTACTCTTCCTCATCCCCAAATCGAAAGCTACGCGGTGGCATCTTCCCGCCGCAAGATCTCTAGCAAACCAGACTGCGGCGCGGTGACCGTGCGGTGGCGGTTCCAAGCGGCGCAAATCGTACGATAAGGCTGAAATTTCCGAAGCGGACGGTAGGCAATTGTTTTATCAGCAGGATCAATCGCCATCTCTGGCAGCAACGAGATCCCCAGCCCCAAACGAATCATCTCTTGAATCGTCGAGATCTGGGCGCTTTCGCAGACAACGTGCGGCTGGAACTCTTGCTGGCGGCAGAAGCCCAGGATCTGTTCTCCCAGGCAGTGGACTTCATGCAGCAGCACGAACGCCTCTTGGCGAACCTGGCTGAAAGAAACCGACGGTTTCTCGGCCAGCGGGTGGGCAGGGGGCATCGCTACCAGCAGCGATTCGCGAAACAACGGCTCGACCTCTAACCGCTGGTCTTCGATTGGCAAGGCCATGATTGCCACATCAAGCGTACCTTTTAGCAGCCGTTCTAAGAGGTGATCGGTGTAGTCTTCCACAATCGTGAGCGTGACCTGAGGCAACGCTTCGCGGAAGTGGCAGATGATTTGCGGCAAGAGAAACGGAGCAATCGTGGGTAAAGCTCCTAGCCGTAGTGAGACCGCTTCCGGCCCCTCTGGCTGTTTGAACCAGCCTTCTGCCGAATCGACTTCTTTTAATATCCGACGAGCCCGAGGCAGTAGTTCCTTCCCCGAGTCGGTCAGCACGACGCTACGCCCGAGACGATCTAACAGTCGCGTTCCCAGTTCGCGTTCCAGCTTAGCGATTTGCTGGCTAAGCGACGGCTGGGTCACGAGGCACTGCTCGGCCGCTCGGGTGAAGTTCTCGAGTTCGGCAACCGCAACGAAATACCTTAGCTGATGGATTTCCATAGGAAACACTTATCATCCAAATAGGAACAAGATATTTCCGTTATAACTCAAGCCTCGTTACCTTGAAAGCTATGGATACCCGCAAACAGGTAAACGCTGCGCCACCTCTTTAGCTCAGAGGCTTGCTTGGTGCGGACAGCCATAAAGAATGCGTTGGCCGGTATTTGTCGATGTGTGGGAACGGTGACTTTGACCCGGCCAACGCGTTTCTTTTTTGGGAACGGCTCTATTTCTGATCGAGCTTCCAGGTCGGATGATCATCGCCGGCTAAATGCGGATCTTGAAGCAAGGCCAACGCTCGGTCGCGGAGGCAACACGTGGGCCCATCGGCCCGGAGTTCATCGATATGGGAAATCTGGTCAAGCGTGTTCAGCGTATCGAGAAAATGACGCGACTCGAATTGCTGTAAAGCAAGCTCGAACTTTTGGCACAAGTGATTCCACTGGCCATCGGTTGTTGTCGCTAGTTGATGAACCCGAATCGGTTCCGGAATGTTGACGACTTGAATCGAACCAAGCTGCCGCGTTGGCATGCTGGCACGTAACGCCAAGCGAGTTGCGTCGGTAATTAAGATATTGGGCGGTTGGTAGGCGGCTCCTGTTTCCAGTTGCGCTCGTTTCGGACAGAAGTGCTTTGTGGCCCCTTGAACGCGGCTGGCAATGTTGACGGTTGGTCCCAAGGGCCCCCACATATATTTGTACTCGGTCCCTTTCTTTCCCACGACACAATCGCCGGTGTTGATTCCTATGGTCAAGCCAAAAGGAAGCAAGTGCCGTGGAATGCGATCCGACCAACTCTCGTTTAGACGCTCGAGCTTGCCAATCATGTCGACCGCCGCTTGGCAAGCCAGATCGGCATGGTTGGGCTGCGCGTCTGGGGCACCCCACATGGCGACCATTTCGTCACCGACATATTCCAGCAATACTCCGTCGTACCGAATGACACTCTCGGAGAGTTCCCCCAACACATCGCGCAGCCATTCCATGGTGCGGATCGAGCCGATTGCCGAACTGATGGTGCTGAACCCACGGATATCGCAAAAGAGAACCGAAATGTTCTCTTCCCGCGTTTCAAGCAACGTTTCGTCATACAAAATGCGATCGGCGATCCCCGGCGGAAAGAACTGGGCCAGGCAGACTTGATGTTTGGCCGCCTCTTGTTCTTGCTTCAAACGCTCGAGGCCAACCGTTAGGCAGTCGCGAATCACTTCGACAAACTTCACTTCGCAATCGATTAAGACATCGTCCCCCAGCATGCCTTGTTGCTTCGTAGCGTACAGAGCGCCCACCACAAAATCGTGCGACAAAACAGGCGTAACCACGATTCGCTGAGAAACGGTTGCTTCACCAAACGAAGGGGGCGTCGCCCAGGTTTTACGATGCGACCAAACGTATTCGAGTGCTTTGCTGTCGAAGTGGGGCTCCTCGTTGCGACCTGAGTCGTAAGCAGGCCAGGTCGCTTCGCATTGCCATTGATTGGTGGTCGGATCGAGCCCCAAGTAAGAACACGAATCGAAGTTGCCCAGGTTGCAAACCTTTTCAGCGGCTGTGATGAAAAAGTCGGGCGAACTGGCTGCTTTCTCTAGCACGGCACTGACCGCGCTTAAGATACGTTCGATGTCGGCACTCGAAGGCCCGTGCGGCGTCGCGTAGCCGTCGGTCATTCGGCTTTGACGTAGCAGCATCGCCACATCAGTCACACTTTGCGAAATGCTGGTTTGGTTATGTGTTGGCTGGGGGAATTCCTTTTCGGCAACCACTCCATTGACGCCAATTTCGATCGCAATGTTTTTCGCGACCATTAACCGAATGGGCTGACGCTTCAAGTCTTCGACAACAAACGTGCGCACTTGATGATGAGCGATGCGTCCCTCGCTGGTCGGAACGATGTCGACTTCATGCGTTCCAATATTGCCCACCCGCATATAATTTGCCTGCGGGTCGAGAGCCAGATCGAGAGACCGCCGCGAGACCTCGCGTCGCTCGTAGGGTGTGACAATCAGCTTGCGGTGGTTGGTAAAGGTGATGGTCCGAAAGGGATTTGGATCTCCCTTGGTGACATCCTGCCGCCCTATAATCAGCCGGTCCGATAGAATCAGCTCTTTGACCTCGCGGCCCAATTGATCGTCAAAGATCGTTTGCTGCTGGCCATCCAGAAAAACCCGCAGCGCAACCTGGATAGGTATCGGAGAAGCTGGTGTATTTGAAGAAGGAACTTGCATCGCGGTCGAAGCACATCGCTAAAAGTGTCAAGCAAGAGGATCCGCTATTTGGCCGAGATAGCGATGAGTGCCATCCTATACGTTTTTTATCGTCAGATTCCCACGTAATTTTCTCAACAATACCCGAAAGATCGCTAGTTTACCAATTCCCCCGATTTGGCAAGGTCACTGGATCGTCGAGGGGAACTGGGATGATGGTATCATTTCAATTGTTCCCATCCACCTGGGGGATAAAATAAAATCAGGCGCACGCTGCTCGCGACTTTTTTTCCTTTTTGACGAGTGTGCCATGGATCTTATCCGGTACCTTTTCGGCTCCTCGAAACGAGACATTTTTGCCCAACGCTTACTACGCCAGGTTCAAGAAGCTGGCGAAACGCGCGAGGTTCGTTATGATCGCGATACCTATCAATTTCTTTTTTTCGATCAGGGAGAGCCGGCCGGTGTCACCAATCTGAACAACATCTTCGGCGAATACGATCGCCTGCCAGTCCACCAGCGTGATGCCTTTCTGACGAAGATTGCTCGGGCAATTCTATCCCACCATAAACCGATTCCCGAAGCTTTCGAAGATGCCCAGTGCGACATTCTGCCCATTGTCCGCAACCGTGCCTATCTGGAAATCGGCAACCTACAGCGTCGTTTGCAGGGTCAAAAGCCGATCTTTCACCAGCATGTCGAAATCGGCAGTCATCTGCTAGCCATGCCGGTTTACGATCTTCCCGAAACCACGCGAAGCATCGATCCCGAGTTGCTTAAGCAGTGGGGTCGCTCGCTGTACGAGTTGATGGAAACGGCATTGGAGAATCTTAACCAAGTCAAAACTACCATCACTACGCTGGACGAGCGGGTATTTTTATTTCGTAATCAAGACAATTACGATGCCTCGCGTTTACTGATGCTGGACCGCATTCGCAATCTGCCACTGCTTGGGCTGCCGGTAGCGATGGTACCGACGCGTGACTGCCTGCTGATTACCGGCGATGAAGACGACATCGGACTCCAACTGATGGTCGACCTCACGAAGCAGCATCAGCAAGATCCACGACCGATTAGTTCTACTGCTTGCCGCATGACCGGCGAAGGGTGGCAAACGTGGCTTCCTCCGGTGGGGCATCCCTTGCACCAAGCGATGCTGGAGTTGCATTTACAAGGGCTTTCTAACGAATACCACGAACAGCACGAGGCGATCGAAATTGCCTTGGCTCAGTCAGGCCGCAAAGGTTTTGTCGCGAATCACTACCTCTTTCGCGATTTAAATTCCCGCGAGCTGTACTCGTATTGTGTTTGGCCTGAGTGTCCCTACGCGTTGCTCCCCGAGACCGACATCATTGTGTTCATGGACCAGCATCACATGAAACCGCTCGCTAGTGGCCGATGGGATGTGGTTCAGGCAATCCTTGGTTCCAAAATCGAGAACCTAGAAACGTATCCACCACGTTATCGTGTGCTGAGCTTTCCGACCGCAGACGAGCTGAAGCAAATCGGTTCGCTACCACGTTTCTGTCTGTAAGTTTCCTGCGACTGCTAGCGGCGGGAAAATTGATCTTGGCCCAATCGAGTGGCTCGCTATACTTGTGCCGCCTTGAACTGTGCCCACATGGCAAGCAATTACGGGACCAGTGCGATTTGGCCGAGAGGGATACATGCGGATTCCGACTACTATCAAAGTAACGTTACCAACCATTCTGCTGTTCGCGCCATTGGGCTTGGCCAGTGCCGACCCGATTCGTCTGATGCTAGACGAAGCGGATCGCCCGATCCAAGAAGCAGTGTTAGCGCCCCCAGCAGAGCCAGCGAAAACGGCTGCGCCAGCCGTTCGGCGTCCTTTCTCCCTTTCGCTGTCGGCCGATGACGAACCCATTACCCCCAATGCTTCGTCGAAGGTTCGCCTCGTTTCGGGTGAATCGCCACCAACGCCTGACCACCCCTTAGATGTCCAGGTGATTTCTTCGCCGCCAATCCGAAATAGCCTGCGCGAAGCCCACGGCCCGTTGCGAGTTCGGCGTATTCATCAAGAAGAAGTCCAGGAATCCTTACCTTCGGTAGAAAAGCAAACCTCTTCCGACAAACCGATTCGCGCGATGGTCGTCGCTGATGAAGGTACGCCGAGCGCCACTTTGCATGATTCGCCGGCACCCCCCAGCGCTCGCTTTACGTTGAACACTCAACCGACAGCCGGCCAGCCAGAATCGTTTCCGCCAGCCTCTCCGCATGAGACCGCTCCACCTATCGAAGAACCGGGCTTGCCGATCGGGAACGTAATCCCTGGCCAGACGCCGCTTGCCCGCTTGGATCAAGAGTGGGGCGAACCGGCCAAGCAGCGCCGTATCGATCAAGACAAACGGGTTCGGTTGTACGAAAATCGACCTGGCTTTTCCCAAGTCGAAGTCGCCGTGGATGGCGAGAAGATTATCTCGCTACTGCTGATTCCAGCGCAGCCGATGTCTTTGGACGAAGTCGAAGACCAGTTCGGTCTGCGTCAGATCGATCCGGCAGACGTTCGCGATGCCACAGGCCGCAGCTTGGGTTGGATCTATCCCGAGAAAGGGATCATGCTTCCTCAGCCAGCCGATTCCAATTCGACCAAGATTGATCGCATCTTGGTTCAAGCGGTTTCGCCGGAAGGATTCCTGATTCGAGCCCGAGGCCGCTCTGCTTTGGTGTATCGCGATCGGTTGGAAGACTATCGCCAGGCCTTGGCGGTGGAACAACACAGTGCAGAAGCTTGGTACGAAACTTCCAAGATCTTAGAACAAATCGGTCGCACGGAAGAAGCCTTCGAGGCCTCGCGGCATGCGATCGCTGGTATCGGCGCTCAGCCAGAGCATCGCCTGCATCGTGGTCGCCTTTCAGCCACGCTGGGCAACGTTGACGCGGCGATTCAAAGCACCAAACAAATCGCGGAAGATCCGGCCGTCGCCAAACAAGTTCGTGCAGCGGCCTATTGCCAATGGGGCGACCTGCTGCAAATCGCTCGTCCAGAGAGTAACCAGGAAGCCGTTTCGCTGCATGTGAAAGCGATTGAAACGGCCTCCCCTTTGGTGAATGATCCGAATCGTGACATCCGCCGCGCCGCCAAGCAGGTTCTGATCGACGCGCATTTGTCGCTGGCCATGGATATTGCCACGGGTGATTGGGAAAAAAAGCCGGAAACCGTCAATCAGTGGCTTAATCGAGCCAAGATCTACGTCGACGATGTCATCACCAACGAAGAGGGGACCGAACTTCTACGTTTGAAACTACAAACCCAGTCGCTCGCGGCCCAAAGTTCCTTTCTCCATAAATTCGATCCTAGTGAAGGTGTCGACCAGATTGTGGGGAGCTATCGCGAGCTCGTTCGTAAGTCGGACGATCCATTCCTTCACCGGGCGATCGAATGGCAAGCCGGATTGGCGCTGGCCAAAGCGGTGACCGTCGAAAACGAGCGGGGGCGCTACCTCGAAGCACTCGCCTTGAGCGACCAAGCAAAAACCTATATCAAAGCTGGCCTCGTCGGACGCGATTTGAGCAAGGAAGATCATCTGCTGCTGGGAAATGTTTTCTTCCGAGCTGGGACGATCCAAGCTGTCCAGAAGGAAAACCACCACGCTGCCGCGGACTGGTACGACCTAGCCCTTCCTCACTTGACCGCACCCAGCCTCAAAACAGATTCGCCTGACATCCGCGGCGAAGCATTGGTGAGCATGGGCGTTTCCTACTGGACGATCGGGCATCGTCAGCGAGGGGTCGAACTGAGTGAACAAGGAAAATCGCTCATCGAGTCCGCGATCGCTCAAGATCCCAGCTTGAGGAAGAAATTGGTCGTTCCGCTTGATAATCTGGCCCAAATGTACCGCCAGTTGGGCGATACCCAACGTAGTGAGCAATACGTCGCTTCGTCGAAAGAGATTCAGCAAACCCTCGGCACCGGCCAGGTCCAACGATAAGGGTTGGTTTCCCTTAGCCATAGCGATATCGGGCGGCTTCTTTTATGATAGAAGTAGCGAGCGAAACCTCGCGCGCGTTGCGTTTCTCGAAATAGCCGCTGCGAGTTGGATATGGTTTTCGAGCATATCGAAAAGCTCAAACGAGAGTACACCGACAAGTACGTCGCCATCGCGAATATGGTGCCAGAACTCAAGCGATTTGAAGGTCGCACCGGAGTCGTTCGTACCGTGAACATGAGCGGTCGCGCTTTGGTGGAGTTTCTCGGGTCAAATGACATTTCGTGGTATGATATAGACGTCGACTTTCTGAAGATCGTCCCCCCGCCGGAACCGACTTCAGAGAAGAAGCCTGCTGAAAAAGCAGCTGCCGACAAGCCTGCGTCCCCGCAAACACCCGCCCAGAAAAAGCCAGCGACCAGCTCCGCCGATATCTTGGCGATGGCCCGTGGCAAGGCGAAACCCCAAGCTGCGAAAGCCGCCAAACCAGCCGATTCCAAGCCCAGCACGGCCGATATTTTGGCCTTGGCACGAGGGAAGGGGAGTGGGGCTCCGGCCGAAAAAGCTCCTCCCACAGAACCAAAAGACACGAAAACGCTTTCCACCGCCGAGAAACTTGCCCTGCTGCGTGGCGAAACCAAACCGCCGGCTGCCGAGGCAAAAAAGGAAGACGATCCTCCGCAAAAGCCAAGCACCGCCGATATCCTGGCCATGGCTCGCGGTAAGAAAGCTGCGGCTGAAAAGACCGAGAAAAAAGAAACTGCCCCCAAAAAGCCAAGTACAGCCGATATTCTCGCTATGGCACGGGGAAAGAAAAAGAAGCCCGAAGATAAACCGTCACCCGAGCCTGACGAGGAGAACCCTTCGCAGCCGTAAACCACCATGGAATCGCGTTTGCCAAGCGAACACAGGGGGAATCAATGTTGTCCCTGACAACGGTTTCCGAAAAACGATAGCCTGACCTCAATTTGATTTATTGCCCCGCTGAGCCCGCGCATGATCCTTTTGATCGACAACTACGACTCGTTCACTTATAACCTGGTCCAGCGCTTGGGCGAGATCGATCCGACGCTTGATTTGCAAGTGTATCGCAACGATCAAATCGACTGCGCGACGATCGAAAAGCTGAAACCAACCCACCTGATCGTTTCCCCCGGACCTTGCACGCCGAACGAAGCTGGTATTTCGGTCGAAGCCATCAAGTATTTTGCCGACAAATTACCTATATTGGGTGTTTGCCTGGGGCATCAATCGATGGGACAAGCGTTCGGTGGAACGATTGTTCGAGCTGAACGCCTGATGCACGGGAAAACGGACGAGATCTACCACGACAGCCAAGGCTTGTTCGCCGACATGCCTAACCCGTTTATTGCCACGCGCTATCATAGTCTGGTGATTAAGCCCGATACCTTACCCAGTGATTTCGAGGTCGCCGCTTGGAGCGTGATGCCCAATGGCGAGAAAGAAATCATGTCGATTCGCCACAAAACACTCCCCTTGCTTGGTCTACAGTTTCACCCGGAAAGTTTCCTTAGTGAAACGGGGACCGATATGTTGCGTCGCTTCCTTGAGATTCAACCAGTGTCAAGTTAAACCGTATTTATCAATACTTTGAACGCAGTTTCCAGGACAATCAGATCCGCCCCGTGCCCTGACTGCTGAACATGGGAGTCACATCATGCATTCCGTCGAAGAGGCTTTGGAACTGATCGGCAAGCATTCGTCCCCTCTGCCAGACTATGAATGTGATGCCGTCGAAGCCCTGGGCTCGGCCATGGCCGAAGACCTGACCAGCGAGCAAGATTCGCCCGCGTTCGACAAATCGATGATGGATGGCTACGCCGTCATCGCAGCCGACCTGGAAGATGGCCCAGCGAACTTGGAAGTCGTTGACGAGATCGCCGCCGGCGTGACCAGCGTGGAAGTGATCCGCCCTGGTACCTGCGCCCGCATTATGACCGGTGCCCCTATGCCTCCGGGGGCAGATGCCGTCGCATTGGTCGAACATACCCAAATCGACTCTGAAAATGTTCATCGAGTCATGATTACCGAGGCGGTAACGCCCGGTAAGAACGTTCTCAAGCGAGGCAGCCTCTTAAGCAAGGGGCAGGTTGTTCTCTCCGCCGGTTCGCGGATTCGCCCGATTGAAGTTGGTATTCTCTCTGACATGGCGAAAGGCCGGGTGACCGTTCATCGTTCTCCGTCGATTTCCATCATCAGCACCGGCGACGAACTGGTCAGTGCCCAAGAAGAGCCTATCTCTGGCCAAATTCGCAACAGCAACGGTCCCATGCTCGAGGCCATGGCCATCGAAGCAGGTGCTCAGGTGATCCAGCTTGGCATCGTCAAAGACAAACGCGAAGACTTAGCCGCCGCGATCTCAAAAGGGTTGGAGTCGGACATTCTGATTCTCTCTGGCGGTGTCTCTTCTGGCGTGCTCGATCTGGTTCCCGCGGAGCTAACCGCCCACGGCGTCGAGCAGATTTTTCATAAGGTCTGCATCAAGCCCGGCAAGCCGCTCTGGTTTGGCAAACGCGTTTCCGCAGGGAAGACTACGCTCGTGTTTGGTTTGCCTGGGAACCCGGTTAGTAGCCTGGTCTGTTTTCATCTGTTTGTGCGTTGTGCGTTGAACCAATTGCAAGGCCGTGCCGAGGAACCACTGCATGTGCCAGGTTTCCTTTTGACGCGTGATTTCGTCAATAATGGCGACCGGCCCGTCTATTTCCCGGCAATGGCCTGCCGGAAGGAAGGCGCCGGAGCAACACTTTCGCCGCTAAACTGGAAAGGGTCAGCCGACCTGGCCACCCTCGCCAAAGCCAATGCCTTGGCTATTTTCGCACCTAATTCCGAGTATGAAGCTGGCCAATTCATCTCGGCGATAATGATCTAGATCGCGAGCGTACCGGTTGGGAAATCACTTCTTCTGGGTTAAACTCCTCCTTAGATCGAGGGGCCTGGCCAGGTAAGCCCCGTTTTAATTTAGGGGCGCGAACATTCGGAAGAGGAAGTGAGTCAACTCTCGCGATTGGCAAGAACTTGGTTCGAAGAGGTTTGGAATCGTCGTAACGATGACGCTATTTTCGAACTCACGGCGGAAGATGCGATCGGCTACGCCGAGTCGGATGTTCGCTATTTCAGCATGCACGCTTTTAAAGAATTCCGCGACAACGTCTTGGCCGCCATGCCTGATTTGAAGATGGATATCGAGGCGATCATCGAACAGCCGCCTGATGTCGTGGTGCGATGGTTCCTGACCGGCACGCACACCGGACGAGGCTTTGGCTTCCAACCAACCCATAATCGGATTACCCTGCGCGGCATGACTTGGTTTCGGGTCAATCAAGACAACAAGCTGACCGAAGGGTGGGACTGCTGGAACCAAGGACGGATGTTACAAACTTTCATTGGCGGTGGACCTGGCATGCCACCGGATGACGAGACAGACGATTCCGATCGATAGCCCGCCGCGCAACTCGCTGAGTGTGACTTGCCAACGAATCGACCTAGGACGTTGGCCGAAAACTGCTTAGATTAGGGGCTTTCTGTTGCCCCGAACTCGTTGTGAGCCCAACCAGCGTGCCCCAGACTGAACCGCAGCCGAAGCCCATTTCCCCTGCGCTAACGTGGCGCGGCGTTCTTCTATTTGGCATGGCCAGCGCTTTGCTCTTGGCGCTGGCATTTCCTCAGGCCAACCTCACCCTGCTGGCCTGGGTTGCGCCGATTGGCTGGCTGATACTGATTCGAGCCGAAACGCTTCCGAAGCGGGCCTATTGGTTGATCTATCTTTCTGGCTGCCTTTTCTGGCTGACGGTGCTGTACGGCATTGGTAAGGCGCATTGGGCGACACGCGTGTTTGGTTGGCCAGTGCTTAGCGGCTACTTGGCCGTTTATCTGCCTCTGTTTGTTGGCCTCAGTCGTCCTATCGTACATCGCTTGAGAATCCCAATCCCGCTCGTTGCCCCCGTGGTGTGGACCGCGCTAGAGTACGTAAGAGCCTATTTTGCAACCGGGTTTTCGATGGCCCAATTGGGGCATACTCAAGTCGATATCCTCCCTCTCATTCAAATCGCTTCGATTACCGGGGCTTACGGAGTTAGCTTTTTAGTGATGTTGGTTGCATCACTGTTGTTGCTGCTGGTCCCACAGTGGGAAGCTGGCGTGGCAAATCGCGTAAAGCCCAAGTGGACCCACCAGGTGGCGTTCGTTGCGGCAGTGCTGCTTATCGTAGGCGGCTCGTATTTCAGCGGACAACATTGGCTGCAGGAAGGTGAGCGGCTCGATGCCGAGAATATCGCCCAACGCAGAGACTCAGGCCAAGCGGCCGTGCGGATCGGCTTGGTTCAAGGTTCCATCGATACTGTCTTCGGCGACCCAACCCAATCGGAGCGAACGTTTGATCAGTATTCGAAGTTAACCGATATGCTTGTGGCCGAGCAACCCAACCTCGATCTGATCGTCTGGCCCGAGACAACGATGGGGCCGCATATGGTTTTTGAAATCGCCAGCGACTTTGCTCCGCCTGCCGCTTGGAGCACTTCAGGCGAGCGTGTGAAGCAAGACATGCTGCAAAGAATCCACGGCTTCCAAGGATTTCTGCACGATTTAGCCGTCAATCGATGGCGAGCGCCCCTGTTGCTGGGGACGTCGGTCATTCGGTACGGCAACCAAGTGGTCGATCACTACAACGCCGCGATTCACGTGGGAGACGAGGGGAGCATTGTAACCCGCTACGAGAAGACGCATCCCGTCATGTTCGGCGAATACGTGCCGTTGGGCGACTGGTTCCCGTTTGTGTACGACTGGTTACCGATTGGTGGCGGCTTGACGCCTGGCCAAGGGCCGATTGTGGTGGATGTGTCAGGGGTAAATCTTGTTCCGTGCATTTGTTTCGAGAACACGGTTCCTCAACTTGTCGCCAACCAAGTTCGCACCATCACTCAAGCGGGAAAAAAAGTCGACGCGTTGGTAACCCTAACCAACGACGGTTGGTTTTGGGGGACCAGCATCTTGGACCTGCATTTGACGTGTGCCCGCTTTCGTGCCGTCGAAAACCACCGTCCGATGCTGGTCGCCGCCAACACCGGCGTCTCGGCCGTCATTGATGCTCAAGGCAAAGTTCAGCAGTACGCGCCCATTCAAAAGACGAGCTATTTGGTGGCGGAAGTCGTCCCGACCGCACGCCCCCTTTCTCCCTATACCCGTTACGGTGATTGGTTCGCCATGGGCTGCTTGCTGCTAACAGCCCCCCTCTATCTAGTGGCCCTATTTCTCAATAAGCGAATCAAACAGCCCAGCCCGCATGATCCGCAAAACATACCCATTCAGGGGTAATGAAACCGCAAATAGGTGGCAAAACGTTCGGCTATCCGGAATTCTGTGCGGGAAATCCGTCGTAAAACGTTATCGTCGTTTATATTAGAGTCAGAGGACATGGCGTTGACGCAACAAGGTTCCGATTTTGCAGCCATATTTCCTAGAACCCCCAAACTAATTTTCCCGATTTGTTGACACTGTTCAAACCCCAGAATTATACTGGCCCTAAATACTCACGCATCTTGTCCCTAATCACACATCCAGTACCTTTCGAGAGTGACCTCGGAAGAGCTGCTTTTCGGTTGTTGGATCCGTCAACCTGCATGGACGCGGCTTGCTTATCACACGTGGATTCTTCCACAGAAGCTGCGAGCGACGTGAAACCGATCCCGGCAAGGCCTTGGCGGAAGCCATTGAAGGAGTCAAATCCATGAAATTGATCGGAAATATCTTTACCTTCCTCATCCTAATCATGAGCTTGGTCTTCATGACCGTAGCGATGATGACGTACGCCACGCACAAGAACTGGCGAGCGGAAGTGAAAGGGGATGGCGCCGGTAAGGCTGGGCTCGAGAAGATGCTCAACGAGCTCAAAGCCCGGGAAACCGCTTTGCAGGATCAACTGCAAAAGGTGCAGATGAAGCTCAAACAGGAACGTGTCGCCCGTGCTTTTGCTTTGTCGGCTTTGGCTGCCCGTAACCAATTGCAGCAAGCCAACCTGGCCCGTCTCGATCAAGAGAACGAGCGTCTGGTTAAGTCAGAAGCCGACATGAAAACGCTGCTCGAAGTGGCGGAAAACAACTCCAAGAACCTGAAAGAAGAAGTTGCTCAACTTCGTACCGATATCAAGACTGCCCAAGCCGATCGTGACAAAAGCTTCGGTGAAGTGGTTGCCCTTACCGACAAAGTGCAGCAGTACAAGGTCGAGCAGGAACGCTTGAAAGAACGCGAAATGCAGATGGCCCAGCAAGTCGCCCGGATGGGTAAGGTGCTGGCCGCTAACGGGATGAATGAATTCACCCCGGTCGATAACATTCCACCACGTTTGGATGCCAAGGTCTTAGCCGTCAACGACAAAGACATGGTTGAGATCTCGGTGGGTGCCGACGATGGGATTCACGAAGGCAACACGCTCGATGTCTTCCGTGGCGATACCTATCTCGGCCGTATCATCATCAAGCAGACCCAGCCTGATCGTGCGGTTGGCGAAATTATCAGGGACTATCGCCGCGGCGTGATCAAGAAAGGTGACAATGTCTACACCAAGCTCGGATAAGTCAGGACGCAAGTCCCCGTTAAATATCTATACCGTTATGCTGATGTTGTCATTCATCGCACTGACAACCGGCTCGATCTTGTTGTTCATGGAGCTTCAACGCTACGGCAGTTGGCCTCAGTGGACCATCAAATAAGATCAGCTAGGCAGAACACGAGTCCATCAAGGCGAAGCTGCATGCTTCGCCTTTTTCGTTTCTTGCAAGTTCTTCAGACGTTCCCGAGAAACAATTTGCGTTACGCGATTGCCGAGCGATGGATTGCCCCAAGTTCACCGGCCAGACGGATGACTTCGCGGTGGCTGCTATAGTACAAGCGAGTCGGCAAAACCATGTTGATATGGTATTCGACCCAGACCCGATGCTGGTCTGCATCGAGATGGAGCACGATCCGTTGCCGGGCATATCGTTCCGGGCCTAGCAAAGTCGACCAAAGATTACCGCGCCAAAAGGTTAGTGGGGCGCGGGCAATTACCTGGGCATTGGTCGCTTCGTAGAAAGCAATCGCCAGGGGAACAACTTCGGCCATTTCCGGCACATAGAACTCATACCGGTCGACGAACCAACTTAACGTGATCCCACGAAAGATATCGGTAGCGATATAAGTCTCAGCCGTCTTTTCCGGCTGAGGAGAACGGAATGGATTGTCGTTTTCCATGAACGCACCCCAGGCAAAGCAATCTGGTCATTGCCTTTTATTGTAGTGCGATACGACAACCGCAGCATCTTTTGATACCAAACAACCGTCTTGATTACCTAACAAACTCTAACCGCTCTGTTTTGTTGGCTGTTCTTCTTGGCGATGTACTTGCGGCGTGGGGCTCCAGCCGGCTTCGAAGAGCATATCGAATAAATGCGCCTTCGATTCCACGCTCGTTTTACGGAAGATGCTTGATCGACGGAATTGAACCGTTCTTAAGCTCAATTGCAAGCGATCCGCAATCTCTTGATTGGTACGCCCTAGGAACATCAATTCCAGTACCTTCATCTCCTCGTGTGAGAGATCTTGTAGCAGCTGATTCGCTTCCAATCGGCGAAGATGCTTCTCGAAGGTTTGCTGGTTCTTTTCCAAGGCCAGACGAATCGCCTCGATCAATCGAGACGTATTACAAGGCTTCTGAAACAACTCGAATGCACCGAGTTTCATTGCCTGTACGGTCGTGGGAACATCGGCATGCGCTGATAAAAAGATTACGATCAGCGGATAACCGGCATGATTGATTCGACGATGGACTTCCAGCCCCGAGATACCCGGTAAACGGATATCTAAAACAACACAGCCTGGTTGAGATGCCTGGACTTGCTCCAGAAACTCTTCCCCAGAGCTATAAGTATAGGCGGTGAGCCCAACCGACCTAGCAAGCTGCAAAAGAGCTTCTCGCGCGGCTGGATCATCGTCGACGAAATGGACAATCGATAGTTCTGAAGTCATGGGATGCAAACTGCCTACCCGGAAAAACGGACATGCCTGTTTTACCTCTAGTCATGTTGCTGCCCTTGATTTAGTTCAAAACCAAGCTGAATTCTCGCTGCCCCTTGAAAGTGAATCATCTCATAAGATGGGTCACTATCCAGCAAGATCTTGGATCAGAACTTATTTGTATGTTTGGTCTTTGGCGGTCCAAACCAATAGCTGATTTTAGTTTGGCTCTGCGGATCGAACAGTGTCACAAAAACCTGATCATACTTTCTGCCAGTTTCTTCTTTCAAACCTTACATCGGATTCCGCAGCCAATGCCTCAAACAAAAGCTACGTCATACCTGTTTTACGAAGATAAATCTACACAACCTTGGTAATTTGGCGTATTTACTGCGCCTTGCCCGCAATACCCTACCTTTTCTCTGGCTAAAAATAGGGGCCTATGACAAATATAGGCTCTGAATCTGCTTCCGAAGAAGCGAATTAACTGATTATTGAGGCATTTTCTTGAAAACTATACCATTGCAATTTTTGCTCCAAACGGGCGATCTAATTCCCAAAATTGCGGATATCCTCCTCCCTCATCCGCATTATTACCTCAATTGTCAGGACATTTCTCTTACATAGCCAACGAAAAATAATTGTCGTCCGCGTTAATTACTCAAAATGATCGCGGTTAATTTCTGTTTCTTGATCACTAAGCTTCAAATCGAAAAAGGGACCAACGAGAGCATCGGAACTTCTGATGTCGTCGGTCTGAGAGAGATTCATTTGGGCGCGAAGAAACCAATAGCAGGTCGCCGCAGAATGCAGAAAGGCCCCAAACTTGAAGTTTGGGGCCTTTAGGTTGTTTAGAGATCAAACAAACGCCTACGGCAGTTGGTTCTCGTCGCGATCTTCTGGCAGACGAACGAGCATCCACGTTTCGTCTCGCTGCGTTCCGTAATGCACCAGCACCGAAGACGCTTCTTGCGACAGATTGTAGATGCCTGTCTCCATCACGGTGGAAGACGTTTCTCCAATCATCCAAGCCACACGTTGGGTGGCCGGATCGACCTTCCCCCAAATCGGTAACGAGTTGCCCGTCGTAGCGTTGTAGTAGGTGCCGGCGATCAAGCCGTCCTTGTCGACAGCCAATTGCAGATAGATACTCCCATCGCCAGTCTCGGTGTCGGTCAGGACGAACACTCCCAGCGGTAACCAATCTTCCGGGCTTCCGTTTCCTTGTATCGGCGGGCGGCTTTGCAGTTGCTGTCGCCCTTCATTCGCCAACGCGATGGCTTGCAATGCGTACTGCTCGCGAGTTGCGATCGGCTCGTCTTGCACATAGATATACTGCGTGTCGTAGACAACCGTCGTTCCGTAGTCGTAGTACACCGGATAGGTCGGATAGCTACCCCAGAAACCGCACGTGCTTAGCCGATAAGGGGATCCCCACGACCACCAGTAACCAGGACGTGGCGTGTACGTGAAGAAGAACCAATTGTTGAGGTAGCGATTGTTTGGCCGCCAGTTGTTGTTCCAACCGTAGTGGAAGTGACGATAGCTGTTGTTGCGGACATTCGACGCGTGACGGTACCAGTTATTGGGTACGTGATGCCAATCGTTCTTACCCCAACGCCCGTCCCAATTCCGGTCGAACTTACCGTTGGGATGGCGATCGTAGTGCCCACCGTGATCGCGATTGTGCTTTTCGGCGGTAACCAATTGATTGCGAATCTTGTCGCGATCGAGCGAACCCCGACGCTGCACTTCTTGCAAGTTTTCGCGGAATTTGGGGTCTCGTTGAGATCGATCACGCCAATCGAAATCAGGGCGTACGTTTGGCTTGCGATTGCCTAATTGGTTGTTGTCTGGGCGATTCCCATTAGGTCGATTTGCCCCAGGTCGGTCTCCTATCGGAGGCCGCTTGCTGAAATCGGGGCGGTCACGATTTTCCATATCAGGACGTCTTGGCGAATTATCGCGTTCGGCCTGTGGGCCTCGATTACGGTCCGATGGTTTCGGAAGTTTGCTGTCTTGACCACGGTTCAAGTCACGCAGTCGATTGCGAATGTCATCCATGTTGCCAGGTTGAAATCGATTATTGGACGGCCCACGCGGGTTTTCTCGCATGTCGCGCAATCGATCTTGAAGTGAAGGAGTCGCCCCTTTGTCCGGACGACCTGGAGTTTGTCCTCGACCAGCATCGGGACGATTCCGATCGGCTGGTTGATTGCGTTGAAAAACGTCACGCACATCCTTGGGCATTTGACGATCGCCGTTACCAGGCCGCGATCGATTGTTGTCTCGATTAAAGTCGGGACGATTGACCTGAATGCGTTCAGGCTTGGCGTTCGGTCGATCTGGGCGATTGGGTACGTTTAACCCGGGATTGCCTCGCTTTGCATTTGATTCAATCCGCTGACGCATACCATCGAACGAGGCAGGAGTACGCGAAGGCTTCGTATTTCGACTTGGCCCTTGTACTTCACCACGGCTTGGTCGTGAAAAAGGTTGGCTGGGACGGGCACCAGGAGCTTGTTTTGCTCGGGGTGAAGCAGATGGCTGAGGCTTAGGAGCCGACCGGCCACGATCTTGGTTAGCACTCGGCGACGGACGCGAACGTTCAGAGCGGCCTTGGCTGCGGTGCTCTGATCGCTGCGATTCACCTTTCGATTTTCCTTTGTCTTTACCTTGAGCTTCAGCAAACGATGGAAGCCCAATCAGACAGATCAGCAGACCTGTCAGCCATAACGAGCGGGGGGGCATTGCGATACTCCTTATTTTGTATCTTCAACCTTAACGGTTCTCTTATCTACTTCTCGCAAACATCGCGCTGATCAAGCGAAATGAAACGCGCCAAATGGCAGAGCATTCGGAGTTGATTAAGGTTACGCATGCTTTATGCCAACCACGCAGCCGGTGACGCCAAAGCCCTCAATTGCAGCAAAACAGGCTAATTGCAACGCTTATCCGGGTTATCTTCCGGTAGGGAGGCTGATGAAGAAGGTCATTTTGATAACAACTATTTCAAAATGAGTCGCTTTATTCCCGTCCGCAACTTCTTTCGCAAACTGAGTTTCTCTTCGTTCAGCTTGACCGCCAAGTGACCAACCGTGTCCTAGACTTTAGGAGAATCTTTTCAGAATGTGACCTTGGCATCGATTTTGCCTTGTTCTTTGACTGGCCTATGAAACAATGACTTTGTTTTGTTGATGGGCTGACCAGAAGACAAAATCAACTTATCAACACGAGAAGGGGGGATCTATATGTTTCGAAGTCTTTTGATTGCTGGGGCGGTCCTAGTTGCGCCGCTATTCACCACGACGTTTGCCCAGGCCCAAGTCGTGACAACGGTGGCGCCTCCGATTGCGGTTGGCTATGTGCCAGTTCGTACGGGGCTGTTCGGGCTTCGAACGACCATGAAACCTGTGCTCGTCCCCGGAGCGGTGACCACCTATGTGGAAAACCCGGTAGTGACAACGAACTACCTTCCCACAACCACTTATTACCAACCGGAAGTGACCACCTACTACCAGCCGGAAGAAACCACGACCTACTACGCTCCGCCGGTGGTTAACACCACTTACTACGAGCCGCTCAATGCTCAACCAGCCCCTTTGGCGCCGGTGACGACCTCTTATTACCAACCGGCGCCTGCCAATACGTACTACCGCAAGACGTACTGGTACAGCACTCCGGCTCCAGTGCCGCGATCTGTTGGCATGCCGATTATTGGGTACTAGTGCCCACCCTGAAATAAGAATTTCCTGGGAACTGCCCTCCATTTGGTGGGCAGTTTTCATAGGCTGAAATCGCGGCTACCGACTTCAGGGCTCTTTTCCGGTCGACTACACTGGAAGGACTTCTCATCGGCTGCGGTGAGGTTTGGCTCAATTATCTATTACCGCCCCCTTAGCGGTTTTCCGCTCAACCAGGAGATTCCCCCTCATGAAATTGCATCGCTTGTTCAGTTTTGCCTTGCTGCTCGCCCTTGCGAGTGTTGGTTCCCTTCGCGCTGAAGAAAACGAAGCCCAAGACTCTGGCAAGGAAGGGGAGTGGATCCAATTGTTCAACGGTAAAGACCTGACCGGCTGGACACCCAAAATCCGCTACCACGAACTTGGCGAAGACCCGAACAATACCTTCCGCGTGGAAGACGGTTTACTGACCGTTTCGTACGACAAGGGTTACGACAAGTTCAACGAAACGTTCGGACACCTTTTCTACGAGAAGCCGTTTAGCAACTATCGCATGCGGGTTGAATACCGTTTTCTCGATGGTCAATGCCCTGGCGGTCCTGGCTGGGCGTATCGTAACAGCGGGGTGATGATCCATGGCGAAGATCCTAAGACCATGGGCAAAGATCAAGACTTCCCTGCTTCGATTGAAGTCCAGATTTTGGGTGGCAACGGCAAAGACAACCGCACCACCAGCAACCTTTGCACACCAGGCACCAACGTGGTGATGGATGGCAAATTGTTCAAGCCCCACTGCACCAGCAGCACTTCCAAAACGTATCATGGCGATCAATGGGTGACCGCTGAAATCGAAGTCCATGGCAACGGAACCATCAAGCACATCTTAGATGGCAAAGTGGTTCTCGAATACGAAAAGCCCCAACTCGATCCGAGCGATGCCCACTCGAAGGAACTGATTGAGAAAGCTGGCGGCGAGTTGATGCTCTCTGGTGGTACCATCTCGTTGCAATCGGAAAGCCATCCGATTCAGTTCCGTAAAGTTGAAATTATGCCCCTGGACGAATAGTCCTAATAGCGAACGGATTCGATGAAAACCTTCACGCTCTTCAATGGTCGCTCTGGCGGTGCCCAATCTGTTGGTCCGCAAGTTGAAAAGCTCGCAGAGCGTGATTCGACCACTTGGATCCGCCTCGACGATCTTCCTGAAGAGGAATTGGTCGCGCGGATCGAGCGGGAGAAACCAGATCGTGTGATCCTGGTAGGTGGAGATGGCACGATTTCCAAATCGCTCGGTTTGCTGGCCGCGCCGAGCGAACTTCAGTTCGGAATCGTGCCGACCGGTACCGGCAACGACTTGGCTCGTTCGCTGGCAATTCCGCTTGACGATGTCGAAGCAGCGTGGAACCTGGCGATCGGTGGAGAGGCCCGTCCGATGGATTTGCTGGAAACGTCGGTCGCAGAGCCGAAGCTGCTAATCAACGCCGTCACAGCAGGTATTGGCGGTGTGGTCGCCCGCGAGATTGCATCCGATAGCAAGCAAACCTACGGGGCGTTTGCGTATTGGCTGCAAGCGTTATCGGTGCTTTCCGATCCGCCCGTGTTTCAAATTCGTATGCGCCTAGACGAGCACCAGGTCATTGAACAAGACGTCTACGCGTTCTGCATTGCGAATGGTCGGTGTGCTGGCGGAGGTTTTGTGATCGCTCCGACAGCGAAGTTAGACGACCATAAACTTCACGTCACCATTTTGCCAGCTCTTTCGATGGTCGAAATGTTCGACGCCGGGCTGAACTTCGTGTTGACGAACGAAGACGTGGAAGAGCGAATCGTAACGTACGAAGCGGAAACGGTCGAATTCCATTCGTCGCCGGAAATTCCTTGCAGCCTTGATGGCGAGCAAGGAACGCATAGCCAGATGAAGTTTCGCATCATCCCGGCCGCGCGAAGGGTGGTCGGCGGCCCGGACGCTGCGTTTAGCGATCATTCGTAGTATTAAACAAGCCTACTGCTTGTCGGCTTCCATCTTTTTACGCATCTTCAATTCGTGCGCCAGAAGCCATTCGTACAGCTCTTCGTTGTCGTACGTTTCCGTCCAGCTATCGTGGCCGGCTTCGGGATAGGTCGTCAGTTTGGGATCGCCTCCCTTTTCTTTCAACAGGCGAACCATCTTCTCCGAGTGATCGACATTCACGACCGAATCTTTGCCGCCATGAAAGACCCAAGTCGGGATCGTGACAATCTTCTCGACAATCGTTTCGTCTGAAGGTCCACAAATCGGGGCGATGGCAGCCAGCTTGTCAGGCACAGCCCCGGCAACTTGCCACGTCCCACGACCACCCATGCTTAGCCCGGTCACGTAGACGCGGTTATCGTCGACATTATGAATCTGCATAATGTGATCCAACAGCGCGACCACGTCCTCGGTCTTCCACCAGGTTCCCTTCGGACATTGGGGCGAAATGATAATGAAGGGGAAGTCCTTACCATTTTCGATCAGCTTCGGCGGGCCATGTTTTTTGACCAAGCTCAGATCGTCTCCTCGTTCGCCGGCGCCGTGCATAAAGAGCATCAATGGCCAATGTTCTTTTTCTTCGTAGCCCTTGGGAAGGTACAGCAGGAACTTCATTTCCCGGCCGTCTCCCAGATCAAAAGTTTCTTCCGATTGCCGGGCCGGTTCTTTTTCTTCGGCAGCTGAAAGCGTTGGAACTGCGGTACACAAACATAGTGACACGCCGAGTGCGAGCAGGTATTTCATAGAAAATCCTTGTAAGATGGGATAGCAAATGTGGTTCTCTATTCTACTTCACCTAATCGGCCCATTGCCACGCGGCTTTGGCGAAAGCTTTGCCAGTTCGAATTGGCTTTGCTACAACGAAGCTTTATTGACGTTTGTGCCAACAATCGATAGAGGCTGCCCCTAAGGATGCTTCGTCCAGTTGAGATTCCGTCCGCAGACTTCCATAGCTTCCAAGCCCTGAAATTGAGTTCCTATGTCGCACAGCTATGCCATTCTGCGTGAAGCCGATTGCCAGATCGAACCGGCTCAGGTCGCTTCCATCTTGGCTCCTTTGTTGGGCATGGCACAGGTTGAAGTGCGTCAAGCGCTACACGATCGCCCCGGAATGCTGGCCTGGGATTTGCCGCTCGAGGTCGCTCGGGAAGGTGCCCAAGGATTAATTTTGGCTGGCATGCCATGTCGCGCCGTCCGCGACGATCACCTGATTGCTGTGCCTGAGGTTCCTCGGAACACGATTCGCTCGGCGGTCTTCGAGGGAGAACACTTCGTCTTTCGCTCGGCAGAATGGGAAGGGCATGTGCCGTGGGAGAACATTCGGTTGCTAGATATCGTACAAGAGGTGAAAGCCGCTACTGAACTGATTGGCGACGTCCCCAGCCATCTCGGTTCCGACCCCCGCTCGAACCAACGCCACGTCCGCCGCACGAAAATTGATGTCAGCGTGTTCCTTGAGATTATCTGTACCGATCCTGTTTTGCGGATGCGAATTGATCGCAGTTTGTTCAACTACAAATCGACCGGCCTGACCATGCACACCAACCGCGAGAAGAACTTCCGTGCACTGTGCATCGCGCTGAACCTGCGCTGCCCCGCCGCGCTGATGGGTCCTGGTTTCCACTGGATTGCCAACGGCAACAACTCGCATCACGCCTCAGGCAATACCCGCAAGAAATTCGAGAACTTCGCCACGTGGCTTTTGACGGTTGAAGCGTAACCAGCAGAAAGACCATTTCATGCATGCCCTGCTGAGCCGGTTAGCGATCCTCAAGATGCTGCACTGGGTTACCTGGTGCGTGCTGCTGGTGACGACGCTCGTCTTAGTGTTCATCATAGTGCCAGGCGATCTCGTGCAGTACAGCCAAATTCCTTGGCCGACTCCCTGGGAGCAGCAGTGCGAGAAACTTCGCCTAGCTACCAACGAAATGGCCTACGCTTTCGACCCGCGCGATCGCCAGCTAGTCGCGATGGGGACAACGCGTGTTTCTACCAAAGTTTACCAGCATGGCTGGCCCAGCCCGTTTTTGGCGCGGGCCTTGGCTTTCAAGGTCGATACGTCCGGCCAGGTGAATCGCACTCAATCCGAACCGCTCATTCGGTTTAAGAGTTCGTTCTCGCAATGGGGCGGATCGCTGCACCATGATGTATCGTGGAGCAACTACGACAACTGGCCGTTCGAGATCGATGGTTGGCTGATTCTCCCTTGGTCGCTTCTGCTGGACGTTGCTGTGGCGACTGCGATATTGGCTGTTGTCGGAGGGCTAACCGAGTGGCGACTTCGCCGCAATGGAGGTCTCTTTCGGTTTCACTTGGCCGATCTCTTGGGTGGTCTTACATTGATTGGCGTAATATTGGGCTTCTATGTTTATCACGCTAACCTTCAACGAATAGAACACTTGGGCGAAGAGTACTCTTTCGTTCCCACTTACAACATCGAAGGAAGCTTCCATGCCGGCGTCCGATACGTAGGCCCTGTGTGGATGCGGAAGCTGGCCGGAAACCAATACTTCCTGCCGCTCCTACATCATGTCGATTCGGTCGCGGTTCGCGCCGACGAGAATTGGAATTCGATCTACAGCGAGCTTCCCAAGTTTACCTACCTGACGAGTCTGGATGCCCGGCACCAGTTGCCTTTGAAAGCTTTAGATCTTGTGGAACAGTGCCCGAGTCTAAAACATTTTGCGCTGCCCAATCTCGATCGGGACTCGCCGACTCCGCTCTCTCAGCAGGGAGAACCGTTGTTTCAGATCGAAGACTTGGCCCGGCTGGAGAAGTTGAACTTGATATCGATCCGGCTCCGTGGCGATGCCTATTTTGCCGAGCAAATCGAATTGGTTGCGACGTTTCCGACGCTTCAGCAAATCACCTTGGAGGGGGCCGCCGCTTCGCAAGAAGAGATCGAGAAGATTAAGCGCGATCATCCTGATATCGAATTCATTGTCCTGCCTAGCCCGCGGGTTTGGCTGTATCCTCCGCCAACTCCTGCGACCCCCATCCGATGACATTCCGAGGAAAATCGGGGTGCCGCGTCTATCGGTTCATCCGCAATCATTGCCGCGTCACCTTTCCTTGCCGTTTCTGATCATGGCTAGCCTTTTCCCTTTTTGGCACGCGCAGTGGCGCACACCATTGCTTGGGACAGAGGTAGCCTAGATGGACAAAATCTCTTGATGCCACTACGCCAGCTAGGCCATTTCCGGCCAATGAGTCGGTATGTAATCCGATGGTGAGTATTTCGATCAGATCTGTTGCAGGCAAACTAAAAAAAGCGACCCGAGAGAAAAGCTCTCTCGGGTCGCTTCATTGAATTGGGTTTCGCTGGGCGTCGTGAATTAACGACCGCCGCGATATCCACCGCGGTCGCCACGATCGCCACCGCGACCGCCGCGATCACCACCACGACCGCCACCGCCGCCACCAGGACGACCTTCGCGTTCGCGGGCTTCGTTCACGACCAACTTGCGGCCGTCGATGTCGTAACCATTCAGAGCGTCGATCGCCGCTGAGGCATCGGAGTCTGAATCCATTTCCACGAAACCGAAGCCACGCGATCGGCCAGTTTCGCGATCGGAAATGACGCTTACATAAGCGACATTACCATACTGGGAAAAGAGGTTTTCCAAGTCGGTACCGGTGTAGCTGTAGGGAAGGTTCCCCACATACAGTTTCTTCTTCACGGATCGTAAACCTACTAGCAAGAGAGACAGAAAATCGGAAACGATCGATTCGCCCGATCAAGCGTCGCACCCTTACCCCCGGTAAGGGCTCGGTGCGTCATTCACTTCATCTAGCAGTGGCCTCAGGCCCACCGCGTCTTTCCGTTGCCAAAATCGTCAACTAGTAGGTGGCTCGAGCGATGCCATTTGGCATCCGAACAAACGGACGAACTCGGGCGAGCAGGCCCTATCCGCCATTAGATCTCTCAGAAAACACATCTAACAGGTCGAACTTTGCAGGCAGACTGATGGCCATGCGTAGATTCATCATGAATGTATCGACCCCCGAGAAGTGGAGTCAATGGGAATTCTTGACGTTTGACACGGTTTATTCGAAACTATTAGAAATTCATGTTCGGGTAACCAAAACAAGCACTTTGGATTCGCCATAAGGCCATTTTCTGGTCACCAATTTACGGCGATTGGTGCATCAATTCTATAGCTAGAAAGTGCACGATTACCGGGTTTTTACGCGAAAGCTGCTGACATAGACGTCGCTCAGCTTACCGTCGTCGATCAGACGGTTCAGCTCTTTTAGCAGCCGTCGGCGAAACATAACCAAGTCGGGATCTTCCAATTCCTCGATGGTGGACTCGCGGGAAACGATCATTACCCGATCGCGAATCCGGATTTTCTTCTTCTGGAACTCTTCTTCGAGTTTGGTCAGGTCTTTCTCGTCTACCAGTCCCGCTAACGAGAAATCGAACCGCGTTTGTGTGTTGGAAGCTGGGTCAAAAGCCCGAAACGCGTATTCTCCGATTGCGATCTCGTGCGGTGGCAATGCTTCTTCCTCAGCGGTCGCATCGTTCGCTACCGTTTCCGGTTCTGCCCCGCAGCCCAATAGCAAAGGCAACAGCAACGCTCCGATCAGAAAACCCCATACGTAGCCGGTTCTCATTAGAAACGCTCCAAAACGACATTCGAGAAAACAAACCGCTTGATAACTCCTTGGCCCATAAACTCTTCGGTGAAGTCGCGTAATTGCGATCGAATCAACTGAAGTTCGGGATCGGCTAAGTCAATTAAGTTGGCATGCCGACAAGTCCGGATGATTTCGTCCGAGATCTCTCCTTTACGCTCTTCCAGAAAGGCTTTGACTTTCTCTTCGTTTTCCTGGGCAACCAGGCAATGCAATTGATAATGCAGGGCAACGCTCTCTTGGTACTCGGTCAAATCGGGCTGACGGCTCGGATCATCGGCGACCAAGACCGAAACGTTGAAGTCTCCCAAGTCGATCTCGACCCAGTCTCGTTTTTCCAACGATAGCAACAACTCTTCATCTGCCGAGGCGGACTGCTCGCAGCCACATAGCGCCAACGCCCCCACCACCAGGAGCAGTGCGGTTCCAGATCTCAGATCGAGTTGATTGGCCCACTTCCAGGCGAAATTCATCGGCGTTGCTAACCCATGCTAAAAACCGGCGAAAAGACTTGCGCCATGAAAGTATAGGTCGCCACTGCTTAGCGTCGAACAACTTCCCTTGTTTTCGCGCAGGACCGCAGTTCGGGTCTTAGAGTCTAGTAGGTAAGTAATTTCACTGAAATAAGTTACAACGCCTGGGCCGTACTTTTGCTGGGGCCCTATTCGCAACCTAAACTTGAACGTAAATCGGGCAAATTCCTTGGGACGGGCGTTCTTGCATGGCCGGCAGATTGAAGCAAAGAAGAAATTCTGTAACCCTATGGACACAAATAGGTTGCGTTCTTTTTTCGATCGTTGCTGCACTGCAGATCGGCTGTGGCACGCCCTACGTTCAAGGAGAGAAAGATGCCAAGGACATGCCGGACGCTTTGGTCCCGGTAGAGGTCGATCTCGGCATGTTCGATTGCACGATCCCCAATCCGAAGACGAACAGCACGATCTTGGTTGACTTTCATGCGTTCATAAAGCTGCCTAGGTACAAGAGTTACGAACTAGAGCCGATCCTTGAGAGCCACAAAAGTCGTTTTCGACACAACATGGTGCTGCGGATACGGAAGTTCAACCGAACCGCATTGAACGAGCCAGATCTGACTCAACTGAGGGAAGCGCTCCGAGCCTCACTCGACGAGTTGCTGCCCGATAACAAGATCGAGATGATTGGCTTCTACAGCTTTCAATTCTTGGAAGAGTAGGGGGGCTGTTTGCTGCTCGCGCATGAAAAAAGGGCCCTCTTAGAGAGCCCTTTTCTTGCACGGTGACAAGCAATTTCCGGCGAGAATTATTCTTCCTCGTCGTCGTCCCAATCTTCGTCGTCTTCTTCATCATCGTCGTCGAAGTCGTCGTCGTCTTCTTCGTCATCCCATTCATCGTCTTCGACTTCTTCCCATTCGCTGTCTTCTTCTTCGTCGAGGTCGTCGTCTTCTTCCTCGTCGTCGTCATCGTCGAAGTCATCGTCCCAATCTTCATCGTAGTCGTCGTCTTCGTCGTCATCTTCATCTGGGATTTCGTCGTCGGCCCCATCGTCGTCGTCATACAACTCGTCTTCTTCGTCTTCGATAGGCGGGGCTTGTGCGGACGGTTCTTGCGGGTTCCAAATTGCCACAGGCATGATTTCGGATTCGCCGCTATAAGCCGGGGAATTTGGGGCAAGTGTGATTGTCACCGATGTCTCCTTGTGATCGTCAACCTGAGAGGCCGTAGACGCCTCGGTCTCGGCTTCGAATCGTCGAAACTCGTCTTTACGGGGCAAATCGTCCAAGGACCGAAACCCAAACATTCTCAAAAACGCGGCGGTTGTCGCATAAAGGAAAGGTCTACCCAATTCCTCGCTGCGACCGCGAATTTGAACCAAGTCTCGGTCCATCAATTGGCGAATAATCTCGCCACAATTAACACCACGTATCGCCTCGACATCTGCCCGCAGGACAGGCTGCCGATAGGCAATAATCGCCAGTGTTTCCATGGCCGGAGTCGACAACCGAGTCGGGTCATCGCTACCAACCACCCGCCGAACCCAGTCGGCGAACTTTCCCCGAGTCAACAACTGGTATCCGCCAGCTAACTCCTCCACGCGAAACGCACGGTGGGCGGCGTCATATAGCCGATTCAGGGAACGCACTAGTGTACGGGCTTCGGTTCCATCCGCCAAGTTGGCAAGCTGGGCCAATTTGCGAGAACTTAGTGGTTGTTTGGCGAGGAACAAAATCGCCTCTAACCGCTGCATTCGACGGTTCCGCACGACCGATGCTTTCGCCTTGATCGGTCGCTTTCGCCGTTTTCTTCGGCAAACTCGGGCCAGTTTCTTGCGGGCATTTCCAGAACTGTTTGCGCAGGCGATCAACTGCCCCCAACGACGGGCGGTAAGTCGAATACCAAATTGTGAAGTTGACCGCCGCAATCGAAATATCTCGTGCAAGAGAAAAACCGCCCAGTCCTCTTTCTAGCGGAATGAGAGCAAAGGTCAAATGGCAGGTTTATCCGGCCTATACGGCAGAATTATTCCCTGCCAGCAAGCTCTGAACGAAGCTGAGCCGCTTCCTTTCTCGCTTACGGCCAAAGCGCCAATGGCTTTCTCCTAAGAATAAATCAAAGCACTGCCCTTCGCGCCGTGCGGCAAGAAAGGCATGCTAAACTGAATGCAGCGTAACACCTGGGGAGGAATTGCGCACTCTGGTCATTTGTCGCTTCCAGCAGGATAGGACCTATCTATGCACCAGCAGAACGATCCCCATGGCAAATCCCCTGCGAGTACCAAGACGCAGGAAAATTGGGACGAGCTTACCTTAGACCAGCTTGAAGAGCGGCTGAAATGTTCGCTTGACGGCCTCACTTCCGCTGATGCTCAGCAACGTTTAGCCGATCGCGGCTACAACGAGCTGACGGAAGTCGAGACCAACTTCTATCTGAAATTTCTATCGTATTTCTGGGGGCCGATTCCCTGGATGATCGAAATCGCGGCCATTTTGTCCGCTTTGGTTCAGCACTGGGCCGACTTCTTCATCATTCTAACCTTACTCATCGTCAACGCGGTGGTTGGCTTTTGGGAAGAATTTCAAGCTGGCAACGCGATTGCCGCACTAAAATCGAAACTGGCCCTCGGCGCACGCGTCAAACGAGACGGCAAGTGGCAGCAGGTACCAGCTCGGGAACTGGTCCCTGGCGATCTGATCCGCATTCGCCTGGGCGATATTACCCCCGCCGATGCCCGCTTGCTGGCAGGGGACCCGATTGAAGTCGACCAATCGGCCCTCACCGGCGAGTCGTTGCCGGTCACTCGTAAGACGAACGACTCGATTTTCTCAGGCTCGATCATTCGCCAAGGCGAGACCGATGCACTCGTCTACGGAACCGGCGCCGATACGTTCTTTGGACGAACGGCCAACTTGGTTCAAGCCAGCAATACAACCAGCCACTTCCAGAAAGCCGTTCTGAAAATCGGTGACTTTTTGATTGTCATCGCGGTAGTTTTAGTGGTTTTGATCTTAATTGTGGCCCTATTTCGTGGCGATCCCCTAGCCGAAACGCTTCAATTTGCCCTGGTTTTGACCGTGGCGGCCATTCCGGTGGCGATGCCAACCGTGCTTTCGGTCACCATGTCGGTCGGAGCCCGACTACTCGCTCAAGCAGAAACGATCGTCAGCCGTTTGGCCTCGATCGAAGAGCTCGCCGGGATGGATGTGCTTTGCTCGGACAAAACCGGAACACTCACCAAAAACGCACTGACCTTGGGCGAGCCCTTTCTGCTAGCAGGAGTCACCAAAGATCAAATCCTCCGCGCGGCGGCCCTGGCTTCGCGGGCAGAAGATCGAGATGCAATCGACCTGGCAATTTTGGCCGGGGCAAAGGGAGCGGTCGAAGGTACGCTGCCTGCGATTGAACATTACCAACCGTTCGATCCTGTGAGCAAACGGACCGAAGCGAAGTTTCACGAAAACGATGGGACAGCCCATTGCGTAAGCAAAGGGGCTCCGCAAGTGATTCTGGGCTTGGCGGACAACGCCGATCAGATTCAAGCGTCCTACGAAGAGGCAATCGATCAGTTCGCCCAACGAGGTTTCCGCTCGCTGGGTGTCGCCCAAACCGATGCCAATGGAAAATGGCAAGTTCTCGGCGTGCTTCCTTTGTTCGATCCACCCCGGGACGACTCTGCCACTACCATTGCCCAAGCCAAGCAAATGGGCTGCGACGTGAAAATGGTGACCGGCGATCAGGTTGCCATCGGTAAGGAAATCGCCGGGCAGCTAAACATCGGCACCAATCTTCTTGATGCGAAGATCTTCAAAGATGTCGACTACCACCACTCGGCCCGTATCGATCAAATGATTGAAGACGCCGATGGCTTCGCCCAAGTTTATCCGGAACACAAATACCACATTGTGGACGTTCTGCAGGAACATGGGCACATTGTGGGCATGACCGGAGATGGAGTGAACGATGCCCCAGCGCTGAAGAAAGCAGACTGTGGCATTGCCGTTTCTGGGGCAACCGATGCTGCCCGCGCCGCCGCTGATATCGTGCTGCTCTCGCCAGGTTTGTCGGTGGTGATCGATGCGATTCGGGAGTCTCGCAAAATCTTTCAACGGATGAACAGCTACGCGATTTATCGTATTGCCGAGACGATTCGCGTGCTGCTGTTCATGACCCTTTCGATCCTGGTTTTCAACTTCTACCCGGTGACGGCGGTGATGATCGTGATGCTGGCGTTGTTGAACGACGGCGCGATTTTATCGATCGCTTACGATCGCGTTCGCTATTCCAACCAGCCCGAGAAGTGGAACATGCCGTTAGTCTTGGGAATTTCCAGCGTGCTGGGCTTGGCTGGCGTGGTCGCTTCGTTTGGCTTGTTCTATTTAGCCGAACGAGTTTTCAAGCTCGACTCTGCCACCATCCAGTCGCTGATCTATCTCAAGCTTTCGGTCGCCGGTCAGTTAACGATTTTCGTCACACGAACCCGTGGCCCGTTCTGGTCGATCGCGCCAGCCAAAACTTTGCTATTGGCCGTTTTAGGAGCCCAGTTGGTGGCCACATTGATCGCCGTATACGGTGTCTTCATGGCGCCCATCGGTTGGGAAAAAGCGGGGCTGGTTTGGATTTACGCCTTGTCGTGGTTCCTGGTGAACGATCGCCTGAAGCTAATCGCCTATCGCCTGTTCGATCCCAGCGAAGAAGCCTGGCTCGATAAAGCAGGCACCCCCATCCATCGCCTGCTGGGTCGGTTCCACCGTTAATGCTAACAAAGGTTTCGAACAAACCCCTTCGAAGAGAATGAGCTTATGTCTCGTGCCAAATGATGTAGACGGTCAACGTTCCATCACCGTTATCAACGTAAGCAGCCTTCATGAATCTGACGTTCGGTAGGTTGTAATTAGCACCGATCAAGCCTGACGAGGGTGGATCCCACCAGACTTCGTCCGATCCGCCATTGAAAACATAATTTGGCTGCATCAACAAAGCATCAACCGGTGGCGAAAGAAAGAGTTTGCTCACATCGTTGGTATGCGCCACAAACTTGAACTCCACATAGCGATCGATCCCGCTGAGTAGTTTGAAACCTTGCGGCTCAATAATAATTTGTGGATTGAGGTACATCTCCGAGCGGCAGTACTTCACATGCTCTGCCGTTGGCTTTGTGGTGGAAATGTTGGGACCGAAATCGAGGCAGCCGCTCAGCAGCAAGGCCCCGATGATGATCGCAGGCCAGGCATAATATTTAGTCATTCAATGGTTTCTCGCACACGACCTTAGGGAGCGATCAGCATGCGGAGATTTTCCAGGGCCTCGTCACGTTGATCGGAGTGGAGCGAGTATTCTAGCAGCTTCATCCGCAACAAGCGCTTGATGGCTGGGTTATCGGTTTGCTGCATCATGTCGGTCACCACTTCGCGGCGTTCCTGCCGATTGCGAATCAGTTCCGGCAGATATTCAAGTGCGAACGAAGCGGACAAGACTTCGTCGCTGGCGATGCGAGCTTGGGCCGAGAGACGCTCGAATTGAAAGGGATATATCTGCGGATCACGAGGCCGACGATCCCAGTCCATCCGATCGTCAATCTCGCGTCGCTCTGGCCGATCACGATCCATCCGCCGATCTGCCTCACGATCGCGCGCTTCTCGTTCTTGCCGCACCCGATCGATACGATCTTGAGCGACAGCCGGTTGCGGTGAAAACAATACCACAGCAAACAAAACCATCAGCCACGGCGAAGTCATTGAAGTCGTCATTCGAAAAATGGTCAGCATGATAGGGAATCTCCGGGGAAGATTGAAAGTTGTTTCTGGTCCGCAATGCGGAACCTACATTACAAACGTTGAAAAAGCTCTCGTAGGGTCCGCTGTGCGGACCGAAAATAGATCTGATAAATTCATCCTCATTCGCCGATGGGTAACTTTTGCCACCGCTGTTCATCAGGGGGCAAACGTCCCCAATCAGGTTCATACAATCCTGCTTCCACCCAGCGATTGAATGTTGAATGAGGCCACTCCCCAGGGGCTAAGGCGTGTCCATGTTTCGCTGGGTTCCAATGGATGTAGTCGAGGTATGCCCGGTATTCGTCTTCATCTTGAACCGTATGCTCCCAAAACCTTCGTTGCCATACGCCAAACCGACGGTTCCGGCGACGCGATCTCGATGTCGCTTGCTGCTTTCCTCCTAAACGAAGGTACTCGCGACTGAACTCTTTCTTGATCCATCCCCATCGCAACGAATATCGATCGTCTCCGCGTGGTAGGCCCCAAACCGCATGAAGGTGATCAGGCAGCAAGACCATCGCTTCGACTCGAAATGGCCATCTTTGCTTTGCCTCGCGTAATAATTTGCCAAGTAATCGTACGTAGGTTGAATCGCGAAAGATTGGTGCCCGGTTTTCTGTTACCAGGGTGAAGAAATACATCCCGCCGGGAACTCGCGCTCGTCGATAATTTGGCATCGAGCTAACCTTATGAGCGTGTCGGTCCGCACAGCGGACCCTATTGGAGCCATATCTACGTTCACACGGTAAGGTCCGCTGTGCGAACCAAAAAAACATTACAACCAACCCTTACCGCCCAGCCGGCACAACCTTCTCATTCTGCAGCTGTTTGTTAACGGCGTAACCATCCAGAAAAGCGTAGGTTACGCCCGTACGAAAAAGCAAAATCGGCGCAGTCTTGGTCGATCTCTGCCGCAATCGGGCAGGCGTGACGAATCGAAGACTTGTTATTCGTGACGAAATCAATCGATCAATGCTAGAAATCCTCTTGAGCATCGTTCAATGAGCAAGACTTGCTCATCTGGACAATCCAGTCAAAAGAGAACCTCGCCTTGTCGCTTAGCGATTGCCATGGCAAGAACGACCATAATATCGGATGACGAGATAACCACCGAACTAGCGGCCGCTCCGCTCGCTTCGCCAGGTGCATCCCTTAAACTTAAAGGGCTGTGGTTGGCTGGCGTTGTCGCTTGCTGTGGGTTGGTTTGGCTGGGCTGGTGTGTTTATCGTGGTAACGCCGAAGCCAAGTTGATTGCTCAGATCGAACGTGATGACGGCCATGTCATTCACAACTATCAAATCGATATTCGCGACGACCCGCTAGAATTTCGCCCGAAGCTATTGACCATCTCGAACCCTCCTTGGCTCGATCAGGTGTTCGGTGTCCCGATGCTCTCGCATGTGGTGTGCGTTGAATCTGGCTTCTCTGGGTTTACCAACGATCACTTGTCGCAACTCAGGCAGTTGCCCAAACTACAAAAGCTCGACTTGCGCAACACGCAGCTTACCAATCAATCGTTTGTCGCTTTGGCCCAGCTTCCTTCGCTGCGAGAAGTTCACTTCTACTGGACATTCATCACGGCCGAACAACTGCAAACACTTGCCCATTCGCCAACACTGCAATCGATTCACTTCGTGAAAAGTGGCGCCAGCAACCAAGCGTTACCCTCACTAAAACGCTTTCCGCATTTAACCAAAATCACTCTGACCGGTCCTAGCATTACGGGTTTAGGGATCGCCAGCCTAGCCGAGTGCGAACATCTGCAATCGATCGAGCTGCGCGATATCTCGGACATGACCAACGAAGACCTGCTTCCTTTGGTGAAATTAAAAAATCTGAAAACGTTCACAGCGAAAGGATGCAGCATCGATGAAAACGCCTATCCCATTCTTGCCCAGATGCCTGCTTTGGAAACACTGACCATTCTCGGCGTCAACTACGGTTCCAACTTCACCCCAAGTCGAAAACCGATTCGTTCGCTTGAAGAGCTACGGAAGCAATACGAAGCGGCATCACTCCCATAATATTCTTCTAGCACGTTCCTTGTAACTCGCTCATAATGTCATCTGCTCGATCCGCTCTATTGTCGAGTAGGACAACCAATGGAAGCAATAAGAGTCTCTGGACTAGCTTCCGTTCCACTCCCTGAACGAATCGCTATGAACAAACTTCCCACCCAAAGCATTCGTCCCAAACGTTGCTGGCTTAGCTTCAGCCTCCGCGCTATGCTAATTCTGTTGACGCTCGCCTGTTTGTTTCTCGATTCGGTGGGTACTTTTACGTTCGACCATAAGCTCTGTCATTGTGCTTCACGCGAGATTAGCTAAATCTGCAAGAAGACTTATCGATCAACAAAACGCTGCAGCACTTTCATGCTGCTTGCGTAGATGTAGGCGTCGTTTTGTTTCGACTTCTGATTGGCTTCGGACCACTCTTGATAGCCGAGTTCCTGAAAGGCCACGTCGTCGACTTTGCCTAGCTCCAGCAGAATTTCTCGCATTACTTCGTAGCCACGCAAGTTCATGTCGGCCAGCACTGGCGTACCATCGCTATAGCGCACAGCGGCAAGTTCGCGCATCGCAGGCGAGTTTGGTAAATGGCCTTGAGAGTCGGTTGCTTGCGCGATTGGATTCCACAATACGAATTCTGCATCGTAGGTCAACTGCGTCAACTCGTTCTGCTGCGACTGGCTTTGCGGCCATGGTCCTTCCGCAGGATAACGCACATCCCCGAGATCGCCGGTTGCAATACCATGTTCGGACCAACGTGTCATGCCTTCCAAATACCAACGATTTTTGAAATAGGTGGCGCCATACTGAATCAAATGAAAATACTCGTGTGCAGGAGTTACATTCTTTATGGGATCAACCCGATTATTTATCGTAATGCTGAGCGCGCGTTCCCCAGGCTGGCCTTGGGCGATTATCCGAGCCCGACCCGATTCGTCGAAAGCGATACCGTTCGATTTGCTTTGTCGCAGCGACACTTGAATACATGTGACGCCAGGATAACGTTCAGAGGTTAATGGATCGGGAAATTCCAGCACTTCGCAAAACAACCGATGAGCGACATTCAGTTGCTTGGCAATATCTTCCACACGATCTGGCACGCCTGATTGGTCTTTGTCGTCTGCGGGAACAGCAGAAGTGCCTTCCAAGGAATAAAAAATTCGAAACTTGCCTGCGACGAACGTTTGATCCAAGCGTTGCTTCGGCGGATCCGCGGCAAACGATACGGCGCTTCCTAAACCGACTAACACTACGACTAAACCAATGCTCCATTGATTCATCAAGCGCATACCCAATTTCCTTTACAATGGAACAACAAACAGGACGTCTCACGATATCCGCCTATGCTTCTTCTATTAACTATTGTCGTTCGCTCTTAGTCAATTACAAAGCCGCACAGTCCTTGCTTTTCAGGGATTCTACATAAGAAATGGTTCATCTAAGGGCGTTCTCGCGAAGCTTTGGGTTGAGTGAGTCGGACGATCTGAATAGCATGAATTCACTTTCCTTAGCAGGACTATCGAATTCGTATCAAGCTCGACTCGAAGCAAGAGAGCATCCGTACGATGCCAGCCAAAGCGACCGACGAATTTACCTTCGTCTCTGGCGGCGATAGTGGTTCCAGCAGCGCGGCTCGACGGACGAACAAACTGGCCGCGATTCAATCCCCCAAGTTCGTCCTGCTGGGCGGAGACTTGGCGTACGAAAACGGCGAGTCTTCCACAGCATTTTTGAAGTTCATCGATAACTATTCTGCCGACCTTCGCGACGAGCGCGGGCACCTGATTCCCTTGGTCGCGTGTATCGGCAACCACGAAACGGTCGGCTTCTACGACAAAACACGAAAAGAGGCGCCGTTCTTTTATGCCATGTTCGACGGGCTTTATCCTGATACAGGGTATGCCACGCTCGACTTCGGCGATTACCTTTCGGTCGTGCTCACCGACTCTGGTCACACCTCGCCCATCGAAGGCGATCAAACCGATTGGCTCGCGCGGCAATTGAAAGCGCGGGAAGACCACCCCAACGTCTTTCTAGTGAATCACGTGCCAATGTATCCTTGCGTGCGAAACGCAGACGGTGAACTACATGCCTCGATGCGGCAACATTGGAGCCCGCTGTTGGAACGCTACAACGTCGATGCCGCGCTCGAGCATCACGACCATGCTTTTAAGCGAACGCATCGCATGCTCGACGGGATGGTAAACGACCGAGGCGTTCTCTACCTGGGGGATGGTTCCTGGGGTAGAATTCGTAACCCCGAAGGCCCAGACAAACGTTCGTACTTGGCGAAATCGGCCGAGTCCTATCACATGTCACTGCATTGCCTGGCCGGTAAAGATCGCTATCACATGGCGTTGTCGGATCGCGGGAAAGTGGTTGATGTAGTCCATACACAGAAGCTGGCTCGGACGTAATTCAACAAGGCATTTAATCTTTTGCGAGGATCTATGTTCGACTTTCTATTTCGCCGTGGTAATCCGACCAACGATTGGCAGCGTTCGTCCCATTTGAAATTAACCGCCTCGCTCGATATTCCAGAATTCAATGGTATTCCTCTCGGAGCGCCATTTGAGCGGGTTTCGTTTCTTGGTCGAGACGATGCCTTCGAATTTGGAGCCCATTGTTACCACGACCTGGGAGTTAGTGTAGAACGATCCTCAGACAATAAGATCTCCGGGTTTTGGATCGTGTACGTTGGTGAGGATTACGATAAGTTCCAAACCTATCAAGGAGAACTCACGTGGCAGGGGGAACCTCTTGACGTCAACAAACTAAATCAGGACAACCTGTCGGATGTCTTAGGACCCAGGTATTGGCTTGACACGGACGAGGATGAATCGATCGCGTTCTACGAATTTCCGACGTACGAAATCCAGGTCGAACTTACGCTTTCCGGCAAAATCAAACGATTTGGGATTTGCCAAGAACCGCTCCTGGCTGATCCGCAACATCGCGAGGCTTTAGGGGTTACCAAACCTTGGATCTACGATCGGTAAGAACGGCTATCCTCTATCCGGTGTTTCCGATCACGGCCACGGCCTTCTCGAAATCGGTGTTCTCAAGGTCCGTTCGTCGGATCCAAAAGCAAAGCGACCCGCCGTTTCCCCAGCGCCAGCCGGCGTCTTGTTCGTGATGTTGGATGGTATCGTCGCTGTCGAACTTGGCCAGCATGATCCATGACTTCAGATCGTCGGAGGCTGGCTTACCGGTCCGCTGTTCGTAGAACCGCTGGGCGTCGACCCGCATGTCGGTTCCCAGCGGTTCGTGCACCGAACCTAGCAGGCGATGATCGATACGCCGTTTGCCTCGACGATGGCCGTGCATCTCCTGCATCATTTCTAAAGCGCGACTCCATTCGTTCGAGTCGACATCTTCTTCGGTCATTTCGTCAGCGCGCGTTAGAAGAAGTTTCAGCGAGTCCTTATCCAGCGATAGCGCGCGGCGGAAGCTAACGCGATGTTCCGAATAGGGACGGAACATGGGAGGCTGATAGTGGGGAAGTTTCTGATTGGCAGGTACTTTAGGTTCCCTCAATTCGGGAAATTCTGATCGAAGCAGAGGGGCTTCTTCCGGGGCGAAAGTAACCCAGCCGAACGGATACTCCCTCGATTCTGGTCGTAGCAAACAGGTATGGTTCGATTGCCAATCGGCTAAGATATCGAACCAAAAGTAAAGCCAGCCATCGCGCGGCAGTGGCACCGCTTCGCGGCATTCCTCGGGTAAACTGGCCAAATGAAACTGGGCTAGAAACTGAAGCGGGTGCTCGGCATTGGGCCGAACCGGCCAAAAGGTGCCTTCGGCTAGATGAGGAAGTCCGCCAAATTTGGAAGTGCCTATCCGCAACGAACGACCAGCCTTCGAACCTACATTCAAACGGACCGCTGGTTCAACGCCATCTTGAATCAAAGCGTTGTGACGTTCTAGTCCATATTTGCTGACCAGGCGATCCAGGGATATATCCGTTCTCGTCATCGATCTTGTCGCAGTTGTGAAATCGATCGTTATTTTCAGTTCTTATTCTAAGAAAACAACGTACTACACAACGATTCTAACTAAACGCTGCGCAAACTCGTCGAAAGTTCTTTCAAAGCCAAAAGAAGCTCTGCTGTGCCAGAGGCTAAGAATTTCGCCTTATCGACAAACAACCGAGCGGTATCTCATCTTCGTGGACTAAAAAACTCGTGCGTCAACGACCGTACAGACCTTACAATCCGACGAGACGTTACGACGACTCGTCGGCTGTGATAATATCGATGCGTCACACATGGGCGGTGCTACATTTTGTGAGGTCTTTTCTCGACCGCTGCTTGTTATTGGGGGGGAACAACATGATCGAGTTTGTAGTGGGGCTTACTTTAGGCTTCCTGGCGTACGTATTTTTTCGCGTTGTCTTAACTGGCTTTTATGTGATTCCTCCCGATCAACGGGCCGTGATCACCACCTTTGGCAGGGCCGATCGGCTATCGTCCGATTTCAACGAACCATTGGACGATCCAAACTTAACCGAAGAAGAAAAGAAACGGTACACCTACCCCAAGGTCAAAGTCGTCGGCCCAGGCGGTCCCTATTTTAAGATGCCGTGGCAAGAGGTTCACAAGGTGAACGTCGCCACACGCAGTATCGATCTGGTTTGGGATCCGACCAAGAAACAGGACACCATCGAAGCGGTCACGAAAGACAATCTCACCACCGGCGTCAACGGTCAAATCCGTTACCGCGTGAGTGAAAACAATATGTATGCGTTTCTTTTCGGCGTCGAAAGTCCTTTGGAACATATCATGGGCTACTTCGTTAGCGTGCTGCGCGAACGGATTGCCACCTTCAGCGATCCGAAAGGGGCCAGCTTGCTTGCCAAACCCAGCGACGATGATGACGAAGCCCGTACAACGATCGATCTTTCAGAAGGCGTTTCGATCAACGATTTGCGGAAGAATCTGCCTCTGCTAAATGCCTACATGGAAGAACAATGCCGCTGCACGCCGGGGCGTTATGGGGTGGAACTTGATGCGGCGCTGATTACCACGATCGATCCACCACCGGAGGTCGATCGTGCGCTTTCGGCGATTAACAGCACCCGCAATCAAGTGGCCGCCGATATCAGCACCGCCCAAGCCGATGCCGAGCAACAAATCACCATGAGCAAACGAGCCGTCGATATCGCCTCGAACAACGCCCAAGCTGAAGTCGCTCCACTGCGCGAACTGGCGCGCACGCTCACACAGATCAAATCGGAAGGGGGAACGTCGGCACTGCGGGCATATATCCGCGACATGCGCGTGCCACTACTCGCCCGCGCGACCAGTGTCGTGCAAACGCAGGACGAAAAGTAATTTCGCCGCCAGATTGATTTTACCTAGCAAATCACTTTTCCCCAGAGATCTTTGTTATGTTCCCCACTTTGGTTGCTATTGGATTTTTCGTTGGCCTCTCGTTCATTCCCATTCTGCTGCGAATGGCGACCGGTTTTGGTTTGTATGTGGTCGTGAAGGAATGCGAGTCGCATGTCTACACGCTGTTCGGCAAAGTGATGGGCACGATCGACGAGCCTGGTCTGCACTTTCCGATCTCAATTTTTGGTCCAGGTGCGCTTCTGGTCCCGTTCTTTGGTAAACGACATATCGTCAGCACTGCCCTGCGGCAACATTACCTTCGCGGTCAAATGGTCAACTCGGAAGAAGGAACACCGATGGGGGTGGGCCTCTGGTACGAGATGGAAGTGAACGACCCGGTCGCTTATTTGTTTATCAACACGAATCCGGAAGGTTCGCTGCAAGCCAACGTAGCCTCGAGTGCGATCAGCACACTCTCGAACTTGGAAATGGACAAGATGCTGGAAGACCGTCACAGCCTCAGTCGCACCGTTCGCGCTGCCGTTTCGCCACTGAGCGAAAAATGGGGCTATCGGCTGGGCTCGGTCTATATCCGCAAGGTCTTCTTTACCGATGTGCAGATGGTGCACAACATTACCGACAAAGTGGTCAAACGTCTGATTCAAGTCACCAGTGCGATGAAACAAGATGGCGATAACCGGGTCGGTTTGATCAAGAGTGAAACGGCCAAAGAGGTCTCGCAGAAGATGGCCGAAGCTGGGGCGATGCGGCCTGATATTGTCGGGCAGATGCTCAACCAAATCAGCAAGGCCGATCCAGAGATCATGGACGCCACGCTCGAAGTGATGGAAGTCGAGAATTTGCTGGCCTCAGGCGCGGCGATCAGCATCATCCCGCGCGGAAGCAACGTCCTGCTGAATTTAAACAGCGGCGATGGCAAACACCCTTCCGATCAACGAAGTTACGGGGAAGTTGAAGAACCTCGCCGTTAAGGGACTAGGGCCATGCCCCCAGAATAGAACGAACACTTCCGGCACCAGGCCGTTCGTCGTTCGTCGTTCGTCGTTCGTCGTTCGTCGTTCGGAAGGGCCTAGCCTGGCCGATGGCGTTTTTCAAGTTGTCTTGGGAGACTAACCACCCGCGATGATTCTTCGCGTGGCGGAATTTGCGATACAAAAAAGCCAAAGCGGAATTTCCCAATCCCAGCGTCCAGCAAATTGAACTTGCCCGGAGTTAAGCTGATGCGTGGGCAACTGAACGAAGGAATCGCCTTGCTGGCCGAGAGCGTAACCAGGCGCCGTCAATAATTGGCGATTGGCTTTCTACTGCGGTAACAAGTTATTCGGGCTGAGACGATCAGAGAGGCGATTCCCTAGCCAGTTTGATCAACAAGTTACCCTTTTTCGGTGACAAAAGACGAACTGCTTGACTAAACTCATGATAGCTCTTCTCCGCAACTATCAGATTTTATCGCTTTGTTTGCAAGGCTTCTTCAATGGATCCATACACTTCCCCAACCCTTGAACCGAAACCAGACGACAACCAATTAACCCAAGAAGAGAAAGAAAAGCTAAACGGTTTAAGCGGTTGGTTGGTACTGGTGGGAATAGGGGTTGTTATTGGTCCGCTACGCATCGGTGCGATGATGCTGATGACCTACCCGCCAATATTCCAAACGGATACTTGGGCATTACTCACCACGCCAGGGAGCGAGCATTACAAAGCGCTGTGGGCCCCGATCATTATTGCCGAGATTGCCATCAATGGCCTGCAACTTTTGGCATGCCTCTATATGATTTATCTTTTTTTCGCCAAGAAAGCCGCGTTTCCCAAATGGTACATTGGGCTCTCATTGTTTGTGACCGCGTTCATCGTTATCGATGCCTTCGCGGTTAAGATGGTACTGCCAGAGGCGCCGATATTTGATCAGGATACTCTCAGAGAACTAGTTCGGAGCGTTGTTGGGTGTGCTATTTGGGTTCCATACATGCTTGTTTCCAAGCGTGTTAAGGCTACCTTCACGAACTAATCGCTGGTCTTCAAAGCGCTTGAGGTAGGTTTCGGTCCATTTGGTCCGAATTAGAGAAACGGTCGTGCCAGGCTTGCACTTCGTTGCGAACCTCTTGCATGGCCGCTTCCGGCGTCTCGGCAGTCGCTTCAAAGCGGCGCGAGTACTCGGCCAAACCAATCTTGATGGTCACTGTGCAATGAAAACGGTAGACCCGTGGCGAATTGCCCCAAGATTCCAGACGAATATAAGTGGCGCCGAGTCGGTCTAGTTCCACTTGAATGTCGGTTGTATTTTCGTTGATGATTCCGCTCGAAGGCACCTGCGGAACCGTCAAGCGATCGCTCGGCAGCGGCAAGTCGTCAATCGGGTCGTTTTGCGGCGGAACGAACTGGGGAGGTTCACTCGTTTGCCTGACAATCTGAGAGGGCATCTCCCAGTTGGTCGGTTGAACCGGACCATGTTCGGATGCCGCTCGATGAAGCTCGGAGGAATCGTATTCAGCAAAATGGGCCGTAGGAGAAACGGCGACTTTTTCATGTACGGTTGGGGGAGTCGTGGCGAGCACCGGAAACGATGCTAGCTTGTCCGAAGTTCGCACAGGCGGAATCGGAGGAGACGCCGTCTCGGTCTTGCTTTCCGGCAGAAAACCTTTGAGGGCTCCATGAACGCCCTCAGGCATGATCGCCACAATGGGCAGCCCGATTAAGAACAGCAATACGATTAGCGAACGGATCGTTGTTAATTCCGAGTTCACTTGGCACTTCTTTCACGTAGGTCCATCTACAGAAGCTGTCCATCGTAGATCACAACGTCTCGGAGGCAAATAGTAATTTGTAGCCAAACTAGAAGCGAAAAACGCTTTGGGCGGAAATTACCGTAGAAGAGGCAAACCAGGTAAGAACGTCCAGCCCCATGGCCACTTACTGTCGGCCCAACAAAAAAACCGACCGCCTGACGAATCAAGCGGCCGGTTTCCGGAAATATCGCTACTAAGACCACTACTTTTCAATAGGCACAGCAGTCCGCAGCGGGTGAACTTAGTTGTTGTCGCCGTCGCGAGGTCCACGAGGACCACCTTCACCATCGCGAGGACCACGACGTGGGCCCCTTTCGCCGTCGCGAGGACCGCGAGCCCCTTCAGGGCGATCGCCACCGCGACCACCAAAACCGGGGCGTTGTTGGCCCATTTCCTTCAGCTTCGCTTTTTGTTCTTCGGTCAAGATAGAAGCAAGCTTTTTCTCGACTTCTTCTTGCAGGGCGCGGACGTCACGGCGTTGTTCTTCGCTCAAGCCAAGGCGTTCCATCAAGAAGGGAGGCATCACCATCCCAGGCTGGAACCCCATTCCGGCTCCTGGCCCCATTCCGCGACCCCCTTGTCCGCCTTCACCACGGCCGGGACCACCCTGACCAGGTCCACGGCTGAACGATGCAGTGAGTTCTTCCTTGGTTAGGAAGCCATCTTTGTCGGTATCGACTCGCTCGAACATGGCGGCCATGCGGCTTTCGCCCAGTTCTTCCTTCGAGAGCTTGCCGTCGCCGTCTTTATCCCTTTGCATAACGCGTTGGAGAATTTGTTCAGGATCGAATTGACCGCCACCACGGGGGCCACCTTCACGCGGGCCTCGAGGACCCCGTTCACCATCTTGGGCATTGACCGATGCCGCCGTCGCACCTACCAACAACACCGAGAAAATAGCCAGTGATTGTTTCCAATAAGTCTTCATCATTTATTCACTCTATGATTTGCATTAACAGGGAGAAATGGCTGCTGCGTAGCAAAGGGCACGCTTGTAAGCCGAAATTAGTAAGGACACAAACCGTTCGCGTTTCCATGGATTATCGCAGCGAAATTCAGCTTGTTTTTGCCAGGGAAATCATCCCTTGTCTTCAGTGATAAACCAACCAAAACAAGGAAAGTTACGGTCGGTTCTTAATTTTGTTTTCAGAAGCCAACTAGCGAGACTACTCGAAACCGGCAGGGGTTAACGGCAGCACTAAGTGGGCCAGCCCAGGGTGCCAAGCACTTTCCGGATCAGAAAGAAGGAGGGCACCTTGCTATTGGATTAAACCACTAGCCCCGGCAAGAGTTCCGAATTATTACTAGAGAAACCGTTTTCGTCCGTTGAACTTCACGGCGATTTGGTCTCGCAGAAGAAAAGCAAACAGGTGGCAGATCGCGCAAAAAAAGGACGCTCAATGGTTTGAGCGTCCTTTCTTCTCTGCTGTGGAGGGAACTTACAGCAATGACTATTGTTGGCTGAACGTCTGGCCTCGCAGGGTGTCGCCGTCCTGGAAGTCGCCTGGTTCGTCCAAGCCGCCGGTAAGCAGCAGACCATCAATTTGGGCATGGGCTTTGGCCAATTCACCCAACGATTCGATGTATTGCAAATTCGTATCGAAGTAAGTTCGTCGCACAATCAACACTTGGATGAAGGAGAACTCACCCGCCTCGTAAGCCTGTTCGGCCAAGTCAAGCGTTCGCTTCGCTTTGGGAAGAATCTGTTCTTCGTATCGCTTCACAGCAACCATCGCTGAATCATACTGTCGCGAGACTTCCGCCAAGCGAGCTTTCAACGACATCTCGACACGCTTGACCGAGTGCGTTGCACGAGCATACTCGCGATAGGCGGCCGAGATGTTGCCACGGTTGGCGTTGAAGACCGGAATCGGAGCACCGACTTGCACGTTGATCATGCCACTGCCGGTACCGTTATCGTGACCTGCTTGAAGCTGAGCGGTCAGGTTCGGGATGGCCTGGACCTCTTGCCGTGACAAGTTGGCTCGGGTCTTAGAGACGCGGCTGTAAGCAGAGCGAAGCTCGGGACTGTTGGCCAACAGGTTGTGGTAGACATCATCCCAATTCAAATCGCCTGTGGCAGGATTCAAACTACCGACTAATTGCGACTTCGACATTTCCGGCACGCCTGCGATGGCGGCCATCGCTTGCCAAGCGGCATCCCACTTGAATTGAGCCTGTTGTCGCATGACTTCGACTTCGTTCAATTGGATTTCGGCTTGCAGCTGATCGGATTGAGCGGTTTCCATTGCCTTGAAGCGTTTCTCGGCTAGTTCCGCCCCCTTGGCGGCAACCTGTTGGAAGTTGTCGATCACTTCCATCCGCCGCTGAGCAACCAAAGCATCCAAGAATGCCATCCGCACATCGGTCAGCACGCGGAAACGTTGGGATTCAACATCCCATCGCTGCGCTTGGACCGCGTGGCCCAATACGTTCTCGTTGAGCTGTAGCTTATGAGCGGTGACAAATTCCTGCTCGACAAAAACCAAGTGTTGGTCCGTGTTTTGGTCGGCCAATTGGCTACCGGTATAGCCAACGTTCGGGTTCGCGTAGCGTCCGACTTGGTATTGATAGTCCTGCGCCGCGAAGGCTGTCGCCGAGCTTTGACGAATCGTGGGATTGTTCGCTAAAGCCAAATCTTGAATTTGCTGTAGCGAAAGACCACCAATCATCCCATTGTCTACTGCCACAGGGGCTGGAGCCTGAGCAACCGAAAAAGTTGGTTGCTCGAAAGCATGAACCGCCGGCGGCAGGATGGTGGTAGGCTCTAACACCGGCGGCTGAATCTCTGACGATTGTTGGTGCGAAGCCAACTGCACCGGCGGTTGTGAATTAGGAATCGGTGCCGGCGAAGGATCGAATGCCGCAGTTTCCGAAATATCGGCCGGCAAAATCGTCTCTTGATAAGGCTGATCTAACTTGGCGGAAGACGTGGCACAGCCGACGACGCTCGACAATCCCAGCACAAACCACCAACTACCGCGACCTGAAGTCGTTACTGCCATTCCCATCCTCGCTACCGCCAGTATCAGCACTGACCTGGCTACCCTGAAAATCACTACAAGACCTGCTATAGTTCTCGGCGGAATATTCAGTACGAAATAATAGAAAAGCAGGGTGATAGCAGGCTACTTAATCACTTCGAAGTCAATCTGTACTAGCCCTTGGCTAAAATCGCGCGAATGTTTAACGGTTAACCGGATATCGCGGCCAATATGCCTTGCCAGTGGAATTCCTTCGCCCAGCAAAATCGGTTGGACAAACACCTTTAGCTCATCGATGGCACCCGCCTCGAGAAACGCTGCGGCCAGTTGTCCGCCACCTACGAGCCAGATATCTTGCCCCGGCTGACTTCGCAGCCAGCCAACAAACTCGGAGACCGGTTGCCGCACAATCTCGGCATGCTGGCACTCGAACAGTTTTCGAGAGAAGACGTAGTTCTTTTGGTTGGCGTAAGGATAAGGCCTTAAGCTCAAGACGTGCTCGTACGTATGACGTCCTTGAATAACGGTGTCGATCGAGTTCAAGAACTGCGCGAAACCAAAGTCCTCGTTACCTTCCGCTTGAATCAACCAATCGATGGCACCATTAGGCCGAGCGATAAATCCATCGAGGCTGGCCGTCACGAAGTAAACAATCTTTCTCACAGAATCGTATCTCCTACAACGCTGTTTCCTACAGACGCTTGCAGAACCCAAGCTGGCCAAAGCGGGCTCTCAGAAATTGCTTGCGGCAAATCCATGAGCGTTGAGTACGCAGACGAACGGAAACAGTTCAGCAAGCGCTAATCGATCGGATCAACTGGTGCCTTTTCACCAAAGTCTGGCAGGGTTGGCTTGAGCATGTTCTGCCCCTGAGGATCAAACTTCCAAATGAATCTGCCGTTGGCGTCATCTTTGTCAAAGATTTCTAAGTCCTGCAAATAGTCGACCAACCTAAAAAAAGAATCTCCTAAATAGATCCCCATCTGATCATCTAAACGATGGTGCCTGCGGAGAAAGATCAAAACCCCGACCGTTTCGTCCGAGTTCTTCTTACCAAAGGAAATCAGATCGATGCCGGCCTGCATCTGGACATCACTTAGCATTCGCAGGCACTCGTCATCGTCGGGATAGCGATCATGCTTCTGCTGAAAGGTTGCCACTTGCCGGGCTAACTTCACCATTTCGTAACGCTGGAAGTGACTGGCCGAGAAGTTGGTTTGAAAAACCATCTTTCCCGTAAAATCAGTCACGTCTAACCATAGATAGTCGTTATAGAAACCAGGAAAAGATATCGAGCCAAAAGGAGTGTAAGTCTGTGCCTCGTCGACATAATATTGATCGAGTTCCTGCTCCATCTTTTCAATGATGAGAGGAAGGTTTTCTGCATATAGTATTCGCTCGATAGCGGCCATTCGCCAATATGAAAAAGTAGGATTATTCACCACCGGTGCGGCCAGTAAGTTATCGATCCAATCGACTACCGATTCGTCCATCTCACGTTTTAAAGCTCGGCGGATACTCAGCCGCAAACCTGGAATCGGTTGCAGCATTTCGTCATAAATATCAGCCGGCACTGGCGAGGACTTTCCCAACACTGCCTGAAAAATAAGATAACGATAAAACTCGAACCACTGATAGGATTGGCAATCGTCAATTTGCTCGTCCAGCAATTGGGTTCCCATCGTGCGGAGCAGTTGCAAGTCAAGCAGGACGGCATCTAGGTCGTTGTCGTACAGATGAACCAGGGCATCGTAAGCCAGCAAGCGAGCTACCAGCGGATGCCAATCCTGAAATTGCTCGTCCGATTCGAGCACAAGCATTGGTAGTTGTTGCAGCGGTTCGTGGTAATGATCGACCAGCGGACGCAACTCGTTGATCTGTTTCGAACCTGGCACGAAGGCCCGCAGTAGCTTGGTATCGGGCAGCAAAAAACCTTCGGGGAATTTCGTTTTCATCGGTTGAAAATCGGTAACGTTCCCTCGCCAAACAGGCCGAGACTCTTGCATTAAGCTAAGCAATAAATCGTCGTGCGCCGCAGCCGCTTCCTTGTTTTGCTGGGGAGCTAACTTTTCTTGTGTGGCTAACTGCTCAGCATACTTTTCGCGAAGTCCCTTTAACTTCGAGCTTGCGTGCCAATCGGCTAAGACAAACACCCCCCACGCCAGCAGCACTGCCAATCCACCAGCGACAAACGTGCGAATCAACGGCCAAGTGCGAGCCCAGCGTTCTTTTTTCTCTTCAGCATTGCGCCGTGGCCACAAACCAACGAACGTTCCCAAGGCCATTCCCAGCAGAAAACCAATCCCCGAGGCCAAATAGTCGTTTTCGGATTGAGACAACTCTACTTCGTTCAGCCCTATTTGCGACATGGAAACCTTGCCTGTCCAGATTCCGAAAACCAACAGACCAAGCAAGCCAACAATAGGCAGCCAACCGAACGTCGCCAAAAGAAATCCGCCCACCAGATTCCAGCGAAACTTCAAAAACAGAATCGCTAGGGCAAAGCCAACCAAACTCCAAGCCAGCAGAAAACTAATCAACAGAATGATGTAAACGGTCATGGGTTGGTAGGGGACTCGTGATAACGAAAGTTGTCTACGAAGTTAAAGGATCGTTTTAGCGAGCCCACTTCGACAGTTGCAGTGCGGCCAAGTCGCTTTGTCCAAAGATTATTGCTGCTTGCTCTGCCGTACGTTTCGCAGCACAATTTGGTCACACTTGTTCGATTCGTCAGAACCGTGCTCAATCGATCTTACTGCAATTCATATTCGCTACCTCAGGTTTAAGTTGAAAAACAACGCTGAAAACGCCGAGCGAGAAATTATCGTGTTTTTTTCGCCCATTTCACCGCGATATCATGCCACTGAACAGCCAAGGGCTTTGCGGAAACTGGGCCCATTGATTACGACAGAATAGGAGGGCTTTTGACATCGCATCTTTTTTTGGGGCAGCAAGAGACACGATGAACGGAATACATGCAGGCAGCTATCGCAGTGCGTTAACGACCGCCCAAGAGGAATTTGAGTTGGATATGTCGCGTCTCAAAAAGGCGTTAGCCGATGCGACTTGCTTCGAAGAAGAAGAGGCGATCGTTCTGCAAATGCGTGAGCGTGAAGCAAAACATCGTGACTTGGTCGCCTCGTTACAGCGTTCTCTCTTTTAACGGCTATCTGAACCAAACGCGCCACGCCCAATAACTGGTTATTCCCAGTGACACACACGAATAAGCTAGACAAAAGCCGCCAAATAGAACCGTTAATAGCATCGAATCACCTTATTGCATGATGGGAACTCGCCAGCGATTGCCAATCTCGCTCTACCCATCGAGACATCCCTGATGCAGCTAGGTGATTTGAAATAACCGCGAACCAGGGCTGTATCCGTCACTTCTTGACAATCTGAGCCCAATTCCCCGCATTATGAGGGGAAAATACCTCGCGGAGCGGCGAGAATTAATACGGCTGCGGAATGTCTGCGAGGCCCCTTTGCCCCCAGAATAAAATGTCTTGCTGCCGGGAATCGATCACGGGAGGTTTTCCAGATTATCGAGAAGGCAAATCTAGCTAGCAGCCCCAGGGCATAACCGGCATATTCTTTCCAATCGACCGCTGGGGCCTTAGTTTGGTCGAAAGTGATGCCACTGGGTAGCGATTTAGGCCTTGGCAACCCCAGCAAATTCCAACCATCGTACATCCCGGGCTCGCTAGGCAATGTTACAATTGAGTCATAGTCAGGTCGAATCGATTCCATGGGAGGTGGCAATCGGTCTCGTCTCAACAACGGAGCCGATCTGAGAAAATCAAACGGCTATTAGGCTGCTTTCAGACACCCCGAGGAAGGAAACAGATACATGATTCGCAGCGCACTACTGGCTCTCGACAATTCCCCGTCCAGCAAGATCGCGTTGGACATGGCGATTTCGTTGTGCCAACGTTACGTTGAAAAGAACAATGGTCGAACCGACACCATCCATCTGTCTGGTGTTGCCGTGGTTGATCTTCCCGGCATCAAGGCGCCCACAAGCGTTCCGATTGGGGCAGGGGCCTACAAAAAGCAGCGTGACGAAACGTTGCTCAAAGAAGCCCAAGAGCGGATGGAACAAATCCTGCAAGAGTTTGAACAGCGCTGCCAGGCCGATAACATTCCTTACTCTTGTATTCCCAGCGAAGGCTTGCCCTACGAACAAATCGAACGGCATGCCCTAAGCCACGACGTCATTTTGATTGGTAAAGAGACCAACTTTCACTTTGAAACAAGCGAGTATGTTGGCGCTACTGTGCGAAAGCTGTTGGTCGACAATGCCCGTCCAGTGATCGTTTACCCTGATCAACTGCCTGACAATCATCGGGTGATGATCGCGTACGATGGTAGTAACCCGGCAGCGCATGCTTTGCAGCTTTGGACGCTGTTAGAAATCTACGGTCCACAAACCGAGATTCACTTGGTAAGCATCAGTGGGGAAGAGACCAAAGCCCACGAACGTTTGGAAGAAGCGGCTAAATTCCTGGAGTTCCACGGCCTCACCGCTACCAAACATGCCATTCTTAAAACCAAAAGCGTTGTCGAATTGCTTGCCGAAAAGGTCGCGGAACTAAGCCCTCGCATGGTCATTCTAGGCGCTTACGGTCGCGGTGGCTTCAAAGAAACCTTCTTCGGATCGTCGACGAACAAGATGCTGGAAACTGCCAACTGCCCCTTATTCTTGTACAAATAAGCCGCTGCTTTCCATTGCCAAGTGCTTGATCAATTACTTCTTAACGCCGTGTTTTGAGACACGGCGTTTTTTTATTCCCCCTCGTTTGCTTGCACTATCAGACACGAATTGTAGGGTAACAGGGCAAGCATCAATTAATCGGGAGAATGCATCATGTCTCGAAAATCACGGCAGCCTGTTCGCCGCGGGCAAGCGCTCAAAGGGCCCCTCCTCATGTTTAGCGGCCTTAGCGATATGGTGATGGCGGGCATCCTTTGGTTCATGCTGGGACAAGGCGATGTGATTTTCACACTTGTTTTCGGTGTCATGGCCTTAGCAGGTTTGGGACTTATCGGCTTTGGCCTGATCACTACCCTAAGAAACGTTTGATCAAGCGAAGGGTAGCGAACTCTCGCCCTCTCTATTACTCGCTCTTCTCCCGCGAGCCCTTTGCCTCCTAATCTTCTCCTGCTGTAAAAGAAATGCGCTTTTCGCGCAAAATCCCCCATAAAGAATGAACGCACTCAGTCCTTTAGAACTGCAAAATTGGTTAACGACCAAACTTTCCTGAACGCATTTCAGCAGCCGTATCTCTAAATTACAGCTGATTTTACGTGATTCTCAGAGAAACCCCTCCTTTGGATAAGCAATTAAAGCTAAATAAACAATTCCGGCAATTTACGTTAAATGGGTCATATAAACTGTTTTAAATGGATTTACGAGTAGTTACTTTTAGGTAGAAACAAATCCCTCCTTTACCCGATTTTCGAGAGGCCAGCTTTAATGAAACTGTTACCCAAAACACTACTTGCTCTACTACTTCTGGGCTGTCTGGGGAGCGTCAGCCAGGCAGACATGCTTTCGTCGAATGTCTTCTTCGGAAGTGGAAACTCCAACCAATACTTTACCGTTTCGCAAGCGGGCGGCGTCGAAATCGGGATGCGAGCCAAGCTTCGCTATGATCCTAACGATGGAAATCAGCCTAAAAACTTTGACCAAAGTAGTGATCTAGGTTATGCCATTGAAGAAGGCTCTTACTACTTCTCGACCCCCAATTACGGAACTGATCGAGCAATCTGGAATCTCGACTGGTCAGTCAATAGCGACTTCAACCAAGGTACGCCAGCTAGCACAACCAATAAGCTATCAGCGTTTACTTACAACATTAATTTTGACTTCGATCCAGCAGGGGCGGGGAGCAACTCTTCGACTAACTACAATCCGGTAAATGAACTTTACAACGACAACTCTTACGGAAATAAGACAACTACTTCAGCGAACGATGTCACACCTGGTCCGCTAGTCTTTGGTTTTATTCCAACTGCTCCCTTTGCATCGGATCTGAATGATGACTATACAATCACGCAAAACTCGACGAACGTAGGCTTTTCTGGTTTGCTGCCAGGGACAGTTACGCAAAATGGTATCTACACGATCACCTTTAGCGTTCTTGATGGCTTGATCCCCATCGCGACAAATCAAATCAAGGTTTACGCCGGCGTGAACCCGCCAGCTGCAGTGCCTGAACCTGCTTCCATGGCCCTCTTCGGCATGGGTGTAGTTGGCCTGATTGGTGGTGGTGCGGCTCGTAAGCGTTTGAAGCAAAAACGGGAAGCCGCTAATAGCAACGAAGGCTAAGCCAGCCTAACGGGCTAGGCTAATGAACGATCTGATACGACGGCCTGCTCCCCAGTAAAAGGGTGCAGGCCGTTTTCGTAGGATGATTGCTTCTCGCCAGGGGCGTTTCGACACACTAAACTGAAGTGGTTGAAACAACTTCTATTTTTCCTTCCTGTCTTAAGTTTTACTGACCCAGTGAGCATCACTTCAGCGAAAACGATAAGCATTGATAGCCGTAAGCGAATGACCTCGCGTTTGTTGGCGTTCGCGCTAATCGGCCTCGTTGCTTTGGTGATTGGGGCAGGCGTCGTCATGAGCACGTCGACCCATTCTGGCGAACAGTTCGCCGTCGATGGCTTTCAAACCCGCAGCTTCTCGTATTACGAAGTTTTCGGCATTCGTCTCTCAGCCACCACCTATTTCGATCGGACCGGCAATTTCGAGGAAACGCTCGCCAAGAAGAAATGGATCACGGCAACGGGTAACAAACCCACCGACGACCAATGGATCACCGTCGAGCACGTTACCGGCGGTCGCGCTTATACCAGTGACGCTCAGATCTTGCTCGATTACCTGGCAATGACTGCCACCGAAGGGGCGATTGATCTGCATACTTGGTCGATAAACAACCCTGGCTATGCGGCGATTATGTGGCCAGAAGTCCAAACAGCAGCCCAAGGGAATATGTATATCTTGGTGCCTGATATCATCCACCACATGCTGCATCTAAGCGGCTCGACTGGTCACCCAGCTAAATCGCAGGAAATCGCCAATCTCAATAAGGAAGAACTCGCCACGTTAACGGCTCAGCAAACACAAAAGGGAACTGAAATCCTTTATCCTTACCTCAAAAATCTCTATCTAGAAGCCGCCAAAGCAGCTCAAGGGGCGGATGACCCTACGCGAGCCAAGTTCTGTTACGAACAAGCGTTGCGGTTTGATCCCATGTCGACTGAAATTGCAGCCGAGCTGGCCAAATTCCCCGCCGAACCAACCGAGCAGCCGGCTAAGGAAGTAACCCCAGACGATTCCAAATCATCGGAAGATGAATCTGAAAAGTGATTTACGTCGACAACAACGCGACAACTCGCCTAGCCGAGGAAGTCGCCCAGGCCCTTGCCGAGGCCTATGCCACTGGATACTTAAATCCTTCTAGCCAGCACCAACTTGGCCAAAAGGCCCGCCGCAGGTTGGATGACGCCCGCGAAACAATTCTCAATCTTGTCGGCGGCGAAATCACTAAATTCCAAAGCGATCGGCTCGTCTTCACCAGCGGAGGAACCGAGGCCAACAACCTAGCTTTGTTCGGTTTAGGGAAACCATCTGATGGTCAAGTCATCATCTCGGCAATCGAGCACCCTTCGATCAGCGAAGCCGCCGACCAATTGCGGGCCCAAGGAACAACCGTGCGGCAATTACCGGTCGATTCCAACGGTGTCGTACAGTACGAAGAGCTTGGCAATTGGCTAACCGAACCGACACGCCTGGTTAGCGTAATGCTGGCCAACAACGAAACGGGCGTTCTCCAACCAGTTAGCGAAATCGCAGCAATTTGCCGCCATCGCCAGGTTCCGCTGCATGTGGACGCCGTGCAGGGGATTGGCAAAATACCCGTCAATTTCCGCTCGTTGCAAGCTTCTGCCATGACAATTTCCCCCCATAAATTCCACGGTCCGCGTGGAATAGGGGCACTCGTGCTGGACGATCGCGTGAAGCTGAACCCCACCATGTTTGGCGGTTCACAACAATTAGCCATGCGGCCAGGGACCGAAAGTGTAGAACTGGCAATCGGTTTCCAAAAAGCCCTTGAACTTGCCCTCACGGCTCTGCCCACAGCTGGTCTGCGAATGCAATCGCAACGCGATCGCCTGGAAACGTCCCTGCTCGGGGAATTAGGGCCGGAGGCAATGGTAATCAACGGCGCCCAAGCGTTACGTTTGCCTCACACCTCAAACCTTGCCTTTCCAGGCATCGATCGCCAGGCTTTAGTGATGGCCTTAGACATGGCAGGCGTGGCATGCAGCACTGGTTCGGCATGTGCTAGCGGCTCGTCCGAACCCTCCCCCACGTTGATTGCGATGGGGCTAAACGAAGAGGTAATTTCCGGCTCGATTCGTTTAAGTTTGAGCCGCGAGACAACAGAAGAAGAAATCGACAAGTTAGTTTTTCATATCTCTAATTGTGTCAAAAGGTTACGTCGACGATAAAACCGCCCGAAAAGCGATCCCCTGGCTAGTTTTCCCCATGCAAAAACCCTATAATTGGGACTTCGTTAACTAGTTGTCTGACAGACACTTCGGCAAACGAGCGACGGAGTTTGGGTGGTTACGGAGATCATCACCATAGCTTTGCCCTGGGTCCGGCAAGAGGATCCCGCCCTAAATGGTTCCGCCAAGCGGTCCATAGAGGGACTGCGCCCGTTTGTAGCTGGCCCCGAGAATCGCTTGATTCAATCGGCGGTCGAAGCGTTAAAACAAGATGCTTCGCAGTTCTCTCCCTTAGTGCTCTATGGGCCGAGCGGATCTGGTAAATCGCATTTGCTGCAAGGCTTGATGGGAGTCTTAATCGAGAGAAATCCCAATCTCGACGTGTTGGCCATTACCGGTAGCGATTTTGCTCGCGAGTATGGCAACGCTTTACGGCAAGAGACCGCCAACGAAACGCGTGCCCGCTTTTTCGGGGCCGACGTGTTGGTGCTGGAAGACCTGCACGAGATGCTGCACTTCCCCTCGATGCAGCAAACACTGCTGCACTTGCTCGACGAGCTTGATCGACGTGGGGCAACCGTCCTCGTTTCGTGTCGCGAGAATCCGATCGCGATGGAAGGCTTTTCATCCGAACTACGCAGCCGGTTGTCGGCTGGTTTGTTGATACCGGTCGTCTTGCCAGAGCAGGGGACTCGCGAGGTTCTCATTCAAGGGATCGCCACGCGGCATAATCGCAAAATCACCCAGATGGCCGCCCAAAAGCTGGCCGTCGCGTTTCCGCACGGACTATTGCAGCTCAGCGGGATCGTTAATCGCTTGATCGCCCAAACACCGCCTGAGCGTTGTATCGATACGGCATTGGTCGATTCGCTTTTGCAAAGCGATAAAAACACGGCCAAGATCAGCCTGCGAAACATCGCCAACCTAACGGCCAAGTATTTCCGCGTTAAGGTGGCCGACATGAAGGGAAGTTCGCGGCGACAAAGTATCGTCCAAGCGCGCAGCGTGGCGATGCTGTTGGCGCGGCAACTCACCGAAGAAAGCCTCAAAGCGGTTGGCAAGCATTTTGGTGGTCGAGACCACACCACCGTCATGCATGCCGTTAGCAGTATCGAAGCCAAGCTCAAAAAGGATGTCGCGTTGCGAGAAGCCGTCGCCGAACTACGCGAGGCCATACTGCAACAAAGTACAAACTAACACGGATGAATTTCGAAGCGGGACATTTCCCGTAGGGTCCGCTATGCGGACCAATAAATGGTGAGACAGCCATGCGATCTCACCTCCTTCGAACCGTTTGCATAAGCTGCATACGACTCGAAGAAAAACGCAAGATAGATGCATTAGATAACATGTAATTCCGGCCTGCACCGCGGGCCCTACGGAGATGGAGAGTGGAAAAGATGTCGCTTTTGTGTGCGTGAATGTTGGTAAAGCGTTGCTAGCCGGTTTGGAAAAAAACAACCAACACCGCTAGCGAATTTGTCGACGCGAAAACAACAGGGAACCAACGGCTTAGCGCCAGGTTTTTCACACACATGAAATGAGCTAACGACTCGGGAATCGTCGAGTCAAACAGACTTGTTCACCGACTTATCGACAGCTCGTGGCGGCGCCTTACTACTACTACTCTTTCGAAATACTAAAAGAAGACATTTGTTGGATTCTGTTACTCCATGAAAATCACGTTCGACCGCGAGAAGTTTCAACAGGCATTCCAGACTGCGGCCATGGTAGCCCCTAGCCGTAGTCCCAAGCCGATCCTACAAAACGTCAAACTTGACGCCACTGAGAAATCCGCCATCCTAATGGCCACCGATATGGAAATCGGCGTGCGGATCGAAGTGGAAGGCATTGAAGTCGAACAGCCAGGCAGTATCGTTTTGCCTGTGGCACGGTTCGGTTCTATCTTGAAGGAGGTTCGCGATGAAAAGCTCAGCGTGCAACGCGAAGAATCACGCACCGTCGTGCAAGCCCAACACAGCAAGTTCACCTTGTCGAGCGAAGACCCCGACGAGTTTCCCACTGTGCAAGGATTCGCCGAGACGAAGTACCATGAAGTATCGGCTCGGGTTTTCAAAGAACTAATCCGCCGCACGCTCTTCGCCACCGATACCGAAAGTGGTCGCTATGCCTTGGGTGGCGTGCTGTTGGAACTTGGCGAAAACAGCATCACCGCGGTTGCTACCGATGGCCGCCGTCTGGCCAAGATGGAAGGGCCTGCTACGCAGGTCGAAGGACATGGCCAAACCGACGCGATGACGATTGTGCCTTCTCGGGCGATGCAATTGATCGAGCGAAGTTTGACCGATCTCGAAGCGACGGTGCAAATCGCTTCCCGCACCAACGACGTACTTGTAAAAGTTGGCCCAGCCACGATCTACGCTCGCTTGGTCGAAGGACGCTTTCCGAAGTGGCGTGATGTGTTGCCTGAGAAACGAGATGCGGCCCATATCGAGATGTCGGTCGGTCCCGCGTTCGCCGCTTTGCGTCAGGCTGCCATTGTGACGTCCGACGAGAGCCGTGGAATCGACTTCACGTTCGGCAACGGCTCGATGATCCTTTCTAGCAACACGGCCGAGGTGGGCGATTCTCGCGTCGAGATTCCGATCCCGTTTGATGGCGACCCTGTCGAGATCACGATGGACCATCGCTTCGTTGCCGACTTTTACAAGGTGCTAGGGAGTGAAAACAACTTCACCCTTAATATCCAGAATGCCGAAAGCGCTGCCCTATTCAGCACAGACGACAACTACGACTACGTCGTGATGCCGCTGGCCCGTGATCGGTAAGTTACCCGAATTAGGGTGCGTCGAGACGCACCAAGAACGAGAGTACGGTAATACATGGCGTTCGTGTGGAGACGTAAACGAACTGAGCCGAAACGTGAACACCAAGAAGATGCAAGACAATTAGCAGGTCATGGTGCGTCAAGACGCACCCCACAACAAAGCCCTGTCGGGGCGACGCGGAACTTGAACCCTCAGAAACGGAATTTCCAATCATGAGCGATCGCCAACCAGGCCGGGTGCAATCGATCAAAGGAACGTTGGCCCAGTTGATGGTCCAAAAGGGTTACGCCCAAGTTCAAACGGCCGATGCTTGTCAAAAGGCTTGGAGCGTTGCCGCCGGAGAGCGATTGGCCGAACATAGCATCGCCGGCAATGTCACCCGAGGAAAACTTTTGGTGATGGTCGCCAACTCTACGATTAGCCAGATGATTAGTTTTCAAAAAACAAAGATCCTCAAATCGTTACAGGATCAACTGCCCGACCACAACATCACCGATTTGAAAATCAAAGTCGGCAGAATCGACTAGCGTAGGGTCCGCTGTGCGGACCGTTTTACGATGGTCGTTTCCAAGCATTAACCCTTGAAATTCGATACTTTCATTTCATGTCGTGCTGCGAAAGAAACCTCTTTCACAATTGCGACACGGATTCTGGTCCGCATAGCGGACCCTACAACGAAAAGCGAATATGACTGAACCAAACGAAGTGAACCCGCCCGAAGATCAACCAACTGGGGACGTCGAAAACAAGGAAGCCGCCAAGCAGGCTCAACAGGCCAAGGCCAATTCCGAATATGGTGCGTCCGATCTTGAGCACCTTTCCGACTTGGAACACGTTCGCGAACGTCCGAGTATGTACATCGGCGATCGCTCGACCCGTGGTTTTCACCACTTGGTATACGAAGTGGTCGACAACTCGATCGATGAAGCGATGGCCGAGTTTGCCACCAGCGTGATCGTGACGGTTCATAACGATAACTCCGTCACCGTGGAAGACGATGGCCGTGGTATCCCGGTTGATAGCCACCCGCAACTTTCTGAACAAGTTGGCCGCGACGTTTCGACCCTGGAAGGGGTGATGACGGTGCTGAAGTTCGGCGGCAAGTTCAGCAAAGGGGCTTACCAAACATCCGGCGGTTTGCACGGCGTGGGTGTGACGGTGGTGAACTTCCTTTCGGAATGGTGCGAAGTGGAAGTCTACCGCGACGGGTTCGTCTGGCAGCAGGAATACGAACGAGGTGTTCCCCAAGGTCCGGTTCAAAAAGGTCAGCCGACCAAGAAGCGTGGTACCAAAACCACCTTCAAGCCAGACGGTCAGATCTTTAACGTCAGCAAGTTCAATCACGACACCCTGGCCAAACGCCTGCAAGAGCTCGCCTTCTTGAACCGGGGTGTGATGATTATTTTCGTCGACGAACGAACCAATGATCGGGACGAGTTCAAGTACGAAAAAGGGATCATCGAGTACGTCGAGCATCTCAATCGCGCGACGAATGCTCTGCATCCCGACGTGATTTACTTGAACGGCATGACTGAAGGGGTGGGATACGAAATTGCCCTGCAGTACAGCGAAGAGTACACCGAAAATCTCCACTCGTACGTGAACAACATCAACACGCACGAAGGGGGAACACACGTTTCCGGTTTTAAGACGGCCCTCACGCGTACGCTGAACAACTACGCCAAAAAAGAAAACATGGTGAAGGACATGGCCCTCTCGGGCGATGACTTCCGCGAAGGTTTGACGGCGATCATCAATACCCGCGTGCCGGAACCGCAGTTTGAAGGCCAAACCAAAACCAAGTTGGGCAACAGCGAAGTTGAAAGCTACATCAACTCAGGTTTCGGCGAGTTCTTTAACAAGTACTTGGAAGAGAACCCCAAGGTCGCCAAGATTATCGTTCGCAAGGCGATGTTGGCCGGGCAAGCCCGTGAAGCGGCTCGCAAAGCTCGTGACCTTCTGCGTAACCGTAAAGACGCCCTAGGTGGCGGCGGACTGCCAGGCAAGCTGCGCGATTGCATCAGTAAAGAGATGGAACGCTGCGAACTGTACCTGGTGGAAGGTGACTCGGCTGGTGGATCCGCCGAAGGGGGACGCTTGCGAGATTTCCAGGCCATCTTGCCGCTACGAGGTAAGATCATCAACACCTATAAGGCCCGCGAAGACAAGGTTCTGGCCAACGAAGAAGTCCGTAGCATGATCCAGGCCATCGGCGTTGGGATTGGCATGGACCAAGACATCAACAAGCGGCGTTACAACAAAGTGGTGATCATGACCGACGCCGACGTCGACGGATCACACATTCGTACGCTGTTGTTGTCGTTCTTCTATCGCCAGATGAACGAACTGGTCGCCGGCGGACACGTTTATGTGGCTCAGCCGCCATTGTTCCGCGTGGTCCATAGGAAGCACATCCGCTACGTGCAAACCGAAGAAGAGATGAAGAACCAACTTCTCGAAAACGGTTTGGCCGATTGTGCGTTCGTTGATGAAAACGATAACGTGATCGAAGGGGAGCAAATGGAAAAGCTGTGCCGCACGTTGGCACCGCTAGAAGAAGCCATCATCGCGCTGGAACGCCGCGGCATTGGTTTAAAGATTCACGCTGTCCGAATGGATCCGACCACCAATAAGCTGCCTGTTTTCCGTCTGGTTTTGGGGCGTGAAGATCACTGGTTTATCACCAAGAAAGAGGTTGACGCATTCCTGGAAGAACGTGGTTTGCTGGCCGAACCAGAAAGCACTCTGCCGGAAGCTGGCCCAATTATCGAGGGCGCTGTGGTCGCAGGGGAAGAAGGGACTGCCAGCGAAGAGCCTGTGGTCGAGCAAGATCCGAGCGAAGTTCCGCACATCACCGAGATGCACGAAGTGCGGACGATCAATATCAAGCTGAGCGAACTAGCCGAACTCAACTTCGATATCCATGCTCTGATTCCTCAAGAGAGAACCGGCAGTACCGAGTCGCGTTATACGCTGCGTCGGGGCGAAGCAGAGACCGGCTTGGAAGACTTGCGTGGTCTGTTGGCTGCGGTTCGTAGTGCTGGGGAGCGTGGCCTACAGGTGACCCGCTTTAAAGGTCTGGGCGAAATGAACGCGGAAGAGCTTCGCGAAACAACGCTCGATCCTCAGAACCGCACCTTAATGCAGGTTACCATGACCGACGCCTCCGCCGCCGACGACATGTTCCGCATTTTGATGGGGGACAAGGTAGAACCTCGCCGCGAGTTCATCGAGAAACACGCTTTGGATGTCCGAAACTTGGACGTTTAAGCAAGGCATAAAAAAAGGCCCATCAAACGATGGGCCTTTTTCGTTGGGTGTTGGCTGACGATTAGCTTCCGTCGGCGTTTTTCAGCGATGGCTTGCCAGTCTCATCACTATCGCTAGGTGAGTTTGCCGTGTTGGACTTTTTGCCTTCCACGGTTTCTTCAATCGTCTCTTCCTTTTCTTCGAAGGTCGTCACTTTGCGTTCGACCACAGTCCCTGGCTTCATGGCCGGAGTTGGTTGGCTGGGCGAGATAACCTCGCGACGCGTGGTGGTGGCCGGCGCGATGGTGATTGGATTGCCGTAGTCATCCAACGGAATCCGCATCGTGACGGTGCGTGGTGTCCGCTTCGTGTAGGTGTACTGAACCCACTTTGGGTTCAGCTTGGTCTCAGTGACGGTGCTGGTTTCAGCAACCCACTTTTGCACCTTCACTTCGTACGGTTCCACTTTTTGCTCGTACACCATTCGCGTTGTGGTGACCGGCACCTTGCGGACAACTTCTTCCGGAACCCACTTGCAGACTTTAACCGGAACGATGTTCTCGATTCGTTCCACCACTTGTTTCTGCACGGTCACCGGAATTTGGTTGACCTGTTGAACTTGTTCGTAGCGGGTCACGTTGTACGGGATCCGTCGAACTTGAACTTCGTCTTCGTATCGAACACGTTGAACAGGAACTTGCTGCGTGACCTGAGTTGGCACGTATTGCGTGGTCGGAACTTGCTGAGCAACGACGTTCGGCACGTACTGCGTGACATTGGAAACCGTCCCAGGGCGTTGCTGCGGAACCCAGTGGAGCCCGCCTCGATCGTACATCACCTGACCTGTGGCAGGATCAACGTAAGTTTGCCCAGTCGTCCAGCGCAAACGATTACGAACCGGACCTGGCGTATAAACCTGAGAGGTTTGATAGCTACCTTGGTCGACGTACTGCGTGCGACAAACGGTTTGCGGTTGGTACATCGTCACAGTTTGATTTTGGATAACCGTTTCGGTCACCGGTCGGCGGACGACGCGTTGCTCTTCCATGAACTGAGTTTCGACGACCGGACGCATCACGGTTTGAACCTGTTCGCGCATCTCGGTCTCGTTCACGTAACGAACTTGATTGTAGCTGCGATCTTCGGTTCGTTCTTCCCACACCGGCTTCATCACGGTGTACCGTTCTTCCCGTTCGGAAGTTTCCGTAACTGGCTTGGCTACGGTATAAACCCGTTCTCGTTGTTGGGTTTCCCAAACAGGGCGATAGGTGGTGACCTCTTTAGGAACTTCCACCCGTTCGTATTCCAAGCGATAGGTAGTGACCGGTTGTTCGTCGACAACGGTCTGAGTAACGATTTTGTAGCTCGGTCCGCAACCGCCGCAACTTTGAGCCAGGGCGATGTTCGGAGTAATGCTCGAGCCCAACATACCCAGCAGGGCAGGGGCTACCATTGCCATTTTAAGGTGAGCGAGTTTCATGATTGTTTAGTGTCCTAACCAAGATGGTTTTTCGAATACGACCTGTGGAGGCCTATCCGCCGACGAAATCCTTCTCGCTCCTGCTCGGTTCTAATCCCTTAAACGGGGCGCCTCTTCCACATGGATGAGCCTTATTTAGCGTCGCAAAAATCATGCGGACTGGCAAACAGAAAAGTTTACCAACCGAATTGATTTCAACTGGAAAAGCATACCTTACATAGTCTTACGGCAAACAAAAATGTTTCAAGATTTCCTTTCGAATTGCCGACGAACTAATCCGTTTTTTTGGCAAACTGCAACTACTTTGCAAGGTCGTTGCGGGCTAGCTTAACCAGTCGGAAAAGTTTACCGAAAGCATCATCCGCAGTAGCTGGGCGTTGCGTATCCAAAACGGATGTTGCGAAATCACAACATCACGCTCCACAGCCTTGCTGCGGTCGATGCTGTCAGGGGGGATGCTGGCAATACTTGCTACAAGCCGGTTCGCCAGCTTATCCCAAAGTATGCTGACTGCTATCGCTTGGACTTTCTGCCGCTAGAGTGTTGCCTTTGACAGGCAATTATGAATTTTCCAGCCGAACTGCTTGATGAATCGCTTCGGCCGTTGACATGGGACGATGCGAGAAACGCTTCTCTGCCCGATCATCACTTACGGTCGTTGGGTTCCGTAGACCTTCAATCAGATGGCGTCCCACCTCGGCGCTGGTCGGGGTGACAAGACCTAGCCACAAGCTTGACAGGTAAGGGGTGAGAAAGGGAACGCGAACCAGAATCCGTGTTAGGTTCTTTTCCTGGGCATACATCTGAATCAGTTGCCCATAGGTCACCACATCATGGCTACCTACTTCGAAAATATCGCTTTGGGTAAGGGGCAACGCAATGGCCTCAAACAGATACTGCAAGATATCTTCCGTGGCGATTGGTTGGGTGGGCGTCGATAGCCAGCGCGGGCAAATCATGATGGGCAGTTTTTGTGTTAGCGAACGAATCATTTCGTACGACAAACTGCCAGGCCCTAAGACTACCGAGGCACGTAGCTCGATCGTGGGCACCCCGGACTGTTGAAAAATCTCTCCGACTTCATGCCGGCTGCGAAGATGCGGAGAAAGGTCGGGATCGTTGTCGTCGCCGAGACCACCGAGATAAATAATCCGCGAAACGTTCGCTTGCTTGGCTGCAGCCACGAAACTTTGCGCCGCCAGACGATCGTTCTTCTCAAAGTCTTTCGCGTTTCCCATGCCATGAATCAAATAGTAAGCCACATCAATCCCTTCTAGCGACTTACGGATGGTATCGGAATGAAGTACGTCACCGATGCTGATTTCAACTTGATCTCGATAAGAGGGATCGAGGCGGTCCGGATTTCTCACAAAGCAGCGGACGTTGTGAAACGGCAACAATTTCGGTACGAGACGACTACCGATATAGCCAGAGGCGCCGGCTACTAGAATGGACTTTCGGGGAAGTGAATCATTGGGAATTACGCAGGTCATGGGCATTCTTATGTCGCCAGACAAGTGAGGTTATCTCGCGTAAAATCCTACGGTTAACGGCTCTAAGTAGGAGAGCATGAATAGACAGTGCGTAATAGGAACCGCAATGTTTCGATTTTCATCACCTGATTCCGAGACGGTCGAACGATTCTTGGCTGATCAACGGAATCGCCCTTTGACCTATGGACATCAAGGAAAAACGGCGACAACTCCGCCGTCTGGCTTTAACCTTGATCATACGCGGGTTTGTCTAGGGCAGGGAATTGAAATATTCGACAAAGCAAAAATGGGGCTGCAAGGATGGCAACAATTTGAATTAGGTTGGGTTTCCGCCAGGCCTGTTTCGACGCCCATCGGCGAAGGAGAGCAAATCTGCATTGTCGGTCAGGCAGTTGGTTTGTATTGGTTGAACGCCTGCCGGATTGTCTATGTCATCGACGACTCGACGAGCCACCCGAAATTCGGATATGCCTACGGGACCCTACCAGCACATATGGAGATGGGTGAGGAACGTTTTCTCGTTGAAATGGACTCGCAGGGGGATGTGTGGTACGACATTTTGGCTTTTTCCCGCCCCAACCGATGGCTCACCAGGCTGGCCAATTACTACATGAGAACACTACAAAAACGCTTTGGCCGCGAGTCGGCAGCTCACATGAAGGCGATTGCCCAAGGCAAGATTCCCTCCAGTTTCTAAGTACACTTCGCCAAAGTGTCGCGTATCGTATTGATACTTCGTGGTATGAACCGGGGGTAAACTCGGATGCCTTGGTGGAATCGGTGCAGGCGATGCGTAACAATGGTCGCAAGCTCGCGCGGTGAGCCAGAAGGTTGACGAAATGGTTTTGTCGGCCTGGAATACGCAAAGAACTCCCGTAGGAGAAAAAGCATTATGAAATTAGGCATCCTGTCCCTATCCGTTTTATTATTTGCAGTCCCTGGCTTGGTTATCGCTCAAGAAGCGGAACACGCTCATGCCGATGCAAAACACGCGGAAGAAATGTTGCCAGAGGAAGCCGTTGCTGTTTTCGCATCGACCAGTGGTAGCGATGTGAAAGGGGTGATTTATCTAACGCAAGAAGATGGCTACGTTCATCTGACCGGTAAGGTGATTAACCTGGAACCAGGCGAACATGGTTTCCATATCCATCAATATGGCGATCTGACGAAAAAAGACGGTACGGCTGCTGGTGGTCATTACAATCCATCCGATCACGAGCATGGTGCCCCTGGTGCCCATAGCCACGTTGGCGACCTGGGAAACATCACCGCCGATGACAAAGGCGAGGCCAAGGTCGACGTCAAAGCCGAAGGTCTTAAGCTGCACATGGTGCTAGGACGTTCGCTTGTGGTGCACGCCAAAGCAGACGATCTGAAGAGCCAACCTTCCGGTGCCGCCGGTCCGCGTGTTGGTGTCGGCGTGATTGGAATCGCTCAGCCGAAAGAAAAAGAATAAGACCAACGTGTAACAACGTTTGGATTTAAAACGAGCGAGGCTTTTGGGTTCAAAGGCCTCGCTTTTTCATGCGCCCTGTATGCGTTGCAAGCCTTGCCAGAATCTCTCAACCTTCAAGGGAGAGGGGACAAGAGGTTGGGTTAAATGCCCAGGTATTCTTCTAAGGCTTCGCGCATGACGGTGGGGTCTGGATCGACGCCGGTCCAAATCTTGAAACCGATCACTCCTTGGTTGACCAACATTCCCAAACCGTCGATCGTCTGACAGCCAGCTTCTTCGGCCGCTTGCAAGAAGAGAGTCTGGGGTGGGTTGAAGATCACATCGGCCACCACCATCGACTCGCGGAAAGTACTTGGATCGACCGGAACCATGGCACTGCCATCGCATAGGCCGATGCTGGTGCCGTTGATTACGATATCGGTATCTTCGGCCAAGCCATGTGTACCGTTCCAGGGAGTCCATTTCGATTCGATGCCGACCCGTTCCGACAACAATTCGGCCAAGGCACGCCCTCGGCTTGCGTCGCGGTTGACGACTTCGATACTGGCTGCTTTGTTCAAACCGAGTTCCACGGCAATCGCCCTGGCCGCGCCCCCAGCACCTAACAGCACAATCTTTTTCTCTGCCGGGTCAATTACTTCCTTCAAGGCCGATACAAATCCCTTGCCGTCGGTATTCTCACCGACGAAACCATCTTCTTCTGCGTAGATACAATTGACGGCCCCCATCAATTCGGCGGCTTCGGTCAGGCGTGTGAGATAAGGAATGACGGCCACTTTATGGGGAATTGTGAAGTTGCCCCCGCGAAAACCCATCGCCTTCATCCCGGCAACGGCGGCGGCAAGATCTTCTGGCGCGACTTCCAGTGTCAAATAACGCCAATCTAAACCAGCCGCAGCGAAAGAACGCTCCATCATGAACTGTGATGGGTTGCCTGCCACCGGCTGACCCATGCAACATACGATTTCCTGCAATGATTCGTCCGCCATGGTTTCTCGCAATCCTTTTTTCGCTGACAAATGCCTACAAGCGTTACATTGTGAATTTTATGCACCTTTTTTGCAACTTCCCGGGCAGAAGGAATACGTGCAATTGTTGCCTGGTCCAATCACTATGGAGAAATGATCACCCCCGGAAAACTTCTGCTCTTCTTATTAGTCGCGGCCAGCATCTGTGTCGATATCGCCTTGGCTGCAAACACTTACGCGCCAGATCCTTCTCAAACCATGTTCGGCTGCTTGTTGGGGCTGATCTTAGGGCAAATCGGGCTGTTGGCTTCCGCTTGGGTGAAACGACCAGAAACGTGGGCGTGGTGTTCGGTCGTCTTAATCACGGCAGTAGCCGGAGGTAGCTTCATACTCGGATCGCTGGGGAAGGTCCCGCTGTTGCACTGGACGATTATCTTGGCGGTCTTTGCCTCGCTGTGCGTTTCGCTGCCGATGATCTATCGGATTAGCCACGGTCAGGCCAAGTCGCAGTTCTCGTTGGCGGCCATCTTTGCTTTGATGACGGCGGCGACTTTGATTTGCTTCGCCGTGATTCACATCGACTTCCCTTGGCAGGAACTTCCTATCGCGCTGCCTGGCCTCATGGTTTGGAGTTGTCCGGCCATGGTTATTGGCCTGACCATGGTCGAGCAGAAGGAAGATCCACGCCGCCAACTGGCGATTGGCTTAGGGGCAATCCTCGCCATGTCGCTCACGGCGGCTTGGCTGCTGCCCAGCATGTGGAATCGCCTGCCGGTGGTGATCGCCTGGGAGAGCATCTACTTGATCATTGCCGGCATGGTAGTCTTCCAAGCACGAGCCAACGACACAGAAGCAGCCTCGCCAGAAACAACGTTTTTGGAAGGCTAATAGCTTTTTTTTTCGTTCAAGGATCGCTAGGCTAGGCCGTATGAAAAACGACTTTGCCAAGTACGCGATTCCTCTGCTGGTCTTCAATTGCCTATGCATTGACGCCTTGTTGATTGCAATGGCCTACGCGGAAAGTCCTAGTGAAGGTCCGTTCTATTTGAACATCGCCATGGGAACAATCTGGGGACAGTACGCACTGTGCTGCGCGGCACGGCTTCGTTTTCCGGAACACCCGATGCTCACGAAGATTGGCTTGGTGGCAATTCCGCTGGCGACTCTACTTGCTTATCCGCTGGTCGATCCCACTGAGGATCTTAGCATCATGTTGCCTTTGATTTTGATGTGCTTTGCACTGACGGCGATCTTTTGTCTGGCCCCTGCCACGATCGCCCATTGGCTTTATCACAAGCATGGTCGTCAGTTGAGGATGAAGCACATGCTGGTTTTAACCATCGTGTTTGCGGTGGCGTCGTTCGGTTTTTCGCAGCTGGACTTCGCCGGTATTCTGCTGCTGTTTTTTACCTTAGTTGCTCTTCCTTCGATCATGGCTTGCCTCATGCTTTCGTTGCCTGATCAGCCGATGCTGTATAGCGTTACGATGGTTGTCTTTCTGGCGATTGCTTTATTGGCTAATCAATTCGATATTTACCATCGATATGTTGGAGACGCGCACGTTATCCTTGTTTCGCAAACGCTTTGTTTGTGGCTTGGGGGGCAGTTCTTGCTTGCTGCCGGGAGAGGTGTTCCGCATGAGTTGGAACGAGTGGAAATGGATGCCGCCTAACAACCGTCACAAGCTGCGTGCTATCGTGGCAAATCGGCCAATAGTACGTCGGTAGGCGTACTGTTGTACGTTGGATTACGAGCGCCGAAATCAATAGGTTATTAGCTGCCCGGCAACCACAAGCTGCCTGCTTCGACCCGTGGTTTGTCTTGGCCAACGCGGCGGGCTTTGATGCGGACGTAAGGGGCGATGAACATGCTGCGGTCTTCGAAGCTGTTGGGCTCGGCTTCTTTCTTGGCGTGGATCGGTTCGACCAAATCTTCGATCACCATCCCGGCCTGGCAGATTCCGCCGACCAACTGATCCCAGCGATGCAGATACTCGAGCGTTCCTTCTTCGCGATGGCGGCTTCCTTTGACTTCGGGCAGGGGGCCGGTGCGATAGTAAGGCTCGGTCAGTTCGTACCCGCGATCGCTCCGTTTGACGTCTGCTTGTAAGCTGGTCGGTGTTTTGTGTTGGCTGATGTAAAGCCCACCGCTGCATAGCACCTTGGCAACTTCTCGAAACACGGGTGCGACGTCCGGCACATAACAGGTACTGACCGGGTGGATGACGATATCGAAGTCGGCAGGCGCGAACATCGATAGATCGTCCATCGAAGCTTCAACCGTCTTCAATTGCAGGCCACGGTCGGCGGCCACTTTGCGGTCGATCTCGAGCTGGGCTCGGCTGATATCGACTACCGTGACGATTGCCCCAGCGGCGGCGTACAGCGGCCCTTGGCGTCCACCCCCAGAAGCCAGGCACAACACGCGCTGCCCGTAGATGCTTTCCCCGAGCCAGCCCCATCGGTCGAGCGTCTTCAGCGGATTTTTGAATTCTGCTTCCTGGGCTGGCTGAGCGAACCGGTGTCCACCACGGGCCATGCGATCCCAAGCACCGCGATTGTGCTTCTTTGCGGGCGAGTTCTTTTCAGAAGAAGGAGAAGAATCGTTCAAAGGTTTGTGCTCGGTGAATGCCATGCGGAAAATCGTTCGGTGTCTCTTCGATCATACCTTCCGCCAGCTTCGTGAAACATGGGGACCCCTATGATGCCACGCCGAAGTAGTACTTCCGAGAAGCTGGCACCGACAAGAGCACCAAGACGACTCCGCTGGCGAGCATGCCGAGGTAACTCCAATGCATGTACTTCGCCGGGATACAGCCTGAGCACAAAATGTTGCCGGTGAAGAACGAGGCAAACAATGCTCCGTAAAAGAGATTCCCCATCCACCAGGTCGAGGGCATTTTCATCAACAGTAGCATGCTAAATACAAAGTTGAATCCCGCCACTAAGACACCAGCAGCGCCAAGATAATAGAACCCGAGCGGAACGCCTGGCGTGAGTGCCATCGCCAGCAGCATGAGCATCACCACCGAGGTCGGGGCGAGTTCTTTTTTCTTCTTGAATGGTGGTTCAGGAACAAGTTGCGCTGGAAGTGGTTCGTCGTCGACAAACCGAGGGGACTCGAACGGATTCTCTGGTTCGGATTCGGAGGCCATGAACTTTCAATTAACGTGAGTAAAACCGTAGTAGCGGCGCGAACTGGGAAAGGCCAACAAGACCAAGCTAAGGGCACACAATATCGCTGGCAACAAAAGCATCAACCAGTTTTCTGAAACCAACCCCACGGCACTGGCCGCAATCAGACCAACAAAAGTTATTAGCAGCAAACTTAAATACGTGATCGCTACGTTCCAGATGGTACGAATGCCCAGGAACAACAGGCTGCCGCCAAAAATTAAAAACCAACCGTTGATTGCCAACAAAACACTGCCAAGACGATATTCGAGCAGATACGAAACCAATAACAGGATAAGTCCCAAGAACGAAGCATTGAGGATGGCCAGCAACGAAGCGGCCGGCAACATCCCTGCCGGTTGTTCGTTATCGAGTGATGATTCTTCGATCAATTGCGGCGAAGCAAACGGATTTTCATGTTGTGGTTCGATGGTAATAGTCCCAAGCAGATCGTTGAAATAAACAACCGCAAATAATCAGGCAAAGCGTCACACCAACCACCACTACGATTGCTACCATCAGAAGGCCAAAGTGAATTGCCGCAGCGATTCCTATGGCGAGAAATGCAGCATCGAACAGAAAGAAAACCAGCGCTGCTGGCCAAACCCAACGTCGAGGTTTTAACAGATAAACAAGCATTCCTACTAAAGCGGCAATCATCAATACTCCGCACGGTCCGAATACCAGCAAGGAGATGAATTTGATTGGCAAGAGTACCACGCCCAGGAGCCAGGCTAACTGTAAGCTAACGGGCGGTGCCTGACGTTTCGCCAAATCTCCATCTACGGAAACGAGCTTGACTTCGACCGTTTCTTCTTCGATCAATTGCGGCGAAGCAAACGGATTTTCGGTCATCCCTTATCCTTCCTCGGGCTCGCTCTGCTCTGGGGAATCAAAGTAATAGCGACGCGAGGTTTTTAAGAGGATCGCTACAATCAAAAAGTAAAGCACCAGTGGGGATAGCTCGTAAAGGGTCGGCGGACGAGATTCGGTAAACCCTACTGCACTGGCCACCAGCATGACCAAGCTCATCAAACTGGCGTAACCTAGTCCTAGCCCCCAGGCCAACGGCGAGGGGTAAAGAACTACGAAACCAGCGGCACCGCTCAAGATCGAGACAAATCCCATCCAGGGGATTCCCAAGTTCAAGCTGACCATCCCATGAATTGTGGCCGTAAACAAAAACAACATCCATGTCAGCGCTACTAAGCTCGGCATCTGGTCTTCGAGCGATTGTTCCTGATCGGGACTTGGCGGAATTTGTTCTAAGACCGTAGGCGATTCAAACGGGTTATCACTTGTGGGCTGCATTGCTCTCTTTTTCACCAACGGAAACCACACGAACGACAACGTCTCTGGAAGCAAAGCAGGTCATCGCCGTTGGCGTTGATCTTGTGACATTGCGGACATTCTAACTGGTGATATTTTCGCACAGTCGGCCGGCCCAATGCCAGGAAAATGAAAAGGCAAAACGCCGCTTGAACCAAGCCAGACCAAATCGCCAGAGGTGGTTTGCCGACTGAGTACGCCATGATGGCGAAACTGACTGCCATCAAACCATGGAAACAAAAATAGAACCGCGCTAGCGCCCAAGTCGGACCACTTCGCGCGATCAAGCCCGAGGTAATGAACAACGACAACACCGCTCCTACCAACAGCGTGAACTGGTTGGACGACTGACGATCGCCAATCAGCACGAACTCGCCTACCTGCAGCAGCATCAGCAGATAGCCCAACAACATTGCCACGGCCATCGGACCGGGAATAGAAGAGAGCTCAGTCGAGGGCTGCTCGTCATCGCCGTGAGGGGAAGTGAACGGATTTGACTCTGGCTTTTCAGGCATCAATCGGCAAAGCTCGCAAAGTTATCGACAGGTAGCAACATTTTATCAAACGCCTATCGACCAATTACTGACCAGTTATCGACGTCTTATCGACCGGTTAACGACATGCTACTGACAGGTTATCGAACCGTTATCGACGGGTTATCCACATGCCTGGAGGGAACAAAAAAAGCCGGACCCAAGAGAGTCCGGCTTTTGAATTTCGAAAGTTGTCAGGCGAACTTCGCCCGGGACTAGTCGAGGAAGCCGACCAAGTCTTGGCTGCGGCTGGGCTGTTGCAGCTTGCGAACGGCTTTGGCTTCAATCTGGCGGATACGTTCGCGGGTCACCTTAAAGATGTGCCCGACTTCCTCCAGGGTGTAGCTGTAACCGTCGCCTAAACCGTAGCGAAGTTTGATGATCTCGCGTTCCCGGTAGCTGAGGGTTTTCAGTACGCGACCGATTCGGCCTCGCAACATTTCCTGAGCGGCACCGTTGGCTGGGCTTTCGGCTTCGCCATCGGGAAGCAAATCGCCGAACTGGCTGTCTTCGCTGTTACCGACCGGACGATCTAGCGAGATCGGGTAGCGGCTCATGGCCAACACGCGACGAGCTTCCTCGACGGTGGTGCCGGCACGACGGGCCGTTTCTTCGATGGTTGGTTCGCGTCCTTTTTCCTGCAGCAGCTGACGAGCCACGTTACGCACGCGAGACATCGTTTCGACCATGTGAACCGGAATACGGATCGTACGGCTTTGGTCGGCCACGGCGCGGGTGATCGCTTGGCGAATCCACCAGGTGGCGTACGTGCAGAACTTGAAACCACGGCGGTACTCGAACTTGTCGACCGCACGCATCAAGCCAGCGTTACCTTCCTGGATCAGGTCCAAGAAGCTCAGTCCGCGGTTGCGGTACTTCTTAGCGATCGAGACGACCAAACGCAAGTTTCCTTCGGACAGCTCGCGCTTGGCTTGCTGGTATTCCGAGTAGATCGATTTGACCATCTGGCAGCGACGATTGAGGCTCTTGGGAGTCTCTTGCGTGGCCATTAACAGATTGCGGTATTCAGCCAGCAGCGGTTCGCGATCTTCCTGCGGGGTGTTGTTGGCTTTGTGATCGTCGAGGCGAGCTTTAAGCTCGTTCACACGACGGCAAAATTCTTCCAACACGCCGATCTTCGATTCGATACGCTGGGTACGCAGACCGAGTTCTTCGATCAGTTTGACCACGCGTTGACGGCGATGCCCCAGACGCTTCCAAGCAGCGGAACGCTTTTCAGCGGAAGCCGACTTGCTGAGCGAAATGATGTAATCGCGACGATTGCGTTTGAGCAGCTTGTCGATCGTGACCAGATTCAAAGGCATACGCCCCATGATCTGTTCTTTTTCCAACCGATCGGTCACCGAGACCTGAACCGTTCGATCGAACGGCAACTCACCATCTTGAACGCGCTGAAGCACTTTGAAGGAATCTTGCGCGACGTAATCGCATTCCAACAGTAAGCGACGGAACTTAGCGCGGGTTTGCTCGATCTTGCGAGCCAGGAAGATTTCTTGCTGGCGGGTCAACAAGGGAATCTCGCCCATTTGTGTCAGGTACATGCGTACCGGGTCGTCCGACCAGGTTTCGCTGTCCTCGCTGAACTCGTCGGACGAATCATCTGCCGAATCGTTCGACATATCGTCCGTATTGTTCAACATGCGATCGTCATCGGAATCATCAATAACATCGACGGCAGCATCGTCGAAGCTACGTGGCCGTACACGAGCGTCATCATCTTCGAAATCGTCAATCAACGAATCGTACAACATATCACTCCTTCACTCGCCAAAGTGAGGCTGGTGTTCTTCTAGGTTTAACCCATGGGTGGACGGGAACAATGGTTTCGTCTTCCCGCCGGTTCCACACATTGAAAAGTGAGTACTGCTTGCGAGGAAAAACTTCGCAAGTCTACCACCCAACGCGTGAATAACTGCCGTCCTTGGATATTTGGAAAGAGATTACTTTTAACAAGTCCATGCGGTCTGCTTAGTTTGCCCAACTGATAAAAGTTCTGTGCTGAGCCGGGCGAAGGTCGCTGATCTTGCGAGCTCATCGCGGCATCCAAGCAACTAACGGACAACGTCGGCGTGCTTCTGGTTATGTTGTTTGGTAATCCGTGCCCCTTTCCACCAGCACCAAGTCCTCTTCTTGGCACTGAACGACGCAGCCTCTTGCCGCGTCACAGAAAATCACTCTAACCCTTTTTAATGACCAGACTTTCAACTCCTAAAAAATCGGCCTGTTCACCTAGTGTAATCAACCGGAATGCCGCATTTCCACGAAGTTTGCCGCTTCTATACGACCTTGCAGTCAAGGAATGCTAGGGAAATTCGCTTAGTTGATTTCCTAAATTACGCATCTTCACCAAAGTAAAACCAGCTTCACCAAACTTCCGTTGTCTTTGTGAATTGTTTCTTTGTTGAAAACGTCCTCGTCTGTTCCCTCAATCTTATGAGTGTCGCGCTTCTACATTGCGGGGTAACACTCACAAACCTTTATGATTACCAAACCTCAACTCGTTTCACGACTTTCAGAAGTCCGTCTACGGAGCCGCGGGTTTATGACCGCGGAATAGATGTTCGTGCGAGAGATGAGGGTTTGGTGGATCCGGAAGTTGTTGGCCAGAACTTATCGAGAGTCCATTCGTCGATTGAATTCACCCAATTCTAACTAGACCCTAACCAGGGTCCATACTTTCGTTAAGGAAAAGTGGGCCTTTCCAGGCCTTTTCAGCTTGCGGACAACCACAGTCTATCTCACGTTTTCGAGGGTGTTGCGATTTCTTTTCCCTTAGCCTCCTTCCTGGGGGATCATTGTGCCAATGCATCACTTTTCGGCGATGCGAGTTGCCTTTCTAAGACCTCCGTCTTCCTGATTCCACAAACGGGACACCTCGGAAAACTTCGATGCAAATCACGGTTTTTCCCTTTCAGGGCGAACGTAATAGGTCATCGTTTATTCGCCAAATTACATCGATTCTGGCTTACATCCCACCTTCAAACCACTTCGCGAATTGCGAGTCTACGTCGGCCTCGGTAGCATAGGCCGATTGAAACCCACAATTTCTCCCCAAATCCACACTCCACCATCTCTGGAAAACTAACCATGACGCAGCGTGAATTCGAAGGACAAGTGGTCCTTGTGACAGGTTCAAGCCAAGGCATCGGTCGATCGGCCGCCGTTGAATTTGCGCGACGGGGAGCCAATGTCGTGGTCAACTATCATTCCAACCCCGCCAAAGCAGAAGAAGTGTTGGCAGAAATTGAAAAATTTGGGGCCGAGGCAATCGCGGTAAAATGCGATGTCTCTAACTACGATGCGGTCGAAGCGATGGTAGCCCAAGCTGTCGAACGGTTTGGCAAGCTCGATGTGGCGGTCTCGAACGCCGTTTACAGCGACCGAGAATTTTTCTACGAAGCCGACCTCGAAGGCTTTCGCCGGACGATCGAAGTCACCATGTGGGGTGCATTTCACCTCTTACGGGCCGCCTCGCGCCAGATGATCGCCCAGGAGACACCTGGGGCGGTCACCATCGTTAGCTCGCCACACGCATTCATTCCGGCCCCCAAGGCGATGGCTTACAACATGTCGAAAGCGGCCATTGAGCACATGGCCAAAACAGCGGCGATCGAACTTTCCGACTTCAAAATCCGGGTCAATATCGTTCAGCCTGGCTGGACCGATACGCCTGGTGAACGCAAGTTCGCTACCGACGACATCCTGCAGGAAGGGGGTGCCAAGATTCCTGCTGGACGTCTGGGCACACCTGAGGAAATGGCCGAAGCGATCGCCTACATGAGCAGCCCTCGCAACACTTACACCACTGGGGCGACTTTGTTGGTCGATGGTGGCATCTCGCTTCCTTGGTGGGGCAAAACAGGCCGCGCGGCACCTAGCTAGCCCGAATCCGATTTGGCTACAAATTGAACCGTGTAACCAGTTTAGTCGTAAAGATTTCCAAGAAAAGCTGCTGGAGCAACGAGCGTAATGTTGCCCCAGGCTTGGCCGGGGCGATTACACTAGACCGTTTCGGTATGACTTCTCCGTTCTGAACTACTTATCGGCTCTACAATCGCGTCATGGCTCAAACATATCTGCTGAAGACTCCCGATGGGGAAGAGGTCCACGTCGAAACTTCGCAAGCGGGCGAAACCATTACCACGCCCAGCGGCAAGCAGGTGGAAGTTCCCACGCTCCGCGAACTGAAGAAGCTGCCGCTGGTCGAACCGGAAAAGACCACGGTTAAACGTAAATGGTCTTTAGGACAGTCGATATTGCTCGTGTTTGGGCTGCTGATCGCGTTTTTCTCGCTCGGCGGGATACTCATGTTCACGGTCATCTTTCCTGCCCCCTGGCAAACCATCGAAACCGAGCTCCCTACGGAAGTGGTCGAGGTGATCGAAGGTGATATCGACACGTGGAATTTAGAACGCATGCTCGGTTTCTGGGAGTTCGCCACCCAAAAAGATGTGATGGATCAAATGCGTAGCAACGGAGGAATCGATCGTTTCTACATCGATACGGCCCGTAATCGTCAGATGAGTTTGATCGGTTCAGTGGTGGGATTGGTCGTGGGATTGGCCATGATGATCACTTCGTTCCTCTTGCCTGGTAAGAAGGTTGCGTAGGTTACCGGTCGTGGCAAAGATGCAGCTTTTGGATCTCACGCTTCCTACCCCGGAAGAAAATCTGGCACTGGACGAGGCATTATTAGAAGAAGCCGAACAAGCCACCTCGCCGGTCGAGCTTTTGCGGCTGTGGGAACCGGACGATCCGCTGGTCGTTATCGGCCGAGCCTCGAAGCTGCATGAAGAGGTCGATGTCGAAACGTGCCAAGCCCGCGGCATCTCGGTCTTGCGCCGAGCAAGCGGAGGTGCTTCCGTAGTGACGGGCCGCGGCTGCTTGATGTATGCCGTGGTGTTGAGCTACGAACTTCATCCGGAACTAGCCGCGCTCGATGCTTGTCATCGTTACGTAATGGGGCGGATTCAAAGTGCGCTGGTTCGCGAAGTGCCTGAGGTCGACTTTCAAGGGACGTGCGATCTCACGCTCAACGGACGAAAATTCTCTGGCAATAGCTTACGCTGCAAACGCTCGCACTTAATCTATCACGGCACGCTGCTGTACGACTTTGATTTGAGCCTGATTCACACACTGCTCCGCACGCCACCGCGAATGCCTGATTATCGCCAGCAGCGACCTCACCGGTCGTTCGTCACCAACGTACCAATCGCTCGCGATATTTTACGCCGCAACTTGATCGAGGCCTGGCAAGTGCAGGAAAATACGAAGACTTGGCCCGAGGCAATGACGGCCAAACTAGTTGCGGAAAAATATACAAATCCGCAATGGACCTCAATGCGATAGAGAATTCATTGGGTTACGATAGGACCTAATCACATCGCGGTTCCGATTCGTTCTGTAGCCCAAATTTGAGGTCGATTGATGCGTATCTTTTGGTTGATGCTTGCCGCTGGATTGCTGCTACCTAGTGTTGTGCTTGCTGCGCCAGAAGCAACCGCAGAAGCGGAACTGAAAGTTCAGATCGACGTAACCGAAGTTCCCGAATTGAAAGATTGGGCCGCGCAGTCCGAGAAGTTGATTCGCGAGTGGCATCCAAAAATTGCGGAAATGCTTTCGCAGGAAGGTTTCACCGCGCCGACCGAAGTACGGGTTGTCTTTAAGAAGGACATGGACGGCGTCGCCCATACGATCGGCAACGAGATCACCATCTCAGGCAATTGGGTGAAACAGCACCCAGAAGACACCGGCATGGTGATTCACGAGCTGGTACATGTCGAACAGACCTATCGTCGTGGTCGCCCCTTTTGGTTGGTGGAAGGAATCGCGGACTACATTCGTTTCTACAAGTACGAGCCGCAGACTCGGCTACGCGGTATTAACGCTGAGCGACAAAGCTATCGCGATGGCTATCGTACCAGCGCTCAGTTCATCGCCTGGTTAGAAAAGAACAATCCTGGCTTTGTCAAAAAAGCAAACGAAGCGATTCGTAAACACGAATATCAAAACGTGATGTTGCACGAAATGACCGGTAAAAACTTGGAACAACTATGGACCGAGTTCTGCGAATCACCCGATTCCAAAGGCCGCAGCTAACCAAGTCAAATGACAGCACTTCGCACTGCGGTTTAGGCCGATAATAGTCGCCCCAACTTCCGCCCTGTCGTCGACAAGGGCAACTCGCCAAGCTCGGCAACATCGATCCACTTCCAAACTCGCGGCTGACCATCGGGCCCGGTTTGGGGTTTCAGACGACCTTGTTGGTAGATCATCTCGTGACAGAGCAGGGTGATGCGATACTTGGTGACGCCATGTTTGATGGTCTTCAGATGCTGGTGCATTTCGGCCTGAATACCAACCGCTTCAGCCAACTGCTTAGTCACGCCAGAGAGATCGATGTCCGACTTGGTTTCGCCCAAGGGAAAGCGAGGAAAATCCCATAGCCCGGCCCATCGTTCGTCTGGACCACATTGCCGTACGAGAACTTGGTTCTTCTTACGGACGACCAAGGCGATCTCGGTGATTGGGATAAACTCGATCTTCTTCTTGGGTCGCGGGATTTCTTCTTGGCGGCCTTGATGATAAGCCTCGCAATGAGCCGATAAGGGGCACTGCTGGCAGGTAGGATTCTTGGGCGTGCAGACCAAGCTTCCCACTTCCATCAACGCTTGATTGAAGATGCCAACATTGTCGTCCGGTAGAATGTCTTCCGCGAACTGCCACAATCGCTTTTGGCTGAGAGAGGTTGTAAGAACCTCATCCCAGCCAATCAGCCGTGCATAAAGCCGCTGCGTATTGGCTTCCAAAATCGGGGCCCGCTGGCCGAAGGCAATCGAAGCGATCGCTCCGGCCGTATAACGTCCGATGCCTGGCAGGCTTTGGATGTCGTCGACTTGATGAGGGAACTCGCCGTGAAAGCGAGTCACTATCTCTTGGGCCGCCGCATGCAATTGCCGGGCTCGGCGGTAGTAGCCCAGCCCTTCCCACAATCGCAGCACCTCCTGCTCTTCGGCTGCGGCCAAGTCTTGTACGGTGGGCAGCTGCGCGATGAAGCGGCGGAAGTACTCCTTCACGGTAGCGACTTGGGTCTGCTGGAGCATGATTTCGCTGATCCAAACGCGGTAAGGATCTTGCGATTTCCGCCACGGCAGATCGCGTTGGTGCTGCTGAAACCAGGCTGCAACGTGGGCATGAAAGGCCACTAGCGAGCCGCGAACAGGGGACGAAGCGTCGTTTTTCTTCAATTGAGAACGGGAAGTTTTGGCCATGGCAGCTTCGGCGAGAAAGAGATTTTGGGCCGATCGTACCTGTTTCCTGGTCTCTGACAACCGGTCGATGACATTTGCCGATTTAACTCCAGCGGCCCGGCAGCTACAATGGAAATGCCCCTATCGGCTGTCCTTGCTACCACCCTCTTAGGTTCGTCTTTCATGTCTTTGCGTCTGTCGATCGTGTTATCGGGTCTGTTGCTGCTTTCGGCTGGCCTTTCAGGCTGTTCGAACCAGACCCCGGTCAAAGGGACGATTGTCGAAGAAGAGATCGTCGAACAGCTGCTAGGAGCCCCTGATCGGCTTTCGGCCCTGGTCAAACAGGTGCCAGACGCCAACTTCACTCCTTTAGTAAGTGGCGTCAAAAGGGCAATCGTCAAGGCACCGCTGCCCGAGGGTGGAACGATGACACTTTGGATCTATCAGCCAGATCCGCTTCCTGGCGGAAAGCTGCCGTGCGTCTTCATTGCCCCTGCCGGCACAGGCATGGTGCATGGCAGCGAATTGGGAAAGGGGGCCGAGCTAGAACACATTCCGTGGGCGAAAGCAGGCTTCGCTGTGGTGGCTTACGAACTTAGCGGCGACCCAGGCTCGCAGGATGCCAGCATTTCGCAAATGCAAATCGCGGCAGAAGCATTTCGAGAAGCCAAGTCGGGGCTGCTTAACGCTCAAGTGGCAATGGAGTACGCCAAGGAAAAGCTCTCGTTCGTTGATTCACGCCGCTTCTACACCGTGGGGCATAGCTCGGCAGGAACGATGGCGTTGTACGTGGCCGAGATGGATCCTCAAGTCAAAGCGTGTGTCGCCTTCATGCCGGCGGTCGACATCCGGGCTTGGCTGGGTGTGCAAGGTCTGACCACGATTCAACGCAATAATATCGTGCCACAAGCAGGGGACTACGTGAACAAGATCTCACCTATGACCCACCTTGAACGCTTGAGCCAGCCGACGTTCTTGGTCTACGTGGGCAACGACGACAAAACGTTATGGGGCCCGGCTGAAAAGTTCGCTCAGCAGATGCAAGACAAGGGAAAAGATATCACCGTGGTCAAAATCCCGGTCGGTACGCACTATCAGTCCATGCTCGACGAAGGCATTCCCTTGGCGATTGAGTGGCTGAAAATGGTCAACGGTTTGAACTAACCACTTGATCTGCTACCAGCCGAAAAAGCGGCTACTGACCCGGCAGGTTATCGCCGTAGTTACGAATCATCATGCGTTGCAGAACGCCTTGCTCGGGTGAGTGGGCATCAGCGTTCCAATTCGATTCGATATCATTCGTTAAGAACTTGACCGAGCCATCGACCATCAACACGTTCACGCCGTCGGGATGAAAGCTCGAAAAGCCTTCGCCACACTCGGTATCGCTGTTCCATGGAGGTGCGTTGATTTTTGGCCGGGCGCCAGCGACTACGCTCCAGATCGATGGCCCACCGTCATGGCTCATCGGATTCGGCACGCCGGGCCAACTTCCCGCACGACACTGAGTCAAATCCCGCTCGCCAACCATGATGGTATAGGATTGGCCGTCAGTGATCTGCTCGATGGTAATGCGTGAATTGCCGAAGAAGATGCCAGTGTTCGGCTGGGCACCGGCCACATCGTGCAAGTGCCCGGCGTTCCCTACGTAGGTGGTTAGCCCGAACGGAACCGGTTGTTCGTCATGCACCCACCGACGATCAGGATGGTTCTCGCCTTGATAGGTGTAAACCTCGTCAGCGGGACAAAGGTAGCCTGATATTGCCTCTTGCAACAGTTCCAGCCGCTGGTCGTTCTGCAGCAAAACACTCCCCAGCGTTTTGTCCAAAGCATCGGCACTTGGATAAACCGCGCCGGTCACCGTTAAGACCTTCGCCGGCCAGCCCCAGCCAGGCTGGGGGGGATCTTCGTTTTCGGCCACATCCCAGCCAGCGGGAAACGATTCATGCACGCCGTAGTAGGTGTCCATGTTGAAGGCCAGCTCCTTCAAATTAGCTTCGCACTGGGTACGTCGCGCACTCTCGCGCGAGTACAGCATGAACATCACGATCGGGCCGCCCACAATGCAGCCGATGAACAGGAATCCGACCAAAACAATCGCAATCATCCACGGCATGCGCGAACGGTCGTACTGGCGGTTGGCAGCTTCCAACGAATCGTCGGTATGGGGATCAGGTGCTGCGTTCATGGCGTCTCTCGTCGGGAAGAAATCCAGTGGGGACCATCCGGTCGGGCAACGACCATCATGGAACTTTACCTAGCAACTCTAGCACAGATGCGCAAAACGAGTTTGATGAATTGCCACGGTTCGATTGCCACCATTATTGACGACTACGTTTCTAATCCAACCGGGGCGACCAACGGAGACTCCGGATTCGTGGTAAATCGGCATCTTGCGTCGTTGAATTGTGTGTGCAGCGTTCCTTAAGTTAGCTTCCCGAAAGGAAGGCCATCGCCGGCAGCACGACAAGCAAGCTTGCTAACAGTCCGAGACTGACCAAAACGATTGCTAACCACGGAACTGCCTTCGGAGGTGATTGGGCGAGTGGGTCGGACTGAGGGTATCCGCGATCCAAATCTTGTTGCTTAGACATGTTTCTCTCCTTTTCGATCAACGAACAGGTTACCGGGTTCAAACGCCGGGCTCATTTGGAAGAGTTCCAGAGGCAACAGAAAGAAGCAGCAAAAATTATGCCGCCAAATGCTTAGTAAAAAGGAGGGAGGGAGACGAAGTGAACGTTGCCTCGGGGCAGTGAGACAAACGCGATACCTCGTCTCCCATCCCATGTTTACCTTATTTGCGATCACTAGGAGATTACAGCGGATCGCGAATTATGCAGTCTTGGATAGGTATTATAGCGAAATTAAAGGGTAGATAGTCACCCCAGACCAGCACAAAAAGCGCAACATTTTCGAGAAAAACCAGGTGATCGTTTTTTATACTTACATCGGTGGCTCGAAAATTGATTCAGGCTGAGATTTCGCCCTAAGACTTTTTTATTCGTCCTGCCTGAATAAACCTTGAAGTTCCTTGCTGCAATTCAGTTGGATATGACTCAAGCGATCAAACAATTTTACGTTAGGAATGAATCGTATGCCCCCAATGAAAACGGAAGCCTAAAATAAAGGGAGGGTCGAAGTATACGTTTTCTCGTAAGCCGATGGAGTTGATCCGAATGAATTCTGCTTCTCACACGCCCAAAAGTCCCGACCCGCAAATGGTCAGTGGGGTTTCCATCGGACAGTACCTAATACGTCGTCTGCAAGAGTATGGTTTGCAGGACATCTTTGGAATTCCTGGCGACTATATTCTCTCGTTCTACAGCATGCTGGAAAAGAGTCCAATCAATGTCGTTGGTTGTACTCGGGAAGATTGTGCTGGCTTTGCGGCGGATGCTTATGCTCGGGTGAACGGCCTGGGAGCTGTTTGTGTGACCTACTGCGTGGGTGGTTTAAGCATCTGCAACAGTATGGCTGGTGCCTACGCCGAGAAATCCCCGGTGGTCATCTTGACCGGTTCGCCAGGGCTGCGCGAACGAACAAATAACCCTCTATTGCACCACATGGTCCGCGATTTCAGCACTCAGAAGGATGTTTTTGAGAAGCTGTGCATCGCTGGGGCTGAACTTTCCGATCCAATCAACGCCTTTCGCGAAATCGATCGCGTGTTGGATGCAGTTGTCCGTTTCAAGCGTCCTGGCTATATCGAAATACCTCGTGATATGGTCAACGTCGTTCCCCATATTAGCCACGTTTTCCCCACTGAAGTTTCCTCAAGCGATCCACAAGTTTTGGCCGAAGCGGTCACCGAAGCACGACACTTAATCGAGAAGGCGGAAAAGCCTGTAATCATTGCAGGCGTCGAGATGCACCGATTTCATCTCCAAGACGAATTGCTGGCCCTGGCCGAGCAGACACAAATTCCGGTCGCTGCGACCATGCTGGGCAAAAGTGTCCTTCGCGAAACGCACCCGTTGTACGTTGGTTTATACGAAGGGGCCCTCGGGCGAGAAGAGGTGACCCAGTTTGTCGAAGAGAGCGACTTGGTGCTGCTGCTTGGTACCTTTATGACCGACATTAACTTGGGGGTTTTCACGGCGAATCTTGATCCCGGCAAGTGTATCTATGCGACAAGCGAGCAGCTTCGTTTGAAGCATCATCATTATCATGGCGTCACCCTGCCGGACTTCGTGCGCGAGTTGTCTCAGCAGAAAATTGCTAGTCCGCCACGACCTCTGCCCGAGGGGATTCGCATGGGCATGCCGCCAGTAGGTGAGATTACCGATCAGCCGATCACTACCCAGCGGATGATGCAGATGATCAATCCGTTGTTGGATGACGAAACGATTGTCGTGGCAGATATTGGCGACTCGCTGTTCGCCGCTACCGAACTAGTCACGCGGGGACGAAGCGAATTCCTCAGCCCGGCCTATTACACGTCGATGGGCTTCGCTGTGCCAGCCACGCTTGGCGCACAGACGGCTCGGCGCGATGCACGCATTTTGGCGGTCATTGGGGATGGAGCGTTTCAAATGACCGGCATGGAGCTATCGACCATCATTCGTCACGGCTACGATCCGGTGATCATCGTGCTCGATAATCACGGCTATGGAACCGAACGCTGGTTACATGCTGGCGACTGGAAGTACAACGAAATCCATCCGTGGGCATACAGCAAACTACCGGAGATCCTGCGAGGTGGTACTGGCTATGAGGTGAGCACCGAGAAAGAGTTCTATGCGGCCTTGCACAAGGCCTGGGACGATCGCGAAGCAATGAGCATTATTCACGTCCACCTTCCTGAAAATGACGCCAGCCCAACCCTGCACCGTTTAGGCCAACGTCTCGGAGCCCGGGTCTAGCTACGGGGCGGTTTATCGGGAAAGATAAAGGTACGGAAGTCAATTGAATCGATTTAATGAAGAGGAGATCCTATGCCAGGTTTGTTGCTTAAAGCACTGAAAACCCCTTTGGAACTAGCCGACTACGATCTGGGGGAACTCAAACCAGGCTATGCTAAGGTCGCTTTAAAAGCTGCGGCCCTGAACCACCGGGACTATTGGATCACGCAGGGACTTTATCCTGGGATTGAATTGCCGAAGGTTCTCGGCTCGGACGGGGCTGGCGTGGTTGTCGAAGTGGGACAAGCCGACGATGAAAGTTGGCTCGATCAAGAGGTCATCATCAATCCTGGTTCGGATTGGGGAACGAACGAAGCCGCTCAATCGGACCAGTTTACGATCTTAGGCATGCCTCATCACGGAACGTTCAGCACGCATATTCACGTCCCCATTGAAGCGATGCGAGCAAAGCCGAAGCATTTAAGCTGGGAAGAAGCAGCCGCATTGCCCTTGTCAGGCGTAACGGCATTCCGCGCGACGATGTCTCAAGGACAACTTCGCCCTGGCGAGAAGGTGTTGGTCAGCGGTATCGGCGGCGGCGTGGCAACGTTGGCCTTACAGTTTGCCGTGGCCGTGGGGGCGGAAGTTGCTGTGACTTCTTCTAGCGAAGCCAAGCTGGCCCGCGCAAAAGAACTAGGGGCGATCGCCGGCTTTAACTATCGGGAGGAAGGTTGGACAAAAAAAGCTGCTGAGTCGTTTGGTTCGCCGAACCTGATCATCGACAGCGCGGCAGGGAAGGGCTACACCAACTTGGTCGCAATAGCTGCCCCTGGCGGCCGTATCGTAAACTACGGCGCGACGACTGGAGCACCCGAGAAGCTTGATATGTTCAAACTGTTCTGGAAACAGTTGAAGCTGATCGGATCGACAATGGGTTCGCCAGCCGACTTTCGCGGGATGTTAAACTTGGTCGAAAAGCACGAGATTCGCCCCGTAATCGATCAGGTGTTCAGCCTTGCCCAAGGAAACGAAGCTCTGGCCCGGATGGAACAAGGGGAACAGTTCGGCAAGATCGTGCTGCGGATCTGAGCTTGAAAGAAAAGGCCTGGCGACGAGACATCATTGACTTATGTGCATAGGCATATACACTTCCCGGTAATGAACGTGGAAGTGGAACAGCTCGCTCTCGTCGCCCAGGCCCTGTCCGAGCCGGTGCGTCTTCGTATTCTGGCGTTATTGCCGGCCGAGATGAAGTGCGAAGAGATGTACAACGTTTCGGAGTTAGCCGAAGAGTTGGGCATTTCCCAGCCGGTTGTCTCGCGGCATCTGGCTTTGCTCAAGCGTTCCGGATTAGTAACCTGCGAGCGAATGTGCCAAAGCGTCTACTATGCGATCGATCGGCAGAAAGCTGCCCAGGCAGTCGCCGAGATGGCCCGCTTGTTGCAAACGGACGCGTAGTTTCCTTCCACGGAGCTCTTTCCATCGTCGCCGCTATTTTCCTATCAGGAGATTAAACATGCAAATGCGTAACCTAGGCCCCTCCGGTATTTCTGCTTCGGTGGTCGCTTTCGGAGCTTGGGCAATCGGCGGTTGGACGTGGGGCGGAGCGGACGAAAAGGAATCGATCGCCGCGATTCACGCTTTTCTGGATGCTGGCGGCAACTTGATCGATACGGCACCGATGTACGGTTTTGGCGTCAGCGAAGAAGTAGTCGGTAAGGCAATTGCTGATCGGCGTGACAAGGTCGTTCTAGCAACCAAGTGCAGCATGCGTTGGGATTTGAACGACGAGCAAAAGAAACGAGCTGCCAAGCGGTTTTCGACCACCAAAGAGAACGTCGATTGGACCGGCGAGACGACCAAGGACAGTTTCGACGTCTTCATCTACAGCGGAAAGGACGGGATTCGGGAAGAAGTCGAACGGAGCTTGAAACGACTTAACACCGACGTGATCGACCTTTATCAGACGCACTGGCAAATGGACGACACCCCAATTCAAGAGCGGATGGAAACGCTGATGGAACTGAAGAAGGAAGGTAAGATCCGGGCAATTGGTGTTTGTAATGCCACCAACGAAGAGATGAACGCCTATCGTCAGTTCGGCCAGTTGGACACCGATCAGGAAAAATACTCGATGCTCGACCGCGATCTCGAGCCAACCAATTTGGCCTATTGTGCTAAGGAAAGCCTAGCCTTTCTGGCCTACAGCCCGTTGAGCCAAGGTTTGTTGACCGGCAAAATCACGGCCGACCGCAAGTACGAAGAAGGGGACCAACGGAACTTTAAAGATCGCTTCAAGCCTGAGAACGTGAAGAAGGTGCAAGCGATGCTCGATCCGATGCGGCCGATCGCGGAAAAGCATGACGCCACCTTGGCCCAAGTGACGATGGCCTGGACATTGGCTCAGCCTGGCTGTTCGCATGTGCTGTGCGGAGCCCGAAATGCCCAGCAAGCGGTCGACAACGCCAAAGCCGGCCGCATCGAGTTGACGTCGGACGAGTTAGCTACGATTACCAGAGCGGTGGCAAGCTACGACGGCGTTTAACCCTCTGGAGTGCTAACCAGGCGAGCCCCATCTCTTTATCTTCGGGGGCAGCCGAAGACAATCGAAAACAGCAGAGCACTCGATCTGGATCAGTGCTCTGCGTGGCTTTGTTGAGACCTCTTTCTCAACGGAATTGTCTTGCAAAACCAGTTAGTCCTGTTGAGGGTAGAGCGATTTCCCTAGTAGGACTATTGCCTATGTTCTTACTTGCTTTTTGGGTGACAATCCGTGCTAGCAAAAAATAACCGAAATGTGAGGCTAAGGGAGATAATTTCACGGGAAATCGGATCTATGGTCGTTAATTTCTCCCTGATAAGATGGAATAAGTAGTTATTTTTCATTGTGTAAAAATGCAAATGTGTGTTTAATTCTGTTGTGGAAAAACAAAAGAATTGATTCTTGTTTCACCCAGAGCATCTTATCTCGTAATTCTCTCCTCGAATTTATGCTCGAAAGTGGAATGATCCGATAGAAGCGTTCTGGCGTTACTACACGTCACGAGTTTTGGTTTCCTATTTCCTTGCCCCAAACCTTTTCACACGGGTGCTAGGGATCCAAACACCGGATATGCCCTTTTCTGTTCTCTTCATCCCATTTTCTCTGGAGCATCGAAGATGTTGCCGCGCTTGAATCGTTCTCGTTCAGGTTTCACATTGGTGGAACTGTTGGTGGTGATTGCCATTATTGGTGTTTTAATTGCCCTGCTTTTACCTGCTGTTCAACAAGCCCGTGAAGCCGCACGTCGTAACTCTTGCAGCAACAAGCTGAAACAGCTTGGTTTGGCCTTGCACAATTATCACGACACCTACAAGTCGTTTCCGTTTGGCTCGCTCGTCATGGACAATAACAGCAATCCCATGGGGTGGCATTATTCGATCTTGCCATTCATCGAGCAGAACGCCATGTACGAGCAAGGCAACATGATTGAACAGTATCACCAAGGTGTGAATGCTCCGCTGCGTGAAATTCGCATGGACGCCTACATCTGCCCCAGTGCCGGTAGTAAAGCGGAAAAGGCGGACGACGATTCCAAATATTACACCACGCATTACTACGGAATTATGGGCCCAACCGGCACCAATCCGCAGTCGAACACTGCCTACAAAGAAAATACCAGCGGCAGTCATGGCGGTTTCTCACGCGAGGGGATCTTCTACTTTAACGAACGCCGCACATTCGCGGACGTTATCGACGGAACGAGTAATACCCTCATGTTGGGCGAGATCTCCTGGGCTGCGCGAAAGGGGAATTCGACTCGCTATCGTCCGTGGAACCGTGGTGGTCGATTGAATGAGTTCATGGCTCCATGTAAAAATGTCGCTAATCCAATCAACTCCGATTACACCGCCTTGTTCAATGACATGAGCTACGGCAGTAATCACCCAGGCGGTTGCCAGTTTGCTATGGCGGATGCCTCGGTCCACTTTGTGCCAGAAGTCGTCGATTACAACGTTTATCTGTCATCGGCAAGTACGTCTGGTGGCGAAACGCTGAGCGTATTGAACAAGTAAGCCTGAACCACACGACGCGATCTGAAAGGACGATCATTTCCCATGAAGCATATCCCCCCCTTGCTGGGCTCCTTGTTGGTTATCGGGCTATTGGCATCCATGGGATGCGGCGAGAAAGGTCCGGAAGGACATACGGTTTCGGGTTCTGTTTCCTACAAAGGGAGCCCGGTCTCGCGTGGTACAATTCTCTTCACTCCGGATGCTTCCGCTGGCACCTCCGGAGCAGGGATGATGTTCCAAATCGTCGATGGCAAGTATGCAGAGACGAAAGAAGACCCGAAACGCCATAAAGGTGGTACGTTTCAGGTTCGCATTAACGGGTTCGATGGAAAAGCCGATCCTGCTGCCGAGCTTCCGATGGGCAAACCGTTGTTCAAGGAATATACGACGACCGTCGAGCTTCCCGCGTCCGACGCAACCAGCATCGACTTCGAAGTGAAAAAGTAAAACTCCAAAAGGGCCTTTAAATCGAGTCCCTTTCTCCTGAGGGATGGTTCCGCGTGATTTCTGAGACGATTCAATCCAAATCGTCTCAGGCACTTGGGACCATCCCTTTTGTATTTCTTGGGCGAGCTTATCTCTTGATCTCGCCAGAAGGGGAAGCGATTACGACAAGGTATCCGTCCAGATTAAGAAACGAGCGGAACAGAAAAGAAGGTTTTGCTAAATTCCAATCGGTTATTCTTCTTCCTCTTCCTCTCCATACGCACCAAATCCATCGCTGAAGCCGCCCAACGGTTCGGCTAGATCATCAAGGTGTTCTTCAATATCGAAGACCGTATCGAGGGTGGGGATGACGGTTTTGGTGCAATAACACGTCCACTCACCCGACTCTTCATCTTCTTCCACACTCGTTTCAAATCCGATGAGTTCGGCTTTTGCGGCCATTTGATGACCTACCTCTTCCGAAGGGACTGCCACGAAGAAATCCATTTCTAAGGGCTGTGACATATCGACACCACCCGCCGCAATATCATCGAGCGTCTGTTGCGTTACGGCTTTTGCATCGTGGTCGAACATGGTTCGGTTCCTGAAGGAAGATAGGCAAGGGTGGCGTTCAATTGGCCATCGTGTATCTTACTTCCCCAGATGCTTAAGAGATATCCCAGGGTTTGACCCACGTTTTCTCGTCGGGGATACTAAAGTGTCCGCTAGCGGTTGGGGGCCGTCCGCCTATTTCTCGGTGGAAACAATTTGGTCTCTTCCCTAAATCCTCATCCCTTCCACTGCTCAGGAATGCCCCATGCTTCGCTTTGCCGGGTTGGCTTTGTTTTGGTCGTTACTCACGGTTTCTACCTTTGCCGCTGAGAAGAAGCCAAACGTCATTTTCATTCTGGCAGACGATCAAGGTTCGGTCGACGCGGGCTGTTATGGCAGCGACGATTTGCACACGCCGCACATGGACTCGCTGGCGGTCAACGGGGTCCGCTTTACACAGTTCTATTCGGCAGCACCTGTTTGTTCTCCTTCGCGGGCCGGGGCGCTTACCGGACGTTGGCCAGTTCGAGCAGGCGTGCCTAGCAATTGCTCTTCCGAAAAAGGAGGGGGCGGGGCGCTCCCCAATTCCGAGATCACCATGGCCGAAATGTTCAAGGCCGCCGGTTACACGACCGCTCATATCGGCAAGTGGCATATCGGTTACACCGAAGAGACTATGCCGTTGGCCCAAGGGTTCGATTATTCGATCGGCCACATGGGAGGCTGCATCGATAACTACTCGCACTTCTTTTATTGGAACGGCCCCAATCGACACGACTTGTGGCGAAACGGAAAAGAAGTTTACGAGAGCGGGCGTTACTTCCCCCAGTTGATGGCCGACGAAGCGAGTGCGTTTATCGAAAAGAATCACGACAAGCCGTTCTTTATTTACTACGCGATGAACACGCCTCATTATCCTTACCAAGGCGAAGCGAAGTGGCTCGAGTATTTCAAGAATGTGAAGTACCCCCGTAATTTGTACGCGGCGTTTATCGCCTCGCAGGACGAACGAATTGGTCAACTTTTGGCCACCCTCGACAAGTTGAGCCTGCGTAACGATACGATCGTCATCTATCAATCGGACAACGGTTACTCTACCGAAGTCCGTGCCCACAACGGCGGCGGCAACTCTGGTCCGTATCGGGGTGCCAAGTTCAGCATGTTTGAAGGTGGCATTCGCTTACCAGGCATCATCAGTTGGCCAGGACATCTGCCGGAAGGAGAAGTCCGCGATCAAATGGCCCATGCTTGCGATTGGATGCCGACTTTGGCCGAACTGACCGGCGTTGCATTGCCCCAGACCCATCTCGATGGTCGTAGCCAAGTGGCGGTGTTAAAAGATGGTAAGGCGAAAAGCCCGCATGCCGATCACCCCTTACATTGGCAAGTTGGCAAAGGAAACGGAGCGACCTGGGCGGTGCGAGATGGGGATTGGAAGCTGATCGCCAATACCCGCGATACCGAAGAAGCCGGCAAGAACCAGAACTTCAAGTTGTTCCTGGCCAACATCGCCGAAGATCCAGGTGAAACAACCAACCTGACCGAGCAACACCCAGACATCGTTGCCCGGCTGACAAAGCTGCACGAGCAAGAGCTTAGCCCTTAAGCACAAGCCGTCGGCAACCTTTCCCCGCACTCTATGAGATCTCACCATGCGCATCCTCTTCACGCTGTTTGCTTGCTTGTCGTTTGCGGCAACCACCTTGGGTGCTGATTCGCAGCGGCCTAACTTTTTGATCATTTACGCTGACGATCTGGGCTACGGCGATGTTTCGGCCTACCACGATTCCGACGTCCATACTCCCAATATCGACAAGATCGCGGCCCAGGGAATCAAATTCACCAGCATGCGGGCCAACTGCACGGTTTGCTCGCCATCGCGAGCCGCGCTGTTAACCGGGCGTTATCCGGATTTGGTCGGCGTGCCAGGGGTGATTCGTACTAACCAGGCGAACTCGTGGGGATACCTCAAGCCAGGCACTGCGACCCTGGCCAACGAACTGAAGGAAGTGGGATACCACACGGCGATTATTGGCAAGTGGCATCTAGGACTTAAATCACCGAACACGCCCACCGAGCGTGGATTCGACCATTTTCATGGCTTTCTCGGCGACATGATGGACAGCTATACAACCCATCGCCGCGAAGGTCACAACTATATGCGGTTGAACGAGCAAGAGATCGATCCGGCAGGGCACGCGACCGAGCTATTCGCCCGGTGGGCCGCCGATTACATTACTGCCCGTGGTACGAAAAAGGATGAGCCGTTCTTTTTGTACTTGGCTTTCAACGCCCCTCATTTTCCCATCGAGCCACCGCAAGCCTATTTTGAGCGAGTCAAACAGCAGCAGCCTAATTTGAGCGAGAAACGGGCTAAGAATGTTGCCTTCGTGCAGCACTTAGACGACGCGGTCGGTAAGGTACTGGCTTCGCTCGAAAAAGCAGGCTTGGCCGAGAATACGGTCGTTTACTTCGGCAGCGACAACGGTGGTTCGTTGCCTCATGCCCAGAACAACGACCCGTGGCGCGATGGTAAGCAAAGTCATTACGACGGCGGTTTGAAGGTTCCCTTCTTCGTGCGGTGGCCAGGGCATATCGAGCCAGGACAAACAAGCGACTACGAAGGCTTGAACTTTGATATCTTTCCGACGTTCTTAGAACTGGCGGGTGCCAAGCCTGCTGACGACTTGAACGCGGTGAGCCTGACGCCGATTCTGTCAGGTAAACCGATGCCTGCTCAGCCACGCGAGCTTTACTTTGTACGGCGTGAAGGAGGAATGCGTTACGGAGGCAAATCGTACCAGGCAATCATTTACAACGGCTGGAAGCTAATGCAGAACGATCCTTATTCGCCGCTGGAACTTTACAACTTAAAAGAAGATCCTCAAGAGCAAAACGATTTGGCGAAGTCCGAGCGGCAGATGTTCCGCCAATTGCAACAGGCCATGCAGCGGCAGATTCAAGCAGCCGGCAGCGTCCCATGGCAAGCAGACCAAGAAGATTGATGCAGCTTGGGCCTATGGTTACGATAGCCGTTAAGGTGCCCTCTGTATTTCTCGGAGTCAAATTTGCTTTCTTATTCGCCAGCCAAATGTAACCATGAAACGCATTCTATCTTTACTGCTGCTTGTTAGTCTTGTTGTGACCTCCATTTCTGCTGCGGAGCGTAAGCCACTGAAGGATGTGGACCTCGCGGCGTTGTCCCAAGATACTCAAAGGATTCATCAAGGTACGCTAGAGGACGGAACGAGCTTCGTGGCAATTGCCATGTGGTTGCCGCACGAATATTGGCAGGCAGTCCTCGACAAGAACACCGCGCTGCCAGCCGAGCGAAGATGCTCGATGCAATGGAAGGAGTCACGCTGTTGGCATTGGTACAAGCCGATGTAACGTTGCTCGGCCACTTTGATTATTACAATCGAAATGAGATCGAGAAGAACTTAGAAATTTCGGTTATTGCGAAAGACGGCAAGCGATTTACTATTGAACCAATGCAAGAAATTGAGGGTGATTTGCAGCAGGTAGTGGCGGCCCTGGAACCTGTGATGGCCGGTGCGATGGGGAACTTAGGCCGCAGCATGGAGATCTTCGTGCTCGACAATAAGAACGCTGACGGTTCTAAGGTTATCGATTCCTACGAGTCAGGCCAAATCGATATTCGGATGGTTCGTCGCGATGGTAGCGTCATGGACAGCACGATTGAGCTTCCCATGAACTGTCTTTACGTTCCCCGCAAATGCCCCAACGGAAAAGATGCCCACATCTCGTGGAAGTTCTGCCCTTGGACAGGCGTGCCGCTGGAAGATTAAGACCAACTTAAGAAACGCCCCAAGTCTCGGCTGGAAGTGCGAGACTTGGGATTGGAAGTTTTCGTTTGGGCTGGATCTTATTTCTCGGTCAGAACTTCAGGCTTTTCTAAGACCAAGTAGTGCCCATGGTCGGCAGTCAGGATTAAGCAAGTATCGTCCCAGCCGCCATGTTCTTCGATCCACTTGGTCACATTGTGGAATGCTTGATCGCCACTCAGGACGGCACCGATCGAATTGTCGATGTTGTTCGAGTGGTTTGCCCAATCAACATCGCCAGCTTCGATCATCAACCACCATGGCTTTCCCTTGGCTTCTAAACAATCGAGTGCCGATAGGCTCATGTCCGAGAGCGTGACGTTTTCGCTAATGTCAGCTTCGGTGTATTTTTCAACCTTGCTTGGTCGCGATCCTACCGGGTTGAAGTCGCCGTCGGCCGTTTGAAAGGGGAGGTGGCCACCGCTCACGCCAAAGAAACCAAACAGCCGCTTCTTTTCTGCGATTGCCTTAGCGGTAGCTTCCTGCAGAACTTCTGGACCTGTGCGGCCAGCGGTTCGTTCGGCGATGACATACTTGCCTCCGTTGGCAACATCGATCGAGTCCATGTCTTCTTTGGTCAGGTAAGGATTGCCAGGGACAAAGTTCGCACCTTGTTTGCCATCTTTATCTTTGTGGTCTCCTGAACCACCACCAATCAGAACATCAAGGCCAGGGAGCGCCCCTGGGTGAAAGACCGACGGCAGACCGATCAGGTCACGGGTAATGTCTTGATAGTCGTAACGATGAACATTATTGGCGTACGCGCTGCCAGGAGTTGCGTGACAAATGGGGACACTGGTCACCACGCCCACATGCCACCCTTCGTTTTGCAGTTGCCGTGCGATGGGAAGGATCTCGCGTCCCATATAGTCGACATTAACGGCGTTGTTATAGGTTTTGATGCCGCTGGTCATCGAGGTGGCTGAGGCAGACGAATCGGTGTAGGCATGTTTTGTGTTCTTTCCCTTGGCAATCGGGTAACCAGCATCCGGCGGAATCGACCATGGCTTGTCGCCTGCTTCGTGCGGGTCGTAACCTCCCAGTGTGCTGCCGCCGGGGGAGGTAACGATTTGACGATCGACGTTGACATCGGTGCCGTCGTTGTGAGGAGTCGTCACGAAGTAACCAAAATCGGTCGTCGTGCCACGATAGTCTTGAAAGTGCAGCCCAGTTCCGCGCCCTTCGCGATAAGGAACCTGGCCAGACTTGCTAATCGCGGCGGCCCAGGTGGTTTGCCAATCCATGCCGTCGTAAACGAACAAAATGATCCGCTTCTTGCCTGATTCAACGGCCTGTTTCTGTAGTTGATAGACATCGGTCTGGTCAAAGTATTCCGCAGTCGGATTGACCGTTTTCGTTGGGACGTAGCCGAACAGCGATTTCAATTTCTCTTCGCTGCGATAAACGCTGTTCTCGCCGTTCACTGAATCGAGCGTGATTCCAAAGGAGTAAACAGGAATCAGACGGTTCGAGTGCGTGGTCCAGTTGGAATAGGTCTTGGGGTTTGGGCCCCAATGAAGACCATTGGGTTGATTGGTCTCGGTGTTGGTTTCCTGTAACTGAGCAATTGGATCTTCCTGTTTTGCGCAATGTGCAGAAGGAAGAAAACACAACGTCGTCAGGGCGACAAGCACAAAGGGTAGGAGTTTTCGCACAGGTAGGTCTCAATTGAAGGTGGGAACATGACGGATTGAACTATCTATTGAAACTAGACTTGGCCCGAAAGTTAACCCCTGTTTCCGCAGACTCTCTGGTGATTTGCGCATCGAAAGCTCACCGAAACGCATTCATTGCCCTAGGAGCCGTCCGTTGCCATAGGTATAGACCGCTAATGTAGGGGGTTTCGATACACGGATTCAGCTATTCAGCGTGGTGGGCAGCGGAAACCACTGGTGATGGTCTGAGCATGGGTGCAAGAAGAATAGGCAGGCTCTCGCTAAATCCGGCCTTATTTTTTCGGGGATTCGGCGATTCGCATATTCGGCAAAAAATTACGGATGTTCCCTAATTCATTAGGGTTTAGGTGAATTATTCGTATGGAATCGCGCAATATTTGGCAAGAAAAAAACTAAATCGGCACGATGTTTGCCTTAATGCGGTAAGAGATATCCCGATATATCGTTGTGATATCGCGCAATATTTATGTTTTCTCCCTGCCAGTTTTTTTATGTCTCCTACGGAGAAGTTATCCAATGAGAACCGTCCGCCGAAGCCGTCTGGGCTTCACCCTTGTAGAACTGCTAGTCGTGATCGCCATCATTGGGGTGTTGATCGCACTCTTGCTTCCTGCCGTACAACAAGCTCGCGAGGCTGCTCGCCGCATGAGCTGTAGCAACAATTCCAAGCAGCTTGCTTTGGCATTGCACAATTACCATGACACGCATGGCTGTTTCCCGGTTGGTAGCATTGCGACTAGCAATGGCGAACGCCCAGCCAGTTGGTTGGTGCGTATCTGGCCCTTCATCGAACAATCGGCTGCCTACGATCAATCAACGTTTGTCGGCAACGACTGGTCAGGCCGTGGGTTCGATAAGAACTGGCGTGCTACGACCGTCCTGAACATCGAGTTTTTGAACTGCCCATCCAATCCGATGACCAAGTTCTGGACTCAGACCGCTTCTTCTGCGATGACCAGCGACGGCTGCCCCCAGAATATCAAATACCAAATTCCCGACTACGCTGGTTGCACTGGTGTTTACAACGGTGGACCGCTGACCAACTGGAACGGATACCACGGACGACAAGACTACAACGGTATCATGACGGTGTTGGATTCGCGTAATTCCGAACCGACAAGTTTTAAACACATTACCGATGGAACGAGCAACACGATTGCCCTCGGTGAACAGTCCGACTTCATCAAGATTATGGACTCCTCTGGCAAAATTACCAAAAAGGATACCTACCGAGCCTGGTCGTGGCACGGCGGTGGTTGGTCCGGGGGTGGTGGAGCCGAGAAAGACGAAGGCTATTGGAAAGGTCTGACTTCGGTCCGTGCGGGTATCAACTACGTTCCGTCGACCACGAACGATCCATTTGGTGTCGGTGATTACTGGTACGGTCGACCTGGTTTTCACACGATCTACACCTCCGCACATCCTGGTGGTGCCATGTTTGCCTTAGGTGACGGTTCCGTCCGGTTCATTAGCGAGAACTTGAACTTCACCACGCTGGGACGATTGGCAAATCGTCACGACGGTCAGGTTGTTGGCGAATACTAATCTTCCACCTTTATTCCTTCCAAAGAAGTAAGACGAAACATTGCTATGTTAGTCATCAAAAAGACCCTACTGGCGATCACGCTCCTCAGTGTTATTTCACTCGCAGGATGCGGCGGAGAGTCAGGGCAAGAAATGGGACAAGTTAGCGGTACCATCACCAAGGGTGGTGCCCCACTTGTTGGTGCGAGTCTCGAATTCTACCCGGAAGGTGATGGAGCTGCTTCCTATGGGAAATCGGATGAGCAAGGAAACTTCACTCTCCGATATTCGACTGGTAAGCCAGGTGCTATCGTTGGCGAACACAAAGTGACCGTCATCGGAGGCACATCCAAAGGAGGTGCAGCAGCTCCGTCGGAAGGCTTAGCCACATTAACAGAAGGTGATTCCGTACCGAAGCCAGTGGGTGCTCCAGGAGCAGGTGGCTCGAAGCGTGGTGGAGCACCGAAACCAGTCGAAGGGATAACAGCCACCGTCAAGGCGGGCGAAGAAAACCATATCGTTATCGAACTTTAGAGCATCGCGGACTGACGTCGCGCATGGACCAAGGTCTTACGCAGCAAGTCAAGTTGCTGGTTGGTTCCCGTAGCCTAATGCTGCGGGAGCCATTTTTTATCGACTAATATTCCGCATCGAGAGATTTACCAAGGTAGACAGCCGATGTCTCCGGACTTACTTGATCTTCGATGCGGAGCGTTGCAAACAACAGAAACCATTATTTGCCAATAAGTGTCGTTGGTAGTTGTGTTTCCGTGATGTTGGATGCACTGCGAACTCTACACAACGACCTCTTAGAAAGGAGATTGATCGCTGTGACACGCGCGTCATTATGGCTCCTGGCAATGACCTTGCTGGGAACAATAGGTTGCTCTTGGGAAAAGGGACCGGACCTCCATGCGGTGACCGGTACCATCACCAAAGATGGTGTTCCATTCACAAATGCCTCGCTCGAGTTCTACCCGAAAGGGCCTGGGGCGCCTTCTTATGGAAAGTCGGATGAAGAAGGCAACTTCTCGCTTCGTTACTCCACTGGAAGTCCAGGTGCGATCGAAGGAGAGCACTTGGTAACCGTAATCGGAGGACAAATGAAGAGCGGTGTGACTCCCGTCAAAAAGGAAGAACGCGGCCTAGCTTCGTTGACCGAAGGAGACACTCCACCCGCCAAGCCGGTCGCGAATCCTGAAGCCAAAGGAAGACGCCGAGGTGGCGGTGGGGGGGAACCAGAGTCCATCCAAGGCATCCCGGCTATGGTTAGTGCCGAAAACGAGAACCATGTCGTAATCGAACTGTAATTTCTCGAACCTAGTTCGGTTACGGCGTTTCCACTGAAGTGGCAGAAACGGTGGAACGAAAGAGCTCTCGTGGTGAATGCTGCTAGAGCTCTTTTTTATTGGTCTGCGATCAGTTTGTTTAGCGTGGGCCAGGGGCGTTGATCTCGGACGACTTGCGATCGAAGCCAGGCCAGTCGCCGTAGGGGCGATCGCCGCGGATGCGCTCGCCCGTTTTGCTATCGATGTAACCCATCTCTCGATCGTAGTGATCGATTGTGTAGTTCGTGGGCACGCTGTCACCTGTCTCTTTCTGCCAGGTATCCATCACGCTACGAAGTTCGGCCAAGTGTTTGGCGTATTGCTGATCGCTGATCAGGTTATTGGTTTGCAGCGGGTCTTTTCTGGTGTCGTAAAGTTCCTCGCTCGGTCGCGGTTCCAATAATACATCGGCCTGAGGAGCGGTCAGTTTGCCTTCTGCGTTGGCAGTCTGCAGATCTTTGTGCGAAGGGGAACTGACCGAATCAGCCGGGCCCAGCCACGCTTTCTCAGGCCGAGCATTCCGAACGTATAACATCCCTTGGCTGTCACGCACGGCGCGTCCGTGGGCTTCGTAGTCGTGCCAGTTATGTTCGCTAAATGCGTAATGGCGATGCACTGCGGTTGGATCTTGCAGCACGTTGGCAAAGCTGAATCCTTGGAACTGCTCGGGCACTTTCGCACCAGCCAAGGTGAGCACGGTCGGGGCAATATCGATCACGCTTATCAAGCTTTTCGTTGTGCTGCCGGGCTGCTCAATTCCCGCAGGCCAATGCAGCACAAACGGCGTCTTCATACCGCTATCGTGAACGCGCGTCTTGCCGCGCGGGAAAGGTCGACCGTTGTCAGCCATGACAAAGATTAACGTGTTGTCCAAAGCGTTTTGTTTCTTCAATTCGGCAACCACTTGCCCGATGAAGTAATCGAAGCGGGTGACTTCGTTGTGATACGAAGCCAGATCGTCGCGGGTTGCTGGTGTGTCGCGCAGGTAGGGCGAAACCTCGACGTCCGCTGGATTGTGCTTGGGGCCGTACCGGTCTTCCCTCCACTCGTTGTCACCATTCCAATCGCGATGGGCATCGGTCGCGGCGAACCAGAAGAAGAAGGGCTGGTCTTGCGGGCGTTTCTGCACGACGTCGACCCAATGTCCTTCGCCCCCTTTATTGCCAGGAACATTAGGCCCTCGTTTGGTATCCCATACAGCTTGTTCGTTGGCGTTGTCTTGCGGCATATGATCTTTGCCAGCCAGTGCCGTGTAGTAGCCAGCTTCTTTCAGCAACTTGGGGAACTTGATCAAGTGTTCTGGCAGCGGACGATGCAGCTCGCTGGCCGCCCCGTTGTTGTGTGGATAGCGCCCGGTAATGATGCTACAGCGACTCGGGCTGCAACTGCTGGCGGTCAGATAGGCGTTGGTGAACTTCATCCCATCGGCAGCCAAGGCATCGATGTTCGGCGTTCGAGCTCCTTGGTTTCCATAACAGCCGAAGTCATTCCAACTGACGTCGTCGGCAATAAAGACAACAAAATTTGGCCGCTCTGCCGCCGAGAGAAGTGAGGGGGCAAAGCAAATCAGCAGCAGTGCAAACCGAAAGGGAAGGGGAGGCATGACGAGGAAACCTGGGGGGATGGAAGACAAGAGCTGAGAGGGGAGCACTGGAACTTAATGATGTCTGCGCCGGTAATCCAACATGCCAACGGACCGATTTGCCACGAATCCAGGGCTTCCGTTGGTTGCCCCTATTGGATTGATGTCGCAGACCTCAATAGTATCATCAACTTCTCGGGGAAGTTCAAACGGGAAGTCTCCTAAGATAAAAGGGGATCATCATCTTGCTGCGATGTTCTTTGGCTTGGTGGATCAATCGATGATCCCAGAAATGTCTTCCAAAAATTTCTGAAACTCGATGCGGTTCAGATAGTAAATCGTCCACACCGTCCACAGCCCCCAGGCAACAACTAAGTTGCCCATCACCGAGACATAGGTAATGAGACGCCCCACTGTAACCATCGGCCTGCTCAGCACCCACGTTCCCCAGGCCATGCTGATCAGCAAGAGGCACCACGCGTACTGATATAGAATGAAGTGGATCGAGGCGTGCCAGGGAAGTTGCCGCTGCGCGATCGGTTCCCACGAATAATAGTATTCATCTCTCGCCGCAAACCGGGTTGTCAGGACGACCAGAAACGTGAAGAAGCAGACGCTTGTGACAAGATGGGCCGCAACTCGCCGAGGTAGTTTTATTTCGTCCAATCTCATGGTGAGCTTTCTAGCTGCCTGAAAACGCTGTCGCCAGGGTCGTTATCGGCGAAACTTAAAGAAACGGCGCGTTTGGTTCCAGTCGCATGACATGGGAGTGGTGGATAACAAAAGCCACCACCAAAGTCCAGGCAATCCAAGCCACTGCCAGATTGCCGGTAATGCCGAGATAAAGAAACAGGCTCCGTACTTGGACCTTCGGCCTGGTAAGAAGCAAACCGCCCCAAATCGTGATTCCTAGGAATACAGGCCATAAGAAGGGATGCGTATCGAAGTACGAATCCATTACTACTGAACCGTAGTGGATAATGATTCGAGACTCTTCAAATTGCACGAACAGATGTGTGAAACCGACGGTTATGCCCAGGAACAGCCAGCAACTAGCCATGAGGGGAAGTGCGATGTTGCGCGGAAGTTGCGGTGCGCTTAGGTTCATAGGTGGGAACCATGTCGGTAGATAGAAGGGTCAAGGTTTTTGTTCTAAGTGTATAGCGGTCGCAGCAAGTTCTGTCATCTTTTGGGTCGGCAATGCAGCGAGATATTTGGTGAACGTCGCCAAAGCACCTAAAATAAAAGCAAGACCTTCCTCCCTTCCTTGCAGGCCAATCTCATGTCCCTTCCCCTTGATCGCCGACGATTTACCAAACTGGCTGCCGCGGGTGGGTTTTTGGCTGGGACTGCGTTGCCGGATTGGGCTTGGTCCGCGGAAACGAAGCAGGCCACAGACCTGCGGTTGATGGAATTGGGCATCAACGCGTTGGCTCGCTCGCCGGAGAGGAGCTACTTTGCCGATGGGCATCGCGGAGCGAGTATGATCTCGGCGTACTTGCTGTGTACCGAGAACGATTTACCTCCGGCTGTTTTGGTGCGCATGACCGAGTTGTTTGATCTTAACTGGGCGAAGACGAAGCTCTGCGCGTCGTTTCCTGAAGGAGACCCAGACCCCAAAGCGATCGAAAAGGTGAGTCTTGCCCTGCTCGATGGCGGGCCAGTTCTGCGGGAAGTGGGGCACAATGTCATCTTTGCCAGTCTGGCAATTAAAACGTTCAGCGCGATGCCTCAACTGGCGACTCAACAACGAGTCGCAGGCGTGTGCCAATTGATTCGGAGTTTCAAACCTTGGCGCGATGTCGAACCTGACGCCGATATCCAACCCCCTTCGTTCGCCGATCAAGCCGCTGCTTCGAAATTCATCCTGCAGGAAGCCAGTGCGGCGGTTGATCGCTTTCAGGGATTCGGTCAAGGTTTCGCCGGGCACATGCTGACCTTCGGTCAGGCGTTGGTCGAACTTGCCGAGATGGGGAACGAAGAATTAGCGGAAGGATGTCGCACGGCGTTCTGCAAATATGTAACGGTTACGCGGAAAGGGCCTGATGCTGACGCCCGACGCATTGCCGATCATCGTCCCTCGAAACTGCGACCCAACGAGGTAGAGTACTGGCAGAAACGAGGTGACAAGTCACTGGGAATCGGGCACGTCTTTAAATATCCATACGGATACTATTATCTCTTGGCGAAGGCCAACGATCCGCAATTAGCCGAGAGTTGGGATGCCAAGGCCTTTTATCTTTTCTAGCGAGCCCAACGCCGCGAATCGAACTGGGGCTCCCCTTGAATTCGCTGGTAGTACGCATGCGAAAGCAACGATAAATCCCATTTCTTTTCTTGAGATTTAAATGCACCGGTTGTTGCGATTGTTCTATGCGCTAAACCACATCTGCCGAATGAATGCCACACGCGAGTTGTAACTCTTCTTGGGGTGGTGCCGAAGGAAAGGGACGGATGGATTGACGCGGATGAAATGGTTGGACGGATATACTTTGAAGGGCAACGAGTGATGGATCATTCGTTTCGGGGCAGGATTTTGGGCGTGGTACTGCTAGGAATGATTGTCTTAGCTGATGCTGCGACTTTGCAGGCACAGTATGCGTTGCCCGATGTTCCGCCACCACCAGTCGTAAGCCCTGATATTAGTGCTGACATCGATGAACTGTACCGCCGTATCTCGGAGCTCGAACAGAAGATTGCAGAAACTCAGCCGGCAGCGGTTTCGCCAGGGCCGATCCAGTTGTTGCCACCTTGCGAGGGTGAGGAACCGCCACCGTGTCCGTTCTCGAAGTGTGTGGGATACGATAACGGGTTCTATCTTCGCACGTGCGATTTGAACTACACGCTGAAGATTCGGGGTCTCTTTCAATTTCGGCACTACGCAGATTGGCGAAACACGACCGTCAACGACGAGTTTGAATCTGGCTTTGTGATCGAACGTGCTCCCATTCTGTTTTCCGGTAACTTCATTTCTCCCCAGTTAAAGTACTGGTACATCCTGCAAGCCAGTCGAGCAAGCGGTACCGAGTTTTTGGAAGAAGGGAAGATTATCTACGAGTTCGATAATGGGCTTCAATTTCAAGCAGGCCGATTTCGCGACCCTGGTTTTTTGCGGGAAATGGAGATTAGTTACGCACGTCAGCTTGCCGTCGAACGGTCTTACTACAACAGCGTATTCGCGACCGGCGTGCTGGAAGGCATCTCGCTTTCGAAGCAAAACGAAAATTACCGTTGGATCGCGTTTCTCAACGATGGTCGCAACTCAGGTTTCTCGTCACGCAGTAAGGACTTCTATCAAGACAATGCGGATATCGCCCTTTCAGCATCGACCGATATCAAATTCTGTGGTGAGTGGGCCCAGTATGGTGACTTCACTTCCTGGCCAGACGAAGAACGTGCGAGCTTCCTGAGGCTGGCCATGTTTTGGGAAAACCCAGAACATGGTGACACCGATCCGATGAACGATGAGGCTGGGCTCATTTCTTACGCCACCGAAATGACCTACGAAAGCCACGGATTCGCGGCATTCGCCTCCTTCGTGGGGCGTCACTCTTTAGTCGAAGGGCAAGACATCAACCAGTTTGGTAGCATGTGCCAAGTTTCCTACCAAGTGATTCCGAATCATGGGGAGCCGTTCATGCGGTACGAGCACATTTGGTTCGATGGTTTCACCGATGTCGGGTCAGGAATCACGCCGGTCAACGATAGTACGCTTAATATCTTAGCCGCCGGTTTCAATTGGTATTTCCATCGTCAAGGTTTGAAATTCACGATAGAAGCGATGCACGCCTTCGACGAAATTCCGTTCTCTTCGCCAAATACCGGTTTCTTGATTGACGAGCCTGGTGAGAGTGGCCAAACAGTGCTTCGTTCTCAGATCCAGCTGTTCTTTTAACAGTTATCGCCCCGGCAGAGGGGATGATTGTGCGGATTATTGTGATGCAGACGGCCTGAGAACTTAGCTCGTCAGCTTCTCAAACGGAAACCATTGAGCCGCCTCGCCCCTTGAATTAGAGTGAAAATCATCTCTTTCACTTCTAGTCTTGCAAGGGTTAGGTTCATGATTCGCCGCGTTGCCTTGTTATTGTTTGTCACGCTGGTCGTTGTGGGAAGTTCCGTCAACGTAGAAGCGGGAAACCTCTTTCGTTTTCGTCGAAGTTCGAACACGCACTACACACGCCACCTAGCTCCCCGAACGGTTACCCCGACCCCTGGTTACGAATACCAAACCAGCCGCTTCGAAGCTCGAACGACTACCGGCTACACGATGTTATTCGGAATGTAACCGCGGTGGTTCGTTTGTTAGCCATGCCCTCAAGCGAATGTGGCATTGCCTCTAGACCTTGAAGCCGCCAATCAGGTCGTTGATTTCGTGGGCGAATTCGGCCAGATTGTCGCCGTACGAGCGAGTCGTCGTTGCGCCGGTGGCGGTTCGTTGCGTTGCTTTATCGACAACAATTACGTTTTCGGTGATCTCTTGGCTGGCCGTAGCCGAGTCGTTAACCCCGGCAGAAATTGCCTTGGCGGACTCGGCGGTTTGGTTGATATTGGTCGAAATCTGTTTGGTGGTGACGCTCTGTTCTTCGACAGCCGAGGCAATTGAAAGACTTGCTTCGCGAATCTGTTCGATCACCTGAGTGATTGCACCAATCGAGTTCACGGCATCGCTGCTAGAGTCTTGGATGCCGCTGACCGACTTGCGAATGTGTTCAATCGCTTCGGTTGTTTGGTGGGCAAGTTCTTTGACTTCGGTTGCTACCACCGCAAACCCCTTGCCAGCTTCCCCAGCACGCGAGGCTTCGATCGTGGCATTCAAAGCCAACAAATTGGTCTGTTCGGCGATATCTTGAATCACACCAACAATCTTTCCTATCGACTCGGCAGCGTCGCCCAGCTTTTGGATCTTGCCGTTACTCTCTTCTGCCAGGCGGGTGGCGTTGATCGCGATCGATGATGCCTTTTCGGTGTTTTTCGAGATATCTTCGATTGAACTGGTAAGCTCTCCGACCGAATCTCCAACAAAGGAAATATTGCCGGTGAGTTCCTGAATGGAAGTTGCCATGGTATTCATCGTGGTGGCCATCTCTTCAGAAGCGGCCGCCACGCTGGTGCTGCGGCTTTTCGCTTCGCCAGCGCTATGAGTTAGCTCGGAAGCCGTGGTCAACATTTTCTCGGAGGTCTCTGAAAGCGATGACGCACACCCGGCAACGCGGCTGATGATGCCTTGCAGCTTGTCCATAAAGAGATTAAACCAGTTGGCCAACTCGCCGATCTCGTCTTTCGATTGAATATCGAGACGTTTCGTTAGGTCTCCTTCTCCTTGGGCAATATCTCGTAGCGAAGCGGTCATGCTGTTGAGCGGCTTGACCAAAAGACGCGAAGCCACCACGGCAAAAATCGTGACGAAAGCCAAAACGATCACCGCCCCGATACCTACGTAGATCAGCAGCCAATTCAGACTGCTCCGCGCCGAAGTCACGGAAGAGCGAAAGTCGTCTTTGTAGACGCTAACACCGACAACCCAGTCCCAAGGTTTGTAATAAAACAAAGCAGCCAGTTTTTCTCGGGGGATTGGCTCTTCCTTGTTTTGCCAGAAATATTCGTGCTCGACAATCTCTCCAGGGGCCGCAGCCATCGATTTTGCGATCATCTGCTCGATACATGGTTCGCCGTTGGCATCAAGCGTAGCAAGGATGTTCTCGCCGTTGCGGGCGCTGTCTTTGGAAACAAGATACATTCCTTTGTCCTTACCGCTTCCTTGCACTACAAAAACGTAGCCACTTTTACTTAGGCTCACCTTTGCTAAACGCTGAGGAAGATCGGCGGCTTCCTCTTGCAGAAGCCCCACATACAACGCGCCGATCACTTCGCCGGCAGCATTTTTCACTGGATGGTAAGCCGTTGAATACCATTTATCGACGACGAACGCTCGACCGTGATATGGTTCGCCACGAAGGAGCTTGTCGACCACGGGGTTGTTCGTGCCATCGGGGTTAACGGCGGGAATAAAGGTTCCAATTGCCCGTTGATCATCCTTCCCTTGAACACTCGTTGCCACCCGCAGCATGTCACCGGTTTCAGGTATTCGTTGAAAGATGGTACAGGTACCACCAGACCATTGAGAGACTTCATCTACAAAAGGAACGGGCTCATTAAGATCGCGAACCTGACCTAAGGGAGCACCATTGATTGAGAGGGCAGGAAGCTGCGTGAGCTTGGTATCGCCGGTGTACTGATTCGTACAGGCCCATTCCAGTAAGTTCGCTTCTTGGACCAGGCTCCCCTTTTCGTCGAGCAACTGTTCGCTGAAGGCGATCGTGGTATCGAGTTGTTGACTTGTCAGTGTGTTCTGTGATTCAAGAATCAAGCGAACATTATGGGCCGCTGTCAGACTTTGCGTGTGGGCCATTTCTTCCGCTTGTTCTAACACGGTCTTATCGAGCGAAGATCCGCTGATGAGCACAATCGTCAGAATAATGATCACACAAGCCAGAGGCCCAGTAAGGCTTAGCAGCAAGATCTTCGTTCCAATTCGCATCGCAATTGCCCCGTACGCTCTTTGATAATCTCATGGAGTCCGCCTTGACGTTGAACAAACAAAACTAGGTTGTGGATTGATTGAGCGAAATTCCAACTCATTAATTCCCGCTGTTGCCCAGCGATTCACGCTGTCGAAATCGTGAAAAGAAACAACGTTCGCAGCTTCTTCCTCATACAGAAGTTCTGCTTATCGCAGACGAATAGATACCGAAAAATCAAATCGCCATATCAAACATAGAAATACTTAAGCGCAAATCAGGACGAGAGTTAAACGAGCAAGCAGATGGGACTCAAGTCGCTACCTGGGGGTATCGACCGAAGCCGAAATGCCTCTCAGCTTAGATGTTCAGGAAACCTTTGCTTTGGCTGCGAACGAAGGTTGTGGATCACCGCAATGCGGAGGCGGGAATGGCTGCGTTTGACCGAGCCGAATGGTCAAGAGATACTGAGAGAACGACTCGTTATCGATTTTCTGCTTCCCACCCGCCGAGGCCCTCATGCTCCGTTTTGTCGTTCTGACACTGGCCATTGCCCTGCTTCCCGCGTCCCTGTTTGCTGCGGAAGAGAACAAGCCCAATGTCATTTTTATCTATGCCGACGATCTCGGTTACGGAGATGTGGGTTGCTTCGGTCAGCAGATCATTCAAACGCCCCATTTAGATCAGATGGCCAACGATGGAGTAAAGCTCACAAGTTTCTACGCTGGCTGCACCGTTTGTCGTCCTTCGCGCTTGGTGCTGTGGACCGGCAAGCATCTCGGCCATCAGCCGATCAACGATAACAAGCCGTACACAATGCAATCGGATGACTTCACCCTGGCCGAACTAATGAAGGAGCAAGGCTACGTTACCGGCGGCGTTGGCAAATGGGCGATGGGCACGCCAGGCAGCGGTGGTGAGCCAATCCATCACGGATTCGACTTTTGGTGTGGCTACCTCGACCAAAGCGCGGCCCACAATTATTACCCAACGCATCTCTGGCGATGCGAAGGAGACAAGTGCGAAAAGCTACCACTAGCAGGTAACGTGCTGATGGGCGACAAGAAGCCAGAGAATCGCGTAGCAAAGCTCGATGCTAGGAAGACTTACTCGCACGATGTTATGACAAACGAAGCGTTTGACTTCATTCGCCGGAACCAAGATAAACCGTTTCTGCTGCATCTGCACTGGACCTTGCCGCACGCTAACAACGAAGGGGGCCGCGTCACCGGCAACGGCAGCGAAGTTCCCACCTACGGTCAATACAAAGATAAGGCTTGGCCCGACGCCGAAAAAGGTTTCGCAGAGATGGTTACCTACCTAGACGGAAGCGTCGGCCAACTGCGGGCTTTGTTAAAAGAATTGGACCTGGAAGAAAATACGCTAATCGTCTTCACCTCCGACAACGGACCGCATAACGAAGGAGGCCACGATGTGAACTACTTCGATTCCAACGGACCTCTGAAAGGTTTCAAGCGATCGGTCTACGAAGGTGGTATCCGCGAACCATTTATCGCCGTCTGGCCCGGTAAGATCCCCGCCGGTACCGAGTCAGGCACAACGTTCAATGCCTACGATGTGTTGGCCACGTACGCCGATCTAACCGGCGCGAAAGATGTGCCTAAGAATGACGGCCTCAGCTTCCTGCCCACACTGCTGGGCAAGCCAGATCCAGAAGCCGCCGAGCGAATCAGCTATTCGTCGTTCAACAAATCAGAAGCGGCCCGCTACAAAGAATTCAAGGGAGTCCGCAAAGGCCCGAATCAGCCGCTGGAACTGTACGACCTGAGCGTTGACATCGGAGAAGAGCACAACATCGCGCAGGACAAGCCTGAGATGGTCGAGAAACTGACGAACTTTATCACCGAAGCGAAAGCGAACTAGCGAGAACTGAATGAGGTGCATTCCCTCTTTGCTTGCTGTTGCGTTACTTGTACATGTGGTGAGTTCCGTAAAAGCGGTCGACGCCAACGACTTTGAGTTTGCACGGCCTTTTGTCGAATCGCTGGACGAGGGGATGTCGTGCGAAGTTCGCTACGATTCGGGGCGATTGCTGATTGAAGTGACGCTGCCTGACCAGCAGTTGGTTCCTCGGCGCGGAACTGGCTTGCCCATGGACGAAAAGATCGGGCCTTGGCGTGCGACCTTTCTGCTGGTCCCGATACTCGGCGCAGAGGACTTGAAACAAATGGAGGCTCTCGCGATTTCGGGCGATTCAAAACAAGGAAAGCATCAACCGACCTATGCCCACTTTGCGGTCGATTCATATTGGTTTCGCGTCGGCTATCCCCTGTATGCTCCACGAGAAAAGGACGGACGGCAGAAAGTTGAAAAGTTTGTCCAACGCCTGAGCGAGAAAGCAAAGACCCTGTCAGGCACCGATGCATCGCCTCTTATTTCCCGCCTCCTCGTCGCACCGTAACCAACCTTTCTCTTAGGCAAACAAAGTCCCCATATTAGGGGTCCGAACTCTTCGTAACTTCAACTGTCCTAACAAGATCGGTTCTCTCTGCCGTGTCATGTAACATCTTCCCGCGTTACGGCAGAGTTTAGGGCCCTTCGATTGGTCTTATGGGGTGGCTAAGCCCAGCCTCTTGTCCATACAAGGGGGGCAAACTATCATGCGGGTTTCAATTTACGGTTCTGGGAGAAAATAATGCGTCACGTGCTCTCGGCGGTGGTACAGAATGTGCCCGGGGTACTCGCCCACATTTCCGGGATGCTCGCCTCTCGCGGATACAATATCGATTCGCTCGCGGTGGGTGAAACCGAGGATACTAACTTGTCGCGGATGACGTTCGTACTCGTCGGCGACGATCATGTCCTTGAGCAAGTACGCAAGCAACTGGAAAAGATTGTCACCGTCGTACGCGTACTCGATGTCAGCTCGCAAGATTTCGTCGAACGTGACTTGATGTTGATCAAGGTCAACGCCGAAGCTGGCGGTTCGCGAAACGAAATCCACGAACTGGCCGAGATCTTCCGTGGCAAGATTGTCGACGTCGGGCGTAACGAGGTGATCATCGAAATCTCCGGTACCGAAAATAAGATCGTCGCATTCATCGATTTGATGCGACCTTATGGAATCCGCGAACTGGTGAGGACGGGACGAATCGCTATGGTTCGCGCGGGCACCTCCCTGGAAGAACAGGTCGTAGATCCGCACGCTGTAGAAGCTTAACGGCTTCGTCGTAGTTTGAAGTGTTCAGCAAGAGGGACGTTGATGTAGGCCTTCCCTCTTTTTCTTACTGACAACTTCAAACTCCCCCTCCAAATTACACCGTCCATCACTAGATACAACTTAGAGACAAAGAACGAAATGACCGCCAAAATTTACTACGACAACGATGCTGACCTGTCCGTGCTGAAGGGCAAAACGATTGCCATTCTCGGTTACGGTTCGCAAGGGCATGCCCAAGCTCAGAACCTACGTGACAGCGGCTGCACCGTTATCATCGGCCAGCGTCCTGGTAGCCCGAATTACGACTTGGCCAAGTCGCACGGCTTCGAGCCGATGAGCGTCGAAGAAGCGACCAAGAAGGCCGACATCGTCAACATGCTGCTGCCTGACGAAGTGCAAGCCGACATCTACAACCAGTTCGTCAAGCCGAACCTGAAGCCAGGCAACGTGCTGATGTGTTCGCACGGTTTCAACATTCACTTCAATCAAGTCGTTCCGCCGGAAGGTGTCGACTCGGTCCTGGTCGCCCCTAAGGGCCCTGGTCACCTGGTTCGTAGCGAATACGAAAAGGGTGGCGGTGTTCCTGGCCTGATCGCTTTGGGCGAAGGCGTTTCGGACGAATCGCGTCAGATCGGTTTGGCCTACGCCAAGGGGATCGGTGCGACGCGCGGTGGTGTGATCGAAACCACCTTCGCAGAAGAAACCGAAACCGACCTTTTCGGCGAACAAGTCGTGCTGTGCGGTGGCCTCAGCGAACTGATCAAAGCAGGTTTCGAAACCTTGGTTGAAGCTGGCTACCAAGAAGAAATGGCCTACTTCGAGTGCATGCACGAAGTGAAGCTGATCGTCGACCTGTTCTACCAGGGCGGTCTGAACTACATGCGATACAGCGTGAGCAACACGGCTGAATTCGGCGACTACTCGACCGGCCCACGCATCATCACGCCTGAAACCAAGGCTGAGATGAAGAAGGTCCTGACCGAAATCCAAGACGGCACGTTCGCGCGCAACTGGATCCTGGAAAACAAAGCTGGCGCTGCCCGCTTCAAAGCGATCCGCCGCCGCGAACGGACCCACCAGGTCGAAGAAGTCGGCAAACGCCTCCGCCGCCTGATGAGCTGGATCGACTCGAAAGAAGTTTAATTTGCTTCGCGGATCGAAGAAGTTAATAATCAAACGGCACCTGGGAAACTGGGTGCCGTTTTTTTTTGCGCACCTTCTCGCAGGCCTCGCTGTGGTTTTATTCGTTCCGGACCAGTAATTCGTAGAACCTCATCATGGTGCAAGATTATCTACCGGAACATTAGATGGTTAACGGCCTTGTTGCTAATCCGTGTGGATCAACTGGTAACTTCACTATGACACGTCTTCTTCTCACTCTGGCGATTCTGTGCTGCGCTGCTCGAAGTGGTTACGGCAGCAACAATTACTTTCTTCCTGGCGATGCGTTCTTTCATGCCACGTTGACGCAAGAAAGCATCGAAGCGTTGGCTAAACAGAAGGTGCCGCGGGTAATTGGCTACTCATTTCAAGATACGTTCGAGGGAGCATTCTGCGGCTACGCTGGCTATTCACGGGCACGCGTTCCAGCGATGAACGACAAGTTTGTCGCGAATCTGAAATGGACGTACGACCACATTCGTGAAACGGACGGGCGAGAACTGCGCGAATCTCGAACTGCCGACGGAATCGAGTTATGCGAGACCAACGGCTTGCACATGTTTTTGGTGCGAGACGATTTCGATCTTTCCGACTCTGGGTTGCGGCTTGGGCTGAAGTATAACGAGAATTGGATTGCGGAAACGAAGAAGTTTGTCGATCATGCTCGACTTTGTTGCTTTGTGGATACGGCCCAGGCGGTCGAAGCTTGTTGGGTGGATGGGCCCCGGTACCCTGGTCTGGAAGTGAAGCTTCCCGCTGTCGAGCTTGAGAGTGGCCAACCGATTGACGAGCCGGTTGAAATCGAAGGCAACGTGAAGGCCATCGTCATGCCAGCTGGTCCGCTGAAACCTTACTTTCAACGGGAAGAAGATCGTTATATCTATGTAGTGACGGAGAAAGAAGTCGTTACCTATTACGCTGAAGGAGGCCGCTGGAAGGTCTTCGACGAAGATGACTTCCATCTATTTGACGAGTAACTTATCGCTTCTTTCACTAGCGGTAACCGCCTGGTGGGCAAGTGCGTCGTGCTGGGCAGTTTGGTATGATAGGGCATCTTTGATACTTCTTGATTCGCTCAACAACTACTAAACCATCCCATGCAATTTCTGCTGCTTCTGGCCGACGCAAAAGACGACTTCAACCAGTACCTAGAAGAGAACCCGGCTGTGTTGGGTGCGCTGGCCTTGGTATTGGGGCTAATGGTTGCTGGCTGGGGAACTGTGTCGCTGATTACCGGGAAGGCACGAGATAACTACGGCAGCAAGATGGAAGGGGCCTGGGTACCGGTGGTTGCTATCATTCGCATCATCTGCGGAAGTGCGGCGGTTGTGTTCGGGATTTATAAGATCGTGTTCGGTTAAGCTAGACAGGGACACCCTTTCTCGGCCAGTTTGCTAGCATCAGTGCTACATCAGGCGACTTCGATTCTCATTCTGCGCTCGATGCTCGATTGCCAAATCGGACCCCGCTGGGCTCTATCTCTCAGTGCGACCACCTACTTCTGGGTTCGTGCTGTCGCCGGATCGCGATGTATCAAAAAATCAACATCGCTGCATAACATCAGCAGCTAGCCGTCTGGTTTGTTTTCTTTTCGCCACAAATGTCGGATTGAGTCGACTTGGACTTGAGCGATTCTGTGGATTTTTTCAGAATCCGTGCCCGCTCGATTTGACGCCAGGGAAGGCGCGACCGATCTTTCCGCAGGAGCTTGCGGAGTGGGCAGAACGCTAGCAAGGATTGCCAGCATCTGTCTTCTTAGAAAGTCTCCTTACTCCCCAGCGTGACGGGCAGCCCAGCTTTTGGCAGCGAAGGTGATCCGCGTCACGCACCTGCTATTCACGGCGTTCGCTGAAACGTGATGCCGTGTTCCTGCTGGCACGCAGCAGCCGGGCCCCAGGCAATTTCGGGACGGCAAGCGGCGACCAGCAAGCACTTGTCCAAAACCGTCGGTCTGGGTGGAACCTGACCGGAAGGTGAATTGTAGGAGCAGTAAGGTGGGAAGTTCCGATAGCGATAGCCCAGAGGCATGTTCTCGGCTGGCAAACTGGTTGCGTCACCTGACATCGAATCCCAATCGTCTAACGAAAAGCCCTCGTCGTAAGAACAAACGCTCGGCCCACCAATGCGCGATCGAATCGCTCGAAGTTCGCAGCATGATGGCGGCCGATATCTCGTCGATTTGGTTCCAAGACGTTTCTGGTAGCGATTTCGAACGCTCTGGCGGAGGTCTTGAGACCGACTCGACCGGTATCACCCAGCAATCAACGCAAGATCCTTACACGAACGACTGGATCGTTCAACTTTCGACAAACGTCGCCAGCCAGATGACGTCTGTTACCCAGGTTGGCGCGCTGCTGGGTGGCAGTGGATTTAACGTAGAAGTGGTCCGTGGCTTGGGGCTGGTCGGGCAAATTCTGGTTCACAGCGAAGGAGCGACAGCGGAACAAGTCGGCGCCTGGTTCAGCTCGCTCGACGCAGTCGCCAACTACGAACTCGACATCGCGTCCGTTTTCAATGTCGCACCCAACGATCCAAGCTTCTCGGCGACTTACGGTTTGAAACAAATCGACGCTCCAGAGGCCTGGGATAAGACCACCGGTTCCGATAGCGTTGTTGTGGGTGTCATCGATACGGGCGTCGATTGGACTCATCCTGATCTGGCTGGCAACATCTGGACCAACCCAGGCGAAATTGCTGGTAATGGAATCGACGACGACAACAACGGTTTCATCGATGACGTGCATGGGTTCGATTTCGCCAACAACGACGGCGATCCGATGGACGACAATCACCACGGCACGCACGTAGCAGGAACGATCGCCGCCCAGGGCAACAACGCACGCGGCGTAACCGGGGTGGCCTGGAACACGTCGATCATGGCGTTGAAGTTCCTTTCGGCCAGCGGAACCGGTTACACTTCCGACGCGGTTCGCGCGATCAACTACGCCACAATGATGCGAAACCAGTACGGCGTAAACATTCGCGTGTTAAACAACAGCTGGGGTGGCGGCGGTTACAGTGCTTCCCTTGATGCGGCCATTCAAGCCAGCGAAGCAGCCGATATTTTATTCGTCGCTGCTGCTGGAAATAACGGCACCAGCAACGACGTCAATCCGCATTACCCCTCGAACTACAATGTCGGCAATGTGATCACGGTTGCCGCGACGGACAAAAACGACAACCTGGCTAGCTTCAGCAACTACGGTGCAAACTCGGTCGATATCGCCGCCCCCGGCGTGGGTATCTACAGCACGATTGCCGGTGGCTATTACGCGACGTTTTCAGGCACCAGCATGGCCTCGCCGCATGTCGCTGGGGTGGCTGCCTTGGCGTTCGCTTACGACCCAGATGCCACGGCTGCCGAAGTGAAAGACGCGATCTTGGCCGGTGGCGATTGGATCTCGGGCTTGGATGGGAAGGTCGCGACGGGGATGCGTCTTAACGCTGCCGGAACGCTGGCCCATTTGAACTCAGAGAGTAGCACGCCTGACCCAGATCCGACGCCAGACCCTGAACCAGTACCGAATCAGGCTCCGACCGTCGGCAGCGTTGCCAGCGACACCGGCACGATTTACCTGGGCGAAACGAGCACCATCACGCTAACGGCTAAGAACGTGGCTGATTCCGATGGAACGGTTTCGCAGGTAGCGTTCTATCGCGATAGCAACGGCAACGGTGTGTGGGATGAAAGCGATGCCCTTCTAGGAAGCGATTCAACCATAAGCGGCGGGCTGGCTACGCTGACGATCAGCAACCCGTTTACCTCAGCCGGAAGCTACAAGATCTTCGCTCAAGCTATCGATAACGAGGGCGCGAAGAGCAACCTGGTGGGAACCTCGGTAACGGTGATTCAGCCTGACGATCATGCCAACACGGCATCTGGGGCCACCCTGATTTCTGTCGGAAGTCCCCTGGCTGGCAAATTGAACTACGGTGGCGACGTCGACTACTTCCGCTTTAGCGCTGAAGCTGGCAAGACGTATGTGATCGATACAAATCACAACTCGTTGTCTGCCTCGGTGCTGACGCTATACAGCAGCAACGGCGCCTCGCAGTTGGCCCAAGATACGAGTAGTGCCGGGACGAAAGTGGTTTGGACCGCCACGACCAGCGGAACGGTTTATTTCTCTGTAAAGGGTGCTGATAGTTCTCAAATGGGGAACTACTCGGTTTCGGTTACCGAATCGTCGCCGTTTAAGCTTAATAGCGGAACGCTGGCGATCTTGGGAACCGAAGGCAACGATAACATCTCGGTGAACTACAGTGGTTCGACGGTTACCGTGACGATGAACGGTAAGTCGTCGACCTTCAATGCCTCGCAGGTCAGACGGATTACCTTCGATGGTGGAGCCGGGAACGATACGGCTACTTTCTACGGAACTTCAAACCGCGAGATTTGGACGTTCCAAGGCGACACCATGAAGGCGACCGGGAGCGGTTTTACTTGGTCGACCATCAACACCGAGAACAACATCGGCCATGCTAGTTCAGGCGATACGGTGCGAATGCTCGACACGGCTGGCAATGATACGTTCAGCAGCAGTTCGACCAAGTTCACCATGAGCGGCACCGGCTACAAGAATGAAGTGAGTGGTGCCCGCAATGTGATGGCCACGGCCAACAACGGTGGCATCGATACGGCGGTGCTGTACGATTCGAGCGGGAACGATTATTTCATCGGTCGCGGTAAAGATGCCTACATGATGACATCAAACTCGACCGTCTCGACTTACGGCTTCGAACGTACGAGCGTTTACAGCACCGGTGGAAACGATCAAGCCTATCTGTATGATTCGGCAGGGAACGATACTTTCAATTCGTACGGCACGTCGAGCGTGCTGAGCGGCCCCGGCTTTGTTAACTCGGTTTATAACTTCTCTCGCGTGACCGCCATGGCGATGAACGGTGGCAACGACGTCGCCACGTTCTACGATACCGACGGGAAGGATACCTATGTCGCGCGGGGCAATCAGGCTTATATGTATGGGGCTGGTTACTACACCATCAGCCAAGGCTTCAGCCGGTCGACGGCCGTTTCGACCAAGGGTGGCAACGATCAGGCGTTCTTCTACGACACGGTCGGCAACGATACCTATTACAGCCGAACAGTTGAAAGCTCGATGGTTGGCCAAGGCTATGCGAACTCGGCACGTGGTTTTAAGAACGTCAACGCTATCGCCACGATGGGCGGGCACGACGTGGCTTACTTGTTTGATACGGCCTCGGACGATCGACTTGTGGCCAGGTCAAACTATGCAGCCCTATATGGAGAAGATTTCTCTAGTTACGCTGCCGGTTTTGACGTTGTGGTTGCCTATTCGACAAGTGGTTCTGACAAAACTTATGTGGGCGACATCGACTTTTTAATGCAATACTTAGGAGAGTGGGACGACTAAGCCAACCTTTTAGTCGACCCTTGATGCTTATCCCTCTGATCTGCCTGACGATAGTTGAGTTTTCCTCACCCCTATGCGGCCTGCCAATCGCCTAGATCGCCCTGATCTGGGCGATTTTTTTGGTTCACGATTTCAATGGCGAAAGCTGCTCCTGAGTTGAAATCGATCGTAGGGCAACGCAGAATAGGCAGAGAATCCTGCCTTGCAATCTCTCCCCCCAAACCAACCCTCGACCTATCGCGGAACAAAACGATGATGCGTTTCGGTATCGTTGGATTTCTTTGCGTTATGCTGCCCGCCGCTGTTTGGGCTGCCGATGCGCGACTAGACGTAGGCGATTCTCACGAAGACTGGCAGTCATGGCGTGGTCCGACAGGAAACAACATTGCCCTTGGCCCACCGGTGCCTACCGAATGGGATGAAGCCAAGAACGTAATCTGGAAAATCCCGCTGGAAGGTCGGGGACACTCTTCGCCGATTTTGGTCGGTGATTGTCTCTATCTGACTTCAGCCGATCAAGAAAAACAAATTACCACCGTGGTTGCCTTTGATAAGCATACCGGAAAACAACTCTGGCAAACGCCGGTTACGCGAGGTGGTTTTCAAACCGATGTTCACGCCAAGAATACGCACGCTACGTCGACCGTGGCTTCCAATGGCAAGCAACTGTTCGCGGTGTTCCTGCAAAATGAAGCGGTGATTCTGACCGCTTTGGATTTAGAAGGGAAGATCCTGTGGCAAATCAACGCCGGACCTTACAAGCCAGAACAGTATAAGTTTGGCTACGCGCCTTCTCCGATGCTTTATGAAGACTTGGTGCTTGTAGCCTCCGAATATGAAGAAGGTTGGCTGGCCGCGTTTTCGCAACAAGATGGCCAACAGCGCTGGCGGATTGATCGGAAGGGAACGTCCTACAGCACACCCATCGTGGCTCCCCTGGCCGGTCGCGATCAGTTGCTCTTAAGCGGGCAAGCGAAAGTCGCTTCATTTGATCCCCGCACCGGCGAACAACTGTGGGAAGTCGACGGCACGAATCTTGCCACGTGTGGCACCGCCGTCTGGGAAAAAGACATGGTCTATGCCAGCGGAGGCTATCCCGCTTCGCCCACGCAAACCGTGGCGATCAAGGTTAGCGAAACACCTGAAGTATTATGGACCAGCCGCGAGCAATGCTACGAACAATCTCTGCTGACGCACGGCGGCTATCTCTACTTGATTAACGACCGAGGAATCTTCTATTGTTTGCACGGACAGACAGGCGAAACCATGTGGAAGCAGCGCCTCGGCAGCCCTGTCAGTTCCTCTCCTTTGCTAAGCGGTGACAACATCTTCATTGCCGATGAAAAAGGGAACATGTACGTCCTCAAGGCAAATCCTGAAAAGTACGAGTTCGTCGCCAAGAACCAACTCGGAGACGAAACGTTCGCCACGCCGATCGCCAGCCAAGGACGCCTGTATGCCCGCTACGCCGATAGCTCGTCCGGAACCCGGCAAGAGTATTTGATCTGCATCGGTAACCAATGATCGTTCTTTTTCCATGCACAACACCAAGCGATCGGTGTGACATCGCTTGCTTACTGCATCTTGAAGAAATCGTCGGTAGGTTGGTGTTCAACCTCGGTGAGAGGTGCTTCCTGACAGGAGGCAGAGGGCTGCTCGGGACGGTTCCAAGCTTGAATCAGGGTGGGAAAGGCCCAGCGTAAAGGGATGAACGTGCCCCAAGCCAGGGCGACTTGAGAGAAGTGGGTGTAGTACAACAATTCATAGTCAGGATCGGCGAGACCAAGCAGTAAGAAGAGTTGCTTTTCTAGGACAGGCAGCACGGATAACAGAATCAGCATCACCAAGCTCGCGATGCCTCGGACTTTCCAACCGGTGGCCAAGATCGGTAGCCCGGCTATCGTCAGGAAAATGCCTGTTGCGAGCGAGAACGTGAGGAATTCGCCTCCATCTAGGCCAAACCAGGTTTGCCAATCCAGCAGGTCGTTCACCAAGATGGTCCGCAGCACGGCCAGGGCAAGCGCGATCAGGCAAGTCGCGACGATAATTTCCCACAACGCAAAGCGAACCTGCCAGCCATGCCAGCCTGGGAAGTAAGCGGCAATACATCCGAGTCCCAGCGTGCCCAAAGCCACGCTCGAAAGTGTCGTCGCGTAGGCGGGGGCCAGCACCATCGGGTGAACATCCCAAGCCTGCAAGCCTATCGTCAAGAGCGTGCAGTAACCAACGATGGTTACCAACAGCCGCAACCAAGCACGCTGGCTTCCCACAACCAACCAGAAGCCAAGCACACCCATATCGGCAAACGGTATGACAAGAAGGTAAACAAACTCGTAGTCAGGCAGCGGATAAGGAATTGCGTCTAGCAGGATGCCGTACGCCACCACATGCACCAACAACACAAAGAGGATTGCCAGCCAGTTTTTGTAAATTCCAAACACACAAACTACCTTGAAGTTGGGATGGGCACACCGTTTACCAATCTACCTAACCTGACATAGCCTGATGAAATGCTGTGGGACAAATGAGTTGCTTTTGGCAATTTGTCACGTGATATCCGCTTGTTTCGGCTGCATAAAAAAGGGGGACCAGGGGTTGTCCAAAAAATTAGCAATCATGATTTTCTGTGCTTTGCTGTTAAGCATTGCTCATAAAGCCGAACGAAAATGATAGTGGAACTGAAGTCAGATAAGTCAAGTCTCCCTTAGAGTTACGACCATCTGTCGGTAACCCGTTTGACCAATTGGCATAGGTTTCGCATAGGGTCGAATGTCTGCATTCCGGAATGCGAACGAAAAATCAGAACTCTCCGCTCCGTGAACGGAATTCGCGGAACTCTCCGTATCCAACGAATGGCAAATGGGAGACGAGTATGACCTCGTTCGTCGTCGCATCCATCTTATCGATGGCATCGCTGGGGGCTTCTCCAGCCGAAACAGATCTGGTCGATCATGTCGACCTAATCGAAATCAATCACTTGTACGACCTCCAAGGTCGACACGTAATCGATCAACTTATTTTCTACCAATGGGAAAGTGCTTCCCAACGTTTTCAGGTCCGTGCTTGGCGGCTGTTGAAAACAGATGATCAGCTTCCACGTAAGTCATGGAACCAAGATAAATTCATCTGTCATTGGCGCGATTTGAATGTGTATCGAAAAGTTTACGCCGACAACGTACGGGAAACTTGGACCACATCCGATCCGGAAGTATTGGAAAGAAACATGCTGCCGATCGAGAAACGCAGCGAACTAAGTCAACCAGATTACACTTCAACCCGTATGGCTTTGGCCAACCAACCGTAACAAGATCAAGACAACCACGCACTTCACAGCGGCAGGGGCATAGGTCGGGTGATTTGCGGAAGAGTGTTGGGTGTGCCAACGTGGTTTCGCCTGCGATTTTCATCTTCGACACTGCCGTTTGCTCGTCAGTTTCCTAGATGACAATCCCAGCGTCGAAACCGGACCCACGGAAACGAACGCCTCGGTTTTTATCGCCGCCGCCGTTTCCGAAAATCGGAGAGCTGAATCTCTGGATCTTCTTCTATTTCTCTTTCGTAACGGAGATACCTCCGTTCTAGCACATGCCCGACCCAACCGGCGTAGCAAAACATGGTAAGCCCGACCAGGACGGCAACTGCTTGCATCCAATAAGCCAGCGGGACGTAGCACAGAAACACGATTCCTAAGATAGGCAACACCAAGCAGGGCAGGGCAGTCCAACGGGCAATCCGTTCGCTGGTGGTTTTGGCCGGCAAGAACAAGCCCGCCATAGCGCCGTAAAGAAAACCGCTCAACGAATCGAGTGCGTCAAACGAGTCGTAGCTATCGTCTCCCTGATAATCAGGCCCAAAATAAGTCATCGTACGGTGTTGAATCGCTTCCGAGGGTAGCTCTACCGAGTTGCTTAGCTTTTTGATCGTCGTGCTTACTATTGTATCAAGTCGAGTGATTCTCGATTATCTTTTGCTTGACCTCCTCATGAGATTCGCAGCTGCGAGGTATTTATTTTAAAATCCATCGTGGCGTCTTGGCAAAGCAAACGAGCTAACTCGTATTTCTTGCTCGCACGATGGAAGTAATGTGTACTGAAGCAAATTCGGAAGAGCCTCAGGACGGCATGGTTGGTCTGGACGAGTTCCCACCGTCGACCGAGCCAGAACGCCCGATGATTGGGGCTATCTTGTTTGTTTTTCTCGGGGCGGAAGCATTTGTTTTGGTCCTCACCCACGGCTGGGATAATGTGGTCCCGCTGGGTTTCCGCCTGGGCCAAGTTGGCCTGCTTGGTTTTTGGTTGGCCTGTGGTCGGGCCAGGTGGTGGCTGCGATGCATTGCGGTTGTCGTGGCGATTCCTCTGTTGGCAATGCACGTGCTCCGAAATGGTGGATACATCATCTTTATTTTGGCATTGGCGGCCTTGCTCATTACGGGGCTGACGTTTGGATTACGTTTGCTGGTCTCGCTGTGGTGTCGCGAATCGAACGAGCATCAGACGATTTCGCTAAAAGGGATCTTCGTTGCGATGATTGCCGCTGCGTTATTTTTTCTTGTCTTGCGGATACTCTCGACGCAGTTTTTCGGTAATTCAGTAATTCGACTTGTTAAGACGGTCACTCAATACACCATCCTTGGGATGACTTTAGTGGTCCAGTGTGCGGTGCTATGGGCGAAACCAACATCGTTTCATCGCTGGTGGGCTTGCGGAGGAGCTTTTGCTTTCCTTGCCTTCTTGGGTTCGTACTACCTGCAGGAAATATTCGAGGGGTATGCTCTCATTAATGAATGGCTGTCCGTTTACGGTATCGGAGTGATTTCGCTGTGGATATTCACCTATCCGTTAGATTGGGCTTTACGTGAAGTCGGTTGGTCGTTGGTGCAACCTAATTGGCTTGTCACCGTACGGCAGCAGCGTGCCAGAGCAGGACGACCCGAGACGAAGGCCTTGGGGACAATCCCAGCCGAAATTTCTCATTCCACGAACGAGGCTGTTGATTTCGACGATATCCATTAAACTAGGAAAGGTTGTTTCACCGCGAACTTGAACGCACAAAATGGCTGACGAACTTTCCCAAACCTGGTTGCCAACTTTGCCAGAAAACCCGCTGGAGAAGCGGGCCTGGGATACTGCGCCGACACGCATGTATCTGCAAGCGTTGATGCTCATTATGTTGAGTTCGGCGATTACGGTTGGGTTGTTCGGTGACGAGTTCTGGTTTTTAAGCCAAGAGTTTCGCTTAGCCTTGGCAGGCATCGCCGGGTTTTACGTGGGCTGTGGTTCCGGCAACTTCGGCAAACGCTTGATGGTTAGCTTTTTTGCGACGATCGTTTTAGGACTTCGGCCACCCAACTTTCCGAACGAGCCCCTGCAAGACCTGGGGCTGGTGGTGATTGCCACTGCGTTGGCAAGTTTAACTGCGGCGATCCTCTTTGCGTGGGCCGACTGGCAGAAAGAATCGCTGCCTCGGTTTGCTTGGCTGAAGCTATTGGTGTTGCTGGGCTTGCTCGGCGTTTTATTGAGCGGAGCAAATCATCGTTTCGCTGGCATGCCACCGGAAGCGGCCTACCGCGAAGGAGCGATTCTGATTGGCCGAGGTGCCGTGTTCGCCCTGGCGGTCGTGCTGCAATTGTTGCCACTGCGTGCTAGCACCTTGTTACGGATGATCCCTTACGTGATCGTCGCGTTAGTGGCCTTTGGCTCGGCCCCGGCGGTCGACGGATTGGTACGAAACCTCGATGGTGCCCACGGCTTGTGGGAGACCAGCAACGTGTATCGCCTCAGCTTGGCTTGCGTCTGGCTGATAGGCTATCCGCTGCACTTTGCCCTGGGGGCATTAGATATTCGCTTGGTCGATCCTTGCTGGAAACAATCGATCCCGAAGCAGGAATCTCACCGCGAAGAATTCGAGCGACTCGCCGAGAGTCGATTCTCGCTGCATTAGCAACCCCTTTATCTAGCAGCCGAAATACTGAACGTCTGGCGCGGCGTTTGCTTACTAGTACAGAGTAAGCATTCTTAAAGAATTTCACACCAATACGAGGTGAAATAGAGCGTTATGGCGTCATTTCTTCCAATACTCTCATTATTGTTGGTCATCGTGATCTCGTTGATGGTCGTCCGCGTGGCAACGATCGCCTTGGTGCTGACTGGCATATCTCACCAGTTGGCTCAATTTCAAGCACGTTCCGCATTCACTGGTTCCGGTTTTACCACTTCGGAATCAGACCGCGTGGTTCAGCATCCGGTGCGGCGCAAGATCATTATGATTCTGATGCTTCTGGGGAACGCAGGGATTGTGACGGCGGTTAGTTCCTTGATGCTGTCCTTCGTCCACACTAGCAGCGAGACGCCTGCCTATTGGTGGCTGCGAGTTGTGTTTTTGGTGGGTGGCGTTTTGGTATTGTGGATGATCTCGCGAAGTCAGTGGGTCGATAAGCGGTTGAACCAAGTGGTAGAGATGGCGCTTCGTCGTTGGACCGATTTGGAAGTGTGCGACTACTCGAACTTGTTACATTTGGCACACGGCTACACCGTGATCGAGATGGAAGTCCAAGAGGAAGACTGGTTAGCCGGACAAGAATTGGTCGCGCTGCGATTGTCGGAAGAAGGGGTCTTGGTCTTGGGTGTCGAACGCCCTGGCGGCATCTATCTGGGCGCGCCCCGAGGTTTCACCAAATTGCACGCCGGAGACACCGTCATCATGTACGGCCCGAGCGATATTCTGATGAACTTAGACGAACGCCGGGCAGGCTCCTCAGGAAACTGGGACCACCACAAAGCCGTCGATCGCCATCTACAGGTCAAACGCGAGCAGGAAGAAATTGAACGGACTACCGAGCAAGAAGAGCCCGTTACTTCATAATGACGACGTTGCCGACTTATCAGAGGCAACGAAAGGAAATGCCTCGTCTCATCGAATCTACTTAGGCTACAGCTTAGTGGGTGCCTGTTGGATGTAACGCAGGAAGTACGATTCCAACAGATTCAGATCGGCTCCGAACGCATTTTGGAAATCTTCTACACGCTGTTCGGCCGTATACGGTTCGCCTGCTGGGCGATTGGCAACGGTTTGCATGTACTGGGCAAATTCGCGGGGACGCGTTTCAATTAAGTAGAAGGCCAACGCCCAACCTTCGCCATAAGCCGTGCTGGGACGCTGACGATATGCGTCGTCGGTGGCGATAAACTCTTGCAGCGAATTCGGTTGTCGTTGCGTTTTCATGTACGATAGAAACTCGCTCATGCGAGCTTGGTTCAGGCGTTCACGAAACTGAGGATGATTGCGCGAGTCCCACACGCCAGGGGCCTCGAACATGGTAGCCAAACCTTCAACCAGCCATTTCGGCTGACGAGAGTAACGGCTATGGACACCGGTGTTAAAGGCCGTTTGATGGGTGGCTTCGTGGATGATGGTAGCTAGGTTCTCGCCCCATAGCGGATGATTGGGATCTCCTCGGGTCACATCGTACAAGGCAACCCGATTGGTTCTAGGCGAGTAGTAACCGACGACACCTTTGCTAACCCGCATTCCTTCTGCCGCAGCGTATTTTTGATAGGTTGGAAAGTCGGGGAAAACAATCGCCACCAACGGAAATTCATTTCGCTGTAGCGGGATATTCCGGGCGGTGAAATATTGGTGGAACGAGCGATAGAGTTGCTCGAACTGATTGGCCCAACGCTCCTTTGCCCCAGCCGGGTGAACCACCAAGTAGCTGCCGGTTCCACTTACATCGAAGCCGCGGCCAAACTCGTCGAGCAGCTTTCTCCGCAGTTCATTTTGCGGCAGAGGTTGAAATGGTTGGGCAAGTCGCGCAAAGTTGGTGGCATCTTCTGGGGCGAAATCCCAGAGTTGCCCATCTCGACCCAGCATGATGACTTGCTGCTCGGAAGCGATGACTGGCGTTGCCTGGATCGTTTCGTCCTGCAAATCGAGCTGAATCATGACTGGGTAGGTTTGCCCCTGAGCCAAGATATTCGGGGGAAAAAATGCGGAGTAAACGACCACAAACAAAAGGGTTAGGGCCGAATCAATGCGTACTGCTAGCATGGCAATTGCTTGGGGTTTCAGAACAGTTGGCGTTTACCTTATCCCTAAGGTTAGCTCACCGTTGATAAACTCACCCTGCGTCCGAGGGGGAAACTTTCGAAGATTTCGCTGGATTCAGATGCCAACAACCTCTAGAATGGAGCCTACCTCATCTAAAAATAACCTTATCTGGAAGAATTCTCTTACCCTTTTCATGGACGCGTTACGAGTCGTAGTATGGGTGGGCCTAGTGTTCGCGCTAGCGGGCCCTATTTTCGCGCAAGATGCAGAGCCAAGTTTGTCCGATCAGGTAAAAGCCTGGGTGCGGCGACTCGACTCTGACACACTTGAAGAACGCGCTCGCGCTGAGCAGAAGATTATTGAACTAGGGCACGAGTCGCTCGACTTTCTTCCCCAGGTAAAACCGAACACGGCTGCTGAAACCAAAGCCCGCCTGCAGCGGATTCGTACCATTCTGGAAAAAGCCCGTGCTGATAACGCCGCCAAGGCGTCCAAGATCACGCTCTCGGTGAAGGACAAACCATTTACAGAGGTCCTGGCTGCAATCCAAGAACAAACGGGCAATCAACTGGTCGACTTCCGCCGCAACTTCGGCCAAAACGCTGATGCGACCAAGGTTACCGTCGATTGGAAAGAGGTTCCGTTTTGGGAAGCATTGGACGAGTTGTTCGCCCAGACCGGGCTCGAAGCCTATCACTATGCCGGACAGCCTGGGGTGTTAGCTTTCGTCGGACGGCAAGCAGCCACAAACGAAAAGAACCCGCTAGTACGGACCAGCGAGATCTTCCGTTTCGAGCCAACCCGGATCGAGTCGTTTCTGAATCTTTCGAATCCAGAACAACGCGGCACGTTCATGAATCTGCAAGTTGCCTGGGAACCTCGCTTGACGCCGATTGTCATCAAGTTGCCTTTAGATCAACTTCAGATCGAAGATGAAAACGGAAAAAGTTTGGTATCCGGCGCCTCAGAAGGTTCGCTGGATACCGAAGTGCTTCAAGGTGTTTCGGCGGTCGACATTCAACTTCCCTTGGGTGGCGTCGATCGGACATCTCAGAAGATTGCCAAGATGAAAGGGCAGATGGTCGCCTTGCTGCCTGGCCGTGTCGAGACGTTTACTTTCGATAAGTTAGAAAAAGCCCGTAACGTGAAAGACGAACGCGGTGCGATTGAAGTCATCTTTGAAGCGTTTCGGCCCAATGGTGACATTTACGAAGCAAGTATCATGCTGCGAGTTCTCAACGAGCAAGGAGCGCTCGAATCGCATCGCGGCTGGGTATACAACAACGAGGCATACCTGAAAGGTCCTAACGGGGAACGTGTCGACATCGCCGGATTTGAAGAGACATACCGCGACGTTGATACCGTTGGACTTTCTTACAAGTTTGTATTGGAACGAGAAGCGAGCGATTACGAGTTTGTCTATCGATCACCGGCCTCGATTATTTCGTTGCCGATATCGTTCGAGTTAACGGATATTCCGTTGCCCTAGCCGATGACCACACTTCCCGCGAAAGATGGCCATCTTGGCAATGGAACAAGACATCATTGAGAGCAAGCTTATGTTGTCCAAACCTTGTATCGGATCCCCCACGTTTATCCTGGTGATCATCTGTCTGATGGTGTTGCCAGAAGCTGCCAACGATGAGAGTTTGTCTGACGATTTAGAGTATTCTTCAGGACCTAGCAATTTATCTGAAGAGATCTTAGTTCATCCCACAACCGGTGCGATTGTACTCGCCAGCGTAAATAATGTGCCGGTTTACGATGTTGAAGTGCAGCGATATTTGGACAGGCTCGATGTCTTTCAAGGGCTACCAGAATCGACGCTTCAGATTTACCGTTCTGGCGTGTTGTCGCAGTTGGTTCGCCAGCAAGGCGTTTTTTCTTACTTGCAAACCACGGATTATCGTGCCACAGAGCAAGAGGTGAATCTGGCCTTGGCCGAAGTCACAAAGACATTAGAAGCACGTGGGCAATCGCTCGACGCGTTCCTGGCTGCCGGCAAGGCGGACAAGGCCATGTTGCGACGAAACCTCGCCTGGAAAATCGTGTGGAATCGTTACCTCGATAGCTATCTAACCGAAGTCAATTTGCGCCGCTACTACGAACGTCACTATGCCCAGTTCGACGGCACGACCCGGCGCGTCGCCCAAATTTTTCAAGGTGATCCGAGCAACTCAGATGATTTCGAGTGGGACAGAGCATTCCGAGATACCGTGCTGATCCGTGATCGAATTCAGCAAGGGGAACTCAAATTCTCGGACGCGGTCAAACAGTATTCTAACTCCCCCAGCGCGGCCGATGGTGGCGATTTGGGATGGATCGGATATCACGGCCCACTCGATCCAAGAATACACGAAGCCGCCTACTCGCGCCCGGTCGGTAGCATCGTTGGCCCCATTCAGACACGGTTTGGCATTCACCTCTTGTACATTATGGAAGAGAAACGAGGGACAGCCACATGGGAAGAGATGGTCGACGACATCCGGGCCGCCGCCGCCTCTTACTTGTTTGCGAATGTCGCCGAAAAGTACCTGTCCGATGCAAGGGTCTTCTACTTTGGAGAAGAAGAAGCCAGTGAAATGGATCCCACGCTTGTCCACATGTTCCACAAAGAATTCGTTGCACCGTAACCCGTTTTAGAAACGAATTATCGAGCAAGCGGAGACCGGGCTGCTAAGGCTCGACCCAGTTGCCGTCGCGGTAAACGCACTTTTGGGGATCGAAGTCAGTTCCCTTCCGCAACGAAAGCACCGGAAGTGATTGCAAGAAGCTATCGTCCAGATAGTAGCCCCACTGAGGCTGCATGACTGCTCCGGTCTCGCTCGAACTAAGTTCGTACTCGGCTGCCACGAGCTTCTGTAGCATGTAATTAGGAACTATCCCAGACTGGCAACCAGGGCACGTCCCATTGGCCAGGTCAAGACACTCTTCCGGGGTTATCTTGTTGGTGCCTTGGCGCATCGCGGCTTGAAGTTCCTCGCTGCGAAGTCGCTGCTTAGCATCGCTGCGTTTGGATTGCCGCAAAAGGTGAAACACTTCGATTACCTGGGTACGCTGTTCTTCGTCGAGAGGCACACCATTGGCATCGTTTTTCAACGCGGCCCCTTCCAGCAACGCAACATCGTGCTCTGCTCCTACCAAATAGGCAATCGCACGAAGTTGACGCACACCTTGCTGATCTTTCATCAGTGGCGTCATGCCCAGTAACGCACTACGCCCTTCTTTCGCCGGATCGAGGTAAGCAGCAATCAAAAACAGCCGCATCGCCGTTTCAACAGCGTCTGGGTCGGACTTCTTTTCGACCAGCTCTTCCGCGTATTCTCGGTAGGCTTGAGGGTTGTCGGGGGAAAGCTGTTCCAAGCGACTCGGGTTGACTGGTTGCAGCAACAGTTCAATCTGCGCACGACTAATCGTACGAAGGATTTCCTCGCCGTCAGGCGTCTTTAGGCGGAGCTCGATCGTCTTGTCGTCGGAAGATTCAAGATGCCCCGCAATCGGCTCTTTTTCTCCCTTTAGATAAACGACTGCTGCGAAGAGGTGGCTCGACAACGGTAGCCAAGCGAGGAACGCCACAGCCAACAGTTTTTGAGTTTGCAAGCTGCGAATCATACGGCACCTCCGGACAGTTCCCAGAATTTAACCAACGCCATCTCACCACTGCGAAGCTGTTCAAGAAGGTTTGACGCGGTAGCATCTTGGGTTTCGAGTTGTTCTAACAGTTTCTCAAGGGGAACTTTCAACTGAGGGCGTTCCTTGCCCAGCCGTAACGCCAGCAGCTTCAACCACACCCGTTGCCGTATGGCCATGCTGGCTATGGGGGAGTTGCCTAGGTAATCCAACGCAATTTTCTGACGGGTGATGTCCTGTAACTGCGATGTTTCGTCATCAGTAAGTGCCATATCGCTGATTCGGTTTTGTTCCAACTCGATCAGTTGATCGGCGATTGCGTCTGGTAATTCGAGGCCTGATAACTGCTCGTTAGCAATGCCTTCCAGTTGCGCGTGCCGACGATAGTAATCGACCAAATGGGAAGCCGCATCATTTGCAACTTTTGCCGAGAGGCTATCAGGGCTAGAACTTTGGTTGCCCAAGCTGTCTAGCGCGTGCCGCAAAAGGATGTTGCGAAACTCAATGCGGGCAGTACGGACCTCGTTGAATGGGACGGTCTCGCCCAGCAAGGCGCTGACAATCTCTTGCAGATCGTCTGCCGCACGACGGGCATCGGGTAGTTGATCGGCCATGGCCAGCTTGAAGGTAGTCCAATGCGAAAACGCGCGGAACCCTAGCTGAAGTTGGCTTTGCTCGGCCCGTGGCTTCGGTGCCAGAATGTATTGGGCGAGTTGGGATGCGGTTTCGTAATCGACATCGTTGACGTCGCCTGCTAAGACGCACAGTTCACGATAGTTGTCGATGCGGCTAATAGGGTTTTTGGCTTGGGCGAGCCGCGCAATGAGTGCTTCTACTTTCGAAAGGGCTGCCTTCGCAGCCGTAGAAACCGTCTTGCCACTATTGGAATCGTCTTCTAGTTCCGGCGCACCTTGGGTCAGCATTTCCTGAAAAATACGTTGTCCCATGTCCCCTTTTTCGGCCGCGTGCCCCAAGACCGACAGAAAACCCAGCGTGGTGACCTCATTCACCAGCATGTTTGGTGGTATGTCGCTAGGGACATCCCAGGAGTAAACCGAGGCCCGTTGCGAGAACATGCGTTGCATCTCTCCGTCGCTGGCGGCGATTGTATCAAGCCCAAGCTCGGTGCGAACCAACGCCGCCGATTGCACCGGATCGTCGGCATCGAGCCCGCGACCAATCCGCTGAGAGAGCATCGCGGCGAGTTCTTGCTGGATGTTCCTATCCTTCAACGACTGAGAAAAAACATCTAACAGCGGCAAGATTTCAAGGGCGTTGGGAGAATCGATCACTGCTTGAACAAGAGGCTGGTACGCTTTCCAGTCGCCGGTCATTTGAGCGAGAATAACAGGGGCAAGGCTGCTATCCTTGGCTGTGATTTGATCTGGTCGAAGATAGTGCTTGGCGGCCTTAGAAACGGCAGCATGTTGTGCGGCTGCCAAGTTCGGATCTGTTTTTGCCAAGGCATGAAGTTTGCGATACTGATCGCCCACGATTTCGTTGATTGTCAATTCCAATGGTGCAATGGAGCCGGAATAGTTGATACCTAGCTGCCGGGCGATCTTATCAAGGAACGCATCTTTGCGAACCGCAGGCAGCGCCGTTTGACCTGCTGCCAAGGTGCTGAGGTAGGCCTTTTCCAAACGCTGATCCGGCGATATGGCTGCTGCCGAGTTGGCATCTGGCAGCGAAATTCCTGTCGTCAGTTCTTCCGCAATCGCAGCCACCGCATCGTCGCTCGGCTCGTCCCGAACCAGGTCCACAATTGCTTTACGGATTGCCAATTGCTGCGCTTCTGCTTGATGAGCGATTGAAGTGGTGACCAACTGCCGAATTAGTTCCCGATAGGCACTAATTCGGCGTTTTTCGTCCGTAGTGCAGGTCGCCGTCAGCGATTCTTGTAGTGATGGTTCCTGCTGATAGATTTCAAGAAGGGCGAGCGAGAGCTGTTCGCTCCACCATGGTTGCCGCTGCCAGACCGGTTTCTGCGGCACTTCGGGGACCGGTTCGATATTAGTAGCGTGAGGATCCGTCGAGTCTACCGAGTGATTGGATGCCGTTAAATTGGTGAGCGTCGGCGTCCCTTCTGGCAGTTTGGAATCGACATAAAGAACGTAAAAGCCACCACCCACCAGCAAAGTAAAAAAGGCAGTAAAGATTAGCACCACTTGCCGCTGTGTGCGGTGCTTCTTACGAGTGAACTCCGCGACACGTTGATCGATCAATTGTTCGCAGCGGCCAGGAGTCAGTCCCCACTGTTCTCCCTCGGCCATCAACCGTTGCCGGTTTTGAATGGAAAGAAACTGTTCTTCCAGCATGATATCGTCGACAAGAGCACTGACATGCGATTTGGCCTGTTCAACGGTAACCAACCGCAGATCTTCTTCCTGCAGCACTTCGCGCAGTGTATGCCAGGCCAGTTCTTCGCCGATGCCGTGCATGTCGACACCGATTTGAACCAGCTTTTGTGCCAGGGAAGCAATGACAATGCCATGAGCGATCGCTTCCAGCTTGACCCGCACGAATTCTCGATAGGAACTGGCCCGCTGCTGAAGCCGGGCGTCGACTTCGTTCTTTTCGGTTTGTCTTTGAATAGAAGCGAGGGCCGCATCGCGTTGTTCATCGCTCAGCCCCAGATCGTTGGCGACTTGGGCGATCATGATACGTGTCAGTGAGTTCACGCCTCCCTGACCGGCAATGATGGCGGCAGCCCGCTGTTGAAAGTCGACCAACAGTTCTTCTGCTGCCGGCTCGTTGCCAGGCTGCTCGGACTTTTGTTGTTCCGAGAGAAGCACATAACCCTGGTTCTCGGCCACCTCCAACAGGAGATCGCGGGCCAGAACTTCGCTCAGGCCAAGTTTCGCGGTTCCCTCATGAATTAACTTCTCTTCACGCCGTTGGTTAACCCGTTTGGTCGGCAGCGCCTCGAGGGCCTTCTTCAAATAGTGGGTATAAAGGCGGCTCGGTGAATGCCGTTTCTTCCGCTCTTCTATCTGCCTGACTTCCTCTTCTTCTTCCTCTTGAGCGGCATTCGGAACCGTTTCTTCAGGTTGCAGAAGATCGCCTACCGAGCTCGCATCGAGCGACTCAGGCGATGTTTGTTCGGCAGGAGGTGATGGGGTGAAATTAGGGTCTTCCAGCTTGCGGAACAGTTCACCCCGTACGGCGTGCGGAATCAGCAGTTGGTCGGCCAGAAAATTAAGCCGAGCCAACGAACGTTCGTTCCAGCCCTGTTCGTCGGCCAAGACCAATCGCGCTTGCCGCACAAACTGGTACAGATCTTGAGGACGAACGCCAGGCAGTTCATACGCCTCATTTAACTCAGAGGAGAGGAGTGTTTCATCCGCCGAGTTGGTATCTTCTACGATGGTCGAAGCGATCGCACTTTCTGCAAGAACCTCTGGCGGGAAAAGCTCGTCGTCGTTCGAGCGAGCAGAGGGCTGCTCGGCGACCGACGGCTTGGACGGTTGCTGGGAGGCCTGACTTGACTTCTCGGACGAGACATTGCGCGGGGCGCCAGGCGGAGACGAATAGACCTGATACATGGCCTCCTGAAATTCGTCTCGGTTTAAGCCAAACTGATAGGCGAGCGCAGGCAGAGCGCTGGGATCGAGCCCACCGCGTGAAGCTAAATACGCTTCCGCTTCTCGGACAAACGCCTCGATTCGCTGTTGGCGGCTGTCATCGTAAGGTGTGGGGGATGAACCTTGCGCCATTCCAATGTTGGGGTTATGGGAAACAAAATGATTTAAGAGCCAGATCAGCCAGAGATCTGTTGGGCGACCGCTTTTATTTTATCGCGCCACGGGGCCAAACCCCAATCAGGGTGCAAAAGCTGGAACTGTTCTAGGACCGCTTTGGCTTGGGCGGGGTCGATTTGCTGCAAGCAAGCCAACTGATAATACTTGGCCTCGAACCAATCTTCGCTCCCTTTGTCGAGTCCGACTAGCAGGGTTCGCCATTTATCAACGGCGGTTGTGTAGTTACCCAATTTGAACTCGACTCTTCCCAGCCGCTGCAAATATTCCTGCTCGGTAGGGTAGGCTTCGATCAATGCACGCAAATAGGTTGCTGCATCGTTCCACTTGCCCAGCTTTTCCGCAAATTCGGCTGCTTTCGAACAGGCCACTTTGGCGTTCTTGCTTTGCTGGATGGCTCCCGATGTCGATCCCAGATGCTTGAGCAGACGCTTGTAAATGGTAAATCCTTCTGCTAACAGCTCTTGCCCAGGCGAGTTGGTTGCCGCAACTAAACGATCGATCTCGAGAGCCCGAATAATTAAGGCGGTTTGTTCGTAAGGCGTACCGGGAGCATTGTCTAACAGCCACTTGGTGTGTTCGGTGACCTCGCCAGTTTGTTTTTGTTCGCGGGCTAAAAGCAAAGCTTGATAGTGGTAATCAACCCAGGCTCGGTCTTCCTGAGGAAGCCGTTCGACCAACTCCTTCGCCTCGCTAATGCTGCGACTGAAGAGAGACGAGTCGAGCAAGTCTTTGCGGGCCAGATCGGCTACGTTTAAAAGGCAACGAACGACCCCAGAGATTTGCTCAGGTGGGGCCGAATCGGGTTGAAGTCTTGTTTGCAGGTCGGCCACGACCGCTTGAAGCTGGCGAGCGAGTTCTTTCTTTTCCTCTTCGGAAGCAGCTTGATCGATCTTCTGTCGCAACAAATTACAAAGGTCGAACTTGGCCGACCAAAAATTGGCATCTGAGGGCTGAATACTTTGTAATTGCCGAATGGACGAGGTCATCGAGCCGCGCGACTGCTGAAGCTTGGCGATAAAGTAATCGGCTTTTTGGGCGTAGGCATGCTCAGGGAAGGCCCGTTTTAAGTCCTCCAGCACTTCGATGGCCCGTAACCCGAACTGAGGCTGATCTTTGGCCAGCGTTTGATACGAAATAAAGCTCATCCAGGCGGCTTCTGCTGCTTTGCCAGGATTCGGTCCACGGAGGCCAACCACGGCGTTTTGAAAACTTTGTCCCGCTTCCAAATATTCGCCTAACCGATAGAAACACCAAGCAAGCGTATAACGGCACTCGCTGGCGGAAAAAAGATCGTCCTTCGCTTCGGGAGCAGCGAGGGCTTTCGTAAGCTCGGCTTGAGCCAAACGATACTCGGCCTCGGACATGGTCTTTTCGGCTTCGGCAAATTTGTGTTGTCCGATCAGCCACAGCATGTAGAAATTGGGAGTCTCTTCCAATTCCACATGGTACTTGTCCATCAGTTGAATCGCGGCAGAGTGATGCCCCAACTTGGCCAGGCCAACTAACCCCAGCACGCCCATTTCATATAGCTGAGGGTTGTTCTCTTGGCCCCGCAAGCCGGTATCGGCCAGCAACACGCACAAGCTCGTTTTGCCTGGCGAAGTCGCGCCTTGATACCCTTCGACGATCGATTTGGCGATCTCCAACGCTTGCTCTTCTTTGTGTGCATTGAGCAAACCTCGGACGTACCAATAGTCGGACTGATCGATAATCGCAGCGCTGGTGGGGCCTGATTTCAACAGTGTGAAACAACGCCGGGCGTCGGGAAGGTCGTTGTCCAGAATCTCGGCCAAAGCCAAGCCTATCAAAGCCCGGGCTCGCCATTCTTGTTGCAAACCCATGCGGTTGGCATCGGCTTGTTCGTGCCAGGCCGTGGTGGCTTGAGGATCTTCCACCAGGTTAAGCAGTTGCCGGAACAGGTCGATGGCGATCTTGGTTTGCGGAGACTTGGGAGGTAACTCGTCGACAAGGACCAAGTAGTAATTCGACCACGCCCCAAAGAATGCTGCCCGGCCAACGACCGCTTCCAGTTGTTGGTTCTCTTGCTCTCGTTCGTCCCTTCGCGGGCCAGGTACTAAGTGATCGATCTGTTCGTACTCGGCGTCCACGCGTTTGGCGAGCATCCGATGGAACTCGACCAGTTGCGGGGCGATGTGCGAGAGAATGTCGTGGGCAATCTTCTTCGATTCCTCGTCACTCGGATCGTTCAACCAACGCGAAGCCGCCGATTCGGCTCGATTGTAATCGGCCTGCAGCAGCATCACCTGCAGTTCAGGCGTATCGGCTTGAGGATTCGCCCCCAGAAACTCGTCGACTTGCTCTAAGTAATACTTGGAACGTGCTGCGTCATCCGCATAGTTCATCAATTGCGTGGCATACAACCGCGATACGGTCTCCAGCAGTTTTTCTCGCTGCTTAGGTGGAATCGGACGAAGCAGATACCGCTCGATGAGAAGAATACGTTGGTCGGTTAACTTCAGCTTGCTGAGATATTGATCGACACGATGATACTCTTCCAGCATCCGTTGAGGGTCGCGCGGATCGTGGAAAGGAACGCTTTGGGCCTGGGCCAACGAACCGAGCGCAAGGCCAACCAAGACCACACAGATAATCCGTAGAGCCTCAAGAAAAGTTCGCGTTATCACTCGCACCGGCACTGGGGAAACGATCTCCGTTACATTTCGACGACAGGAACATAGGAAACGCCAGGGAAGTCGGCGTTCTTGCAAGCTTGAATCGCCGCCGCAGCTTTGCCGTAAGGAGCCGCATCAGGGGCTCGTACGTAGGCTCCGTCCGCTTTGTTAGGGAACTTGTCGAGTACTTCCTGGAGTTCGGCAAAGGTAGAGAGATTATTCGAGCCGATTTTGTAAACCCAGTTCCCGTCGACGTTGGCCAGCACGATAACGGCAGGCTCTAAATCGGTTTGCGCGGCGGCCGCTTTTTCGCTGACCTTGGTTACCGTATCGAGGTCACGTTCGGTCTTGGTGAAGCTGGCCGTGACGATAAAAAAGATCAACAGCAAGAACACCACGTCGATCATGCTGGTCATTTCCAGCGTGATCTTTCGTTTCTGAGCTCGTTTGCGACTGGATAGTTTCATGATGCTGTTCTTGGTTGTGAACTTGAGCGGCTTGACGAATCGCGAGGAAGGAACGCCTTACTGGGGAACTTGTACAGCCAGGCGAACCTTCGAGATCCCTTGGCTGGCCAACTGTTTGACCAACGCGTTGGGAACTTCGCACGTGGCGCGTTGGTCGATTCGAACGACGACCGTCACCAGCCCAGGATCGCCTCCGTTGGTTTCCAATTCTTTGCCCACCAGGAAAGCGACATCGGCGACTTCTAACGGATTGTCCGCGACAATGATTTGGCCATTTTCGCGGACGTTGATCACCAGCGAAGTCTTCTTCTGATCTTCCGCACCTTTGAGTTCCGGCAGTTCCAATTTCTCGCGGTTGGTCTCTGAGACCTGGGTCACCGTGATGAAGAAAATCAGCAGCAGGAAAACGATATCAATCATCGGTGTGATATCCATCCCCTTGGTATGCTGGACTCGTTTTTTGGAGAGTCTCATGCGTTTTCGCTCCGAAGGGGATTAGCGACGTCGGCCCAGCGGCGTCAAAATTTGTTCTACGCGTTTTCCCACTTCCGCGACTAGTGAATCGATGCGGTTGCCAAAATAGCTGTACGCCACCATCGCCGGAATGGCGACCACCAGACCCAACAGGGTAGTCACCAGGGCTTGCCCAATCGCCCCGGCCAGGTCGTCCGGTTTCGGAGTTCCTCCGGTCGCGGCGATGGTGTTAAACGCACGGATCATACCCAGCACGGTGCCGGTGAGCCCGAGCATGGGAGCAATCGAGCCGATCATGCCTAAGACCTCGGTCTTACGATAGAGCCGAGCCGTTTGGTCTTCGCCAGCTTCTTCGACGGCCGCTTTGTATTCGGCAAACCCGAATTCCGCACCACGGAATCGTTCGAGGCCAGCTTCTACCACGTAGGTTAGCAGCGAGGCGTATTCTGGGTTCTTACATAGCTCCAGTGCCTCGTCCACACGTCCCTGGGCGATCATTTCTTCCAACTCATACGCGACCCCTTCCGGCATGAGGACGCTTTTGCGAATGGTAAGAAAATGTTCGACGATAAAGCCAATGGCCACCATCGAGAGTAAACCAATCAAAACCCCCACCGTGCCGCCGTCTTTAAGCGTGTCGAGGACCGTTTTCTCTTGATGATCTGTCCCTGCAGCCGTTGTCGCTGCGTTCGATTCGTCCAATGACAACGTATCGGGCGCGGACGTTCCCTGGGCCCATGTTTGCATGGCGAAGATGCCCATCATCAGGACCAAACAAGAGAAGATGCCCATCATGGGCGTTACTTTGCGTCGCATATCGAAGGTGCCTCTCAAGGGTTGCTGGTTGGTTTGGGCTTGGTGCGCAGCTGTTCCGCGTGCAGCGTGCCGCCGTAAAAGAACAACAACTGTTGGCGAACTCCAGTTGCTTGGTCGGTTTGCTGAATACGCTGCAAAGCGAGCTTGGCTTCCGCTAAGGCAGCGGCTGTTAGTGCGGGGTGGTCTTGTCCATAAATGGCCGGCAAATGCAGCAGGTCGAGAATTCCATTTTCGATCGTGATGAACTCCTTCGATCGGGTTCCTGAAAGCCCCAGCAAATACCAGGCAACCGGTCGGTTCCACGGTTCGAAGGCATGGATTTTTGGTTCCAGCAGATTTCGTGCTTCGCTTAGCTCACCGGTTTGAATGAACTTGTACGCCGAAAGTAGTTCTGGCCATTCTTTGAGGATGGTATTTCCGCTACGGATTTTTTTGGTCCAAATGTCCGCTTCCGGATATTGCTCTGCGGCGATCAGCAGCGAAGAAAGATATACGAAAACACCATCCGGTGTCCCACTGCCGAGGCTTTTCGCGGCGGTAATCGCCCGTGGAATACCCTCGGCGGCTTGCTCTTTGTCGAAGAACACCGGCAGCAGATCACTGGTCAACCCGGTCGACTTATCGTATTTCAGATGTCGACTGCCTGGCAATTGATTTACTTCCACCTTGTTGCTGCGGAGGATTCGCAAGCAACAGAAATAGGCTTCTAAAGCGGTCGCGCGATTTCCTTCCGCCAAACGTCCCCACATGGTGGCTTGGCAAACCATGTAGGCGACGTTGCTATTGCGATCTTTGTAGCGTGGAAAGACCTGCTCTGCCGGTTCCCGCGCGCCGGCGTAGTCGCCGACTTTCAAGCGTTGATGGATGCGAAATAAAGGAATGCCCAACTCGTCGCGAAGACGATCGAAGTCGGCTTGCTTGTCGGGGCTAATCGTTCCTAGTTCAATTTCGTGCCAGGGTATCAGGCTTTTATCGGTGACCTTGACCCCTTCTTCATCGAAAGCGATGACGGTTACGTTTTGAATCAACGTGAGATCGCGCAGGATCAAACGGTCGGCGTGGGCGAGCGAGGCACATCCAAAAAGCCAAAACGTAATGCAAAACGCCAGCGATCGAAGGTGCCACGCGTCGGCCTGGACGGGCTCAGAAGGCGGAGACATGGCGATAACTACCTCCGGAGTCCGTGGCGATTTGTCGCATGAATTGCTCTGCCGATTTATCGATAAACGAGATCGCATGAATCTTGGCTTTCGAGCTTCCGCCGATATTCATGATCTTAACCTGAGGAGGCACATCCGGCTCGAACAAACCATCGGTCATGAAGAAGATTGCATCAGGGGCCGGCATCAACTTAAACGCTTCCTGAAAAGCAGGTAACGGCATCGTGCCCCCTTGGGCGTGGACCGTGCTAAGCCACTTTTTGACGTTCTCGAGATCGCGTTTGGGATTGCGCCAACCTTTTTGCGTGTAGGGAACCGCTTGGCTGTTGAAAAAGATGATTTGAAATTCCGATTCCCGCGACATGCTGCGAACCGCTTCCAAGATCTCTTCTTTCACAAAGTCGAGCTTCGCGCCATCCATACTGCCACTACAGTCCGCGATGATGCAAATGCGTGATCCTTCAGCACGAACCCCCATGAAGGTCGTTCCGGCACCGACCGCGCCGCCCCCACCTCCGATGGTATTCAGAGAGTTGGCCGCGCCGCCAGAGGCTCCGGTGGGTAGAAGCTGCGACAAGCTGACCTCTTGCCCCATGTCGGAAGTCGCCGACGTCGGAGGTTGAATGTCGGCCACCAGTTCATCGAGGCTGGCCGTATCCGAAGTTTGCTCCATCTCGCTTGCGTCGAGCACGTCGCCAGAGTTGTCGTTTAAATTGACACTAGGCAGCGGGCCAATATTGACTTCGTTCCCCTCGGGTATTCCGCTGGAATAGTCACATGTTAGAAAAGCCAAGACAATGAAAAGCCCGCCATGAAATAACAACGAGGCAAACCCCGAGATGCTATCGGTCAACCAACTGTGGAGGGGCGCCTCTTTATGCTCTTCTTCGGTTGCATGAAGGGTTTCTGCATCGGGTAGGCGGACGACATTGCCGCAATGCGGACACATCACTTCCCCACCCAATTGTTGGGCAGTCGCCGTCAGGTGCTTGCCGCAGTAAAAGCAGGAAAGTTGCATGGGGGGAGAAACTCGTGAAAAGCGACAGCTTATCGAGAGGTACGGCAAGCTGCTAAAATCAGATGAGTATAGCAGTTGCGTCCTATTTGTGGGGGGCGACTGCACATACATCATCCTAGGAATAGAATTCAAACCGGTCAATGAAACGGCACGAGAGTTTTCAGGGGACCCCCCAGCCTATTTCCCACCAGAAACGTTGGTTTAACGGCGATAACCAGGCGTCCTTCTATCCCGGTAAGATCTACAACCAGTTAAACTAGGAACGCCTTTGCCATCGATTCGCTGGGGACCACTAACAGGGAAGCTCCTCCCGGAAATCCCCTTAATCGGTTCGTTTGATGGTGAAAGCAGGGAGGTATTGCCCTAAAACTGCCTCTCGGCCAGCTACTCACCCTGTCGAGCTATAAGCACGAAGAGAAATTGATGTCAGATAATGGAAAGAACTTCGCCGGACTGCATGTCGCCTCGTTCGAGAGTCGTCGCGGTAAGGAAATGGCGATGTTGATCGAAAAATTCGGCGGCATCCCGCACGTTAGTCCTTCGATGCGAGAAGTGCCCCTGGCAGACAATCAGCCTGCAATCGATTTCGCCAACCGGGTGATCACGGGACAGATCGACATCGTCATCTTGATGACTGGGGTGGGTTTCAACCACTTATTGGCGGCCATCGATCGGAAAGTGGACAAGCAGCGTTTTTTTGACGCGCTGTCCGACATTGTCACGATTTCACGGGGACCGAAACCAGTTGCCGCGATGCGAGAAGTCGGGCTCACACCAACGATCAAGGTTCCCGAACCCAACACCTGGCGCGAGATTCTACAGACGATTGATACCGAAATCCACATTGCCAACCAGACGTTGGTGGTGCAAGAGTACGGCGTAACCAACGCCAGCTTGGTCGCCGGTTTAGAAGCCCGCGGGGCGAACGTTGAGTCGTTACACGTTTACGACTGGGATTTGCCGGAAGATATTGGCCCATTGGCAGCGAACATTCAAAAGGTGATCGACGGCCAGATCGATGTTTCTCTTTTCACTTCCGCCAACCAGTTGAATCACGTGTTGAAGCTGGCCGAACGCCAAGGGCAGCTGGAAGCATTTACTACGGCGCTACGTGGTACTGTGATTTGCAGCGTTGGCCCCACCATGAGCGAACGGCTGCGTGATTTGGGATACCCGGTCGATGTCGAGCCAGAACATCCTAAGATGGGGCCTTTGGTGGCCTCAGCCGCTGAACGCTCGAAAGATATCTTGGTTCGCAAACGTCAGATTCGTGCTGTCCTAGAGGAGACAACCAAAGTGGCCCTGAACAAAGACGCTCCGTGGTACAACAGCCCCTTTTTGAAAGCTTGCCGCCGCGAGCCAACCGAAGTCACCCCGGTTTGGTTAATGCGACAAGCAGGCCGGTACATGCAAGAGTACCGCGAAGTTCGCGCGAAAACGACATTCTTAGAACTGTGCCGTAATCCGCAGCTTTGTAGCGAAGTGATGTGTACGGCAGTCAACAAACTGGGCGTCGATGCGGCGATTATCTTCTCAGACTTACTGCCGATCTTGCAGCCGATGGGGCTCGATCTGGAATTCGCCAAAGGGGAAGGCCCGGTCATTCATAATCCGATTCGTGAAGCGGCGGACGTCGACCGTGTGTTAGAGCTGGAAAGTACCGACTCGCTGCATTACGTGATGGAAACGGTCAAGCAAACGCGAGCTGACTTGCCGGCTGATATGCCACTAATCGGTTTCGCTGGCGCTCCGTTTACACTGGCCAGCTACGCGATTGAAGGAGGGGGCAGTCGCGATTATGTAAACACCAAGACCCTCATGTTCCGTGATCCGGGTGCCTGGCGAGAACTGATGGAGCGTTTGGTTCGTGCCATCTCGCGTTATCTGAACGCTCAAATCGCCGCCGGTGCACAAGCGGTGCAGTTGTTTGACTCGTGGGCTGGAGCCCTGGGGCCGGATGATTACCGCCGTTACGTCTTACCGTACGTGAAGGATATCGTTGCCCAAATCGCACCGGGCGTGCCGGTGATTAACTTCGCCACCGGAAACCCGGCCCTGCTGCCCATGCTGGCCGAGTCCGGTGCCGCAGTCGTTGGGGTCGATTGGCGAACCCGTTTGGATGTCGCTTGGGATACCATCGGCCACAACATTGCCATTCAAGGAAATCTCGATCCGGTCTCCCTTCTGGCCGATCCCCTGGAACTTCGGCGTCGGGCGAAGGAAGTCTTGGATCAGGCAGCTGGTCGACCAGGGCACATCTTCAATCTTGGTCATGGCGTCATGCAACAAACGCCAGTCGACAATGCCCGCGCATTGGTCGACATGGTGCATGAAATGAGCCAGCGCAAATAGTATTAGCTATTGGGGAGGATCGTCCCGGGGACGATCCTGATCTCTTCAGGCGATCGCCGGCATCGTATCGCTGAGACGACGCTGGTCGAAGTCGCCTCCGCTGACGATTGGTGTTTGCAACGTAATTTGCAGCGGTTCGGCCAGTTGGCGGAATGCGGTGGTGGGCATGGCCATGGTTTTCCAGCGAGGCGATATTTTACGGGCCCAAGCCAAGTACAAGTCGAGCCGGACACCAATAAACGCGTACAGCCGCTCTTGATGAGTGAACAGTAAACGTTCTGGTACCGGGGCCATCTCGCCGATTACCTCGTAGGCAAAGACTAGCAAGCCGCGAAACTGCGGACCGAGCAGCCGTTGCCACTGCGAAAGACTTTGCAAATCGTCGGTCGTGGTCCAGTTCTTCCAATAACGGTTGCGGCGACCAGAAGGGAACTTGCGTCCCTTGATGTCGATCAGCCACGACATGTCACCCCCAGATGGGGAGGCGATGAAGTCGAGGCTCTTCAACGAGCCGCTCCCTAATAGAGCTCGGCGACGCTCGTCGACGGCGATATACGGAACCTTCTCCTCACGTAGGAACGCTTCGAAGGCCACTTCGTAGTGGTTGGTTCGGATGGTCATCGTGTTGTCACTCCCAAGGGGCGCGAATGGGAAGCCGGTATCCTTGGCTGGCTTCAATATCGCAATTTGGGGTGACAACAGATTGTCACGGGGGTTATGCGGAGTCCCGTAGAATTTCCGAAATAGCCGTAATTAGTTCGGCAGCACCGTTGGCCAAGCTGACCGTTTGTGAATCGCCGCTCTTAAGATCTTTCAGTTGACAGTTGTTTTCGGCCAGTTCCCGGTCGCCAGCGACGATAGCGACTTTGAACCCCCGTCGGTCGGCATATTTCAGTTGCTGGCCAAGCTTTTTCGCTTCCGGATATAGCTCGACGTTGAAGCCGGCACCACGCAGCTGCGCCGCGATCTTTAAGTAAGACTGCAGGCTTTGCGCGTCAAAATAAGGAAGGAATACCTCGGCTGGGGTGGTTCGTTGTTCGAGCTTGCCCAGTTCTTCCATGGCTGCCAGCAAGCGGTCGAGGCCGAGCGATGCCCCGATTCCAGGAAGTTCCTGGTTCGTGTACAGACTGGCCAGATCGTTGTAACGACCACCACTGCATACGCTGCCAATTTCCGGCAACTCACCCAAGAAGGTCTCGAAGATCGTTCCAGTGTAGTAGTCTAAACCTCGGGCAATTGAGACATCGATTTGCAGCCGATCTGCCGGAACGCCTGCGGCTGCGGTGGCTTGGGTCAGTTCGCGAAGTTGGCCAACGCCCGTTTCCCCTTTTTCACTTCCCGCAATCAGCTTATCGAGCGCGCTGAGGATCTCGTCTGAGGAACCACCTATCTCGGCCAGCTTCAAAACCTGGGCCGCTTGTTCGGCGGAAGCACCGGCAGCTTCCTGCATCTCGGCCGCGACTTTTTCAGGGCCGATTTTCGCCAGCTTGTCGAGCGCCCGGAGAATCTCGGTCGATTTCTCGGCCAAATCCAGCTTTTCCAGCAAACCAGAAAGGACTTGGCGATTGTTGACCCGGACCGTGAACGACTCGAACCCGATAGCCAGCATCAAGTCGTGAATCACCAGGGCCGTTTCGATATCGGCGACCAGCGACTTGGTGCCGATGGTGTCGAAGTCGCACTGCATGAACTCGCGGTAGCGTCCCCGCTGCGGTGCTTCGCCGCGCCAAACGGTTGCGATGTGATAACGTTTGAAAGGGGTGCCCAGCGTGCCGATGTGCTGCGCCGCGAAGCGGGCCAAGGGAACCGTCAAGTCGAACCGCATTCCCACATCGCGGTTCCCTTGATCTTGAAAGCGAAACATCTGCCGGTCGGTTTCATCGCTTCCCTTGCCGAGCAAGATTTCAGCGTATTCCAACGTCGGCGTGTCGATCGGAGCGAAACCATACGACCGGTAAACTTTCCGGGCGGTGTTGACCAGTTCCTCGCGAGGCATCATCGCACCAGGCAGGTAATCGCGAAAGCCTTTGAGCGTACGAGGCTGAATCAGTTTCTTCTTGTTCGACATGGAATTGGTTTAGCAATCGGGAAGGGAAAGGGCTGTTTCGAGGGACAAGCTTGCCCCCAGCGTGGTTCGCGTGCTGCAACGTTACGAAAGTATCGGCAATTCCGGTGGCTTCGGGCTACGCAAGCTTTGGCCAGGCCGACGGGGCATGGTTGCTTCGGCGTACTCCCAGATCTGTTCCGGGGTTTCAAAGTACTTTTCGTAGCACCAATCGTCGTCGTACTCGCAGGCATCGGTGGTGTAGTCGCGACAGATCTGCGGACGCGTCTCGTAGATGCCGCACATGTTGTCCGCGCGAAGATGCTTGCAGGTGGTATGGACCAACAGATACCAGACGTCGTCGTCTTTGAAGACCGAAGCCCGATCGTGCAGCAGGTACCAGCGGATGAACTCGAAATCGGCGAATTCGGTTGGGGTTTCAATCGGCAGCGCGAAGTAGCGACAACACTTGGCAGTGCAGAATTCACACAGGACCTGATCAGGCCCCACGTCTTCTCGGCTTGGCTTGGTATCGAGCATTTCTGGCCATCCTCGGCGTTCTGGTGGCGTAGGTAAGATATGCAGCTTGTTCGGACAGAGTAGCAAACGCGTGCTACAATGCCTAGTTCGGGTCGATGTTCGAACAGGTGATATTCATGCGATTTCCGCTGGTTTGGCTCGTTTTTGTGAGATCCCGCCAGGGCGATTGATCGTCGGGAAGCCAAACGATGTCCATGCGAAAAGGCTAGTAGTTAATGTTCGTTGTGATTACTGCGGTTGGGCCTGATAACGTGGGTCTGGCAGATCCGATTATTCACTATGTGACGGGGCTCGGGGCGAATATTACCGAGATCCAGATGTACGACCATGACGAAGAAGCGATCTTCGCCATGTTTCTGCGGATTCAAATCGAAGCCGATCTCTACGCTTCGCTTCGTGCTGCTTTAACCGAGATTGGTCGTTTAAAAAAGCTTTCTATCCGAGTTTGGTCGGCGGAAATTCGTCAGGAATCCCCCCGCTTGGCGATCTGCACAACCTATCGGCCCGAACCCGCTTTGGCAGTGCTGGAAGCGATTCAATCGGGTGAAATCGAAGCGACTCCGGCGGTGATGATTGGGAATCGTGACCATTGTCAGCAACTCGCCCGGCAGTTTGGTGTCGACTGGCACAGCATTGGTGGCGAAATGGGAGAAGCGAACGACGACCGGATGATCGACTTGTTGGACGAGTACGACATCGATTACGTCTTATTGGCTCGCTATATGCGAATTTTGCCAGCTTCGAGCTGCTGGAAATATGCTGGCGGGCGGATCATTAACTTGCATCACGGCCTTTTGCCGAGCTTTCCTGGGATTCGCCCTTATCACGATGCCAACGAGGCCCGGATGTTGACCTTTGGGGCGACTTGTCACTTTATTGTGCCGGAACTCGACGCGGGGAATCAGATCATCCACCAAGAAACTTTCTCGGTCGAACCAGGGACCAAGATCGACGAGATTGTCCGCATCGGCCAAGAGATCAACGAGCCAGCCTGTTTGGTTAAGGGCTTGAAGCGTGTCGTCAATCGAGAAATCGAACTTCACTTTCACCGCGTTGTGGCTCGTAAGACCTCATAAGCCTCGGTCTTCTTAGCGACAAGAAATTCAGTTCTTAGATGTGAGAGCTCTTACGTCAGTGCTCGATTTGCGGATCGTAGCAGTTTGTCGGGGCAGAACGGGGGGCAAACTCTAATCCTGGCCCGGACTTTATTTGCCCCCCTATAGCGAGAGCCTAAGTTTGATAGATGTCTGCGCACACCACCTAATCGGGCTTCCATTGGTCGCCTTTGCTCGATAGGCAGCACTGACGTTACAGGAAGGCATTTACCCCGGAAATCGCGAATTCAGTTCGCAGCGGAAATGGGGGCCTTCGCAACTTAAGTCGCCACGGATTGGGCGTAGTGGGCAAACAATGCGTAATCGATTACTGATAATTGAAAGCAACGAGGCAATCTGCCGTCAGTTGCTGAACGCTCTCTCCGGGCATCACGATGTGAAAACATTGTCGGATGGAAGTGACGTTCAGCAAGTGATTCTGGAATTCCGCCCCGAACTGGTCTTGCTCAGCTTTCATCTGGCTACTGGTTCGGCGATCGAAATATGCCAATCGATTCGACATCTACGGGTCGAACGTCAAATTCAATTACTCATTCTCGGCCATGGGCTCAGCGAGACCGAACGTTTACAGGCGTTCTCAGCCGGGGCTGACGACATTATCGAGAAGTCGATTAGCCAGTTGGAACTGAACGCCAAGATTGATGTATTGATGCGTTTACGCAGCGCCTTGGTACGGGCCACCACTGCCGAACGCAAGCTGGAAGGTTATACGCGCGAGTTAGAACGCATTGTCGAAAGACGATCGTTAGCTATTCAAGCGACGCAAGATGTCGCTGTGTTCGCCTTGGCAAAACTAGCCGACTCACGCGATACGGAAACCGGCGAGCACTTGGTGCGAATGCGAGCCTATTCGCAGATCATCGCCGAGCAGTTGCGGATTAGCGGGCCGTATCAAGATCAAATCGACGACTCGTTTCTGCAAGATCTGTTTCGCTCGAGCCCGTTGCACGATATCGGCAAAGTCGGGATTTCCGATGCGATTCTGCTGAAACCAGGGAAACTGACGCCGGCAGAATTCGATGCGATGAAGCAGCATGTTCGCATTGGGGCGGAAACGCTTGAGGAAGCCGCCCAAAGTGGACAAAGTGGTTCTTTCTTTCACATGGCTGCGCAGATTGCTCGGTATCATCACGAGCGGTGGGATGGCCAAGGCTACTTGGAAGGTCTGCGAGGAATTCAGATTCCTTTGGCGGCACGCATTGTAAGCGTGGCAGACGTGTTCGATGCGTTGACTAGCAAGCGTGTCTACAAAGAAGCTTTCTCCGTCGAGTCCGCACGCGAGATGATTTGCCAAGGGAGAGGTTCGCAGTTCGATCCCGCCATTGTAGACGCTTTCGTAAAAACATACGACAAGCTGAACGCCTTCCCGATCGATTCGGCAAAATCGGTTCGTTTCCTAGCCGCTCTGGAAACAAACGGAATGTCTCATTACTGGGGAAAATACCAGGATAATTCCAATTCGATCAGCAGCGTGAAGATGCTTGTCGTCGAGAATGGATCGGCCGAACTCAATCTGCTTGCCAGTTGGATGAGAGCGGCCGGGATGAACGTGCGAAGTTGTGCGAACTACACCGACGCAATGCAGCAGGTTCGCGATGATTGCCCGAAAGTCGTGATCACCAGTTGGGGCAGTACGGATCCTGACTGCGAACTGTTTTACCGCTGGATTCGTGAAGAGCACTTGCCACATTACATTTATACGATGGCAGTCATCGATGGCCACGATTTCTTCGAGGCCTCTAAGATTCATCGCCTTGGCGTAGACGATGTTATTTCGCAATCGATCAGTCGCGAAGAACTCTTGGCACGTTTGAATTCAGCTGGCCGCGTGATCGATCTAGAGAACCATCTAAGAAACATCGAGAGACGCGATCCTCTCACCGGATTAGCAACGCTACGCTACTTAAACGATCAATTGAAACGCGAGTGGGCACGGACTCGCAACTATCGTTTGCCGGTTTCTTGCGTGATCATCGACATTGATGATTTCAGCGGAATCAATCGGAAATATGGCATGGAGACAGGCGACAAAGTACTGCAAACTCTGGCCAAGACAATTTCGGAACAAGGCCGAGTCATCGACTACCTTTGCCGCTTGGAATGCGACCGACTGCTGCTGGTGCTGCCGGAATGCGCCGAAGTCAACGCGCTTCGTACCGCGAAGCGAATTGAGATGCAGGTGGAAAAATTAAGTGTCAATCTTGGCGACGAACAGATCTATTTCTCGGTTTGCATGGGAGTTGCCGAGCGAACCAAGAAAACACCCAGTCTCGAAGCGCTGCTCGATAACGCAAAGATTGCGCTCGAGGTTGCCAAGAGTTCAGGTAAGCGCAACGTCGTGTGTTACCAAGACTGTCAAAATTCGTCGGCAGCGATGATTGAGGTCGATCAGGTGCGTGAACATTTAGAACACCTGACCGCTGCCGAAATTATGACGAGCCCGATTGTTAGTATCGTTCAAAGCGAGCCGGTGGAAGCTGCGGTAGAATTGTTGTTACAGAATCAGTTCAACGCGGTTCCGGTCATCGATGAGCAAGGCAAATTGACAGGCGTGATTTCTGAGAAGGATCTCATGCAAGCATTGCGAAAACCAGATGCGTGGAGCTTGCCCATCGCGGAATTTATGCGTCGTGATGTAGTTCGATTCGAGGAAAGCGAACCGGCTATTCAGGTTTATGAATTTTTAAGCCAGGCGGCCATCCATCGAGTTATTATTGTTTGCAACGATCGGCCAACCGGTGTGGTCAGTCGGGGAAGCTGTCTTCGCTCGCTGCAAACGCAAGATACCAACGTGGTGCTGGGAACTCCCGAGGAAATAGCGTCGATCTTCGATTCCGGGATCTATGAATCCGCCACTCTCGGACAGCTACGCGACTTAGCCCAACGAGTTCGCCAGACCAACAAATTTAATGAACCCAAACGGCTGCCAATCTGACCACGGCGCGACCTCTTGCTATTCAGCTTCGCTTGGGGCTGTTACGATGATTGCTGCGTAACGAGTCTGTTTTTGAACGCATGCCATGGGGTGTCTTGTCGTGTCGCAGGAAGTTTTCGACCAATTCCGTCAGCAAATCCAGTCTCTCGAAACGGAAGCGGCCATCGATCAAATGATCGAGTATTTCCGCCAGGAAAAACAGCACTTTCCGTTGTTCGAAATGTTCAAACTGCGTGCCCGTGCGCGGCTGGGGCTGCCTCTCTTGTTTCCAGGGGTGGCCGAGAATTTAACGGAAGAGCAACGCAACCAACTGGAAGACGCCTTGGTCGAAGCTTGCGACGAAGTCGGTCGTATGCTCCTAGATGAAGGCAAGATCCGAGAGGGGTGGTACTATTTACGCCCGGTTGGCGACAAGACCCCGGTAATCGATGCTCTGCAGCAAGCCGAAGTCGACGAGGAAAACCTGGAAGACTTGATCGAAGTGGCCCTGTATGAAGGGGTCGCCCCAGAGATTGGTTTTCGCTGGATGCTGGAACATTACGGTACCTGTAATGCCGTCACCACCTACGAGCAGCAACTCGCCGGTCTGCCTCCGGTAGCTCAGCAGCCGCTTGCCGCGCTCTTGCTCGATCATGTTTACGACGAACTGCGGGCAACCGTTATCGCTGATATTGCCCAGCAGGAAGGAAGCGACCCGCAGGAGAAGACTCTCAGCGAAATGATAGCGATACGAGATTGGTTGTTTGCCAATTCCGCCTATCACATCGATACGAGCCACCTGGCCGCGACGGTTCGCTTTGCCCGCGTGCTCAACGACGAAGCCCATCTGCGTAAGGCACTTGAACTGGTCGCATACGGATCACAGCTGGACCCGGCGTTTCAATACGAACAAACGCCTCCATTTACGGAGCTTTATCCCAGCCACAAAAGCTATTTCCAGATTCTGCTGAACGAAGAGACCGAAGCAGGGCTGGCCTATTTCCGCGAAAAAGCTGAAGCGTCGGATATCCGCCGAGAAGGTTCGTTGGCGATCGAAACCTACATCGAACTACTTTCCCGCTTAGGCCGGCACGACGAAGCACTGGATGTTGCGTTGAAGATGATTCCTGCTGGGGTTCACACGATTGGCGTTGCCCCCAGTTTGATCGAACTGAGCCAGAAGGCGAACAACTTCGAGCGTCTCGCGAAGTTCTCACAAGAGCAAGGAGACATGCTCGGTTACGCCACCGCGCTACTGTTTGCCAAGCGAAATGCAGAGGCGTAATTTCCTGCCTGGTGAATCGTTACGAATAAAACCCAGGTGGAACCTCATCGCTGCCAAAGCGTTGTTCCTGCCACGGATCGCCCAGGCTGTGATAGCCGGCACGTTCCCAGTATCCGGGCTCGTCGGTCGCTGATAGTTCGATTGCTTTGATCCATTTGGCTCCCTTCCAAGCATACAGCCGAGGGACGATGCCTCGTACTGGTCCGCCGTGGTTGGCGTTGATTGCCATACCGTCATGGGTGTCGGCCAGCAGGCAGTCTTCGTGCAGGAATTCTTCTAGCGGGATATTGGTCGTCCAGCCGTTATCGAAGCCATGGCAGATAACAAATTTGGCTTCCGACTGCACCCCAGCTTGGTCCAGCAAAGTTTTCGTCGCAACTCCTTCCCATAAGTTACCCAACCGAGACCACTGCGTTACACAATGAAAGTCGGCGAACACTTTCACACGGGGCAGGGCTTGGAATTGTTCCCAGTTGAAATGCAGTTCACGCTCGACCAGGCCAAACACACGCAGCGACCAGGTTTCTAGCGTAACCTCTGGGACGGTCGTCGCGTGCAGCACCGGCCACTTCTTCGTCCGGCTTTGCCCGGGCGGAATGCGATTATCGCGAAAAGTATCCCGGCTGACGATCACCTCTTGATCGTCAATGTCTTGCGGGCTCGGGAATCCACTGCTTTGGTATTTCGCGCGATCGTGTTCTTCAGGCGTCATGAGTTGTCTGCGGGAAAGGAAGTCAGGTTTAACAAGTCGCTCAGCCGTTGGCTGGCTGGTGCTGGAAGTTGATTTTGAAGCAATTGTTGGGCTTGTTCCAAGTGATCGAGCTGACGCAGGGTGAAAGGTATCGCTTGGCCAACGTCAGGCCGAACCGGCACCAGTTGCGTTACGATCGCCGAGATCAATTCCGGCACACCTTGCCCGGTGACGGCGCTGGTGGCCAGCATTTCGCCTCCCTCGGGAAGTTGCAGATCGTTGGCCAGATCAATTTTATTCACCACGTGCAGCGCCGCAGGAAGTTGCTTCAGCGAGTCGTCCAACTCGTGGGGACGAAGATTGGTCGCATCGTGTAAGACCAACACGGCATCGGCTTGCTCGAGCGCGGCTTTCGCTTTGAGGATGCCGGCTTGCTCCACCTGATCGTCCGACAGGCGAATACCAGCCGTATCTGAGAACTGAACCGGCCAACCATCGAGTGCCGTCGTGGCATGCAACACGTCTCGCGTGGTGCCTGGCATATCCAGCACAATCGCTCGATCGTACCCAAGCATCTTGTTTAGCAAGCTGCTTTTGCCAACGTTCGGCGGGCCTGCCAAGACAACCGACCAAGGACGCGTCAGGTGCTGACCAAACGGGGCGAATCGCAGGAGTTGGGCAATTTGCTGCTGGGCAATTTCGAAGTTGCCGTCTTCAATGTCCCTTACAATCGCGCTAACCCGATGCGACAAGGCGCCAGCGGCTTGGTCTATCAGGTGCAGCGCGGCTTGCTGGGTGGCGGCTTCCGGCAAAGCAATTTGCGCCTCAGCCACGATGGCATCGGCAGCTTCGCGCCGCGTCCATTGTTGCCAGGTTCCAATCTCGCAGCCGACCGATTCCAGATGCTTCACAATGCGGCGGCTGGCTTGGACGCCGCCGTGACAATGGATTTCGACGTAATCTTCGGCCAGTTTAGCGACGACTAGTTCTTCCCCTAATTCTTCCTCTTCGGCCTGCCATTGTCCGACCAAGATACGCCCCACCTCGGCCTGACAGAGCGGAACCTTGCTAAAGCTGGTGAAGAATCGATCTGACCAGACAACCGCCGCTTGTCCGCGTACCGCGACCGTAGCGATGGCACCTCGGGCCGGAGGTGTCAGCACGGCAGCGAACGTTTTTGCGGAAGCGGCAGTCATGCTTTCGCCTAGAAAGGTTTAGAGTCCCAAGAACTTGCTGGCCTGAGCGGCAACTTCCGCCAAGCAGCCTGGCTGGAAAGGACTGGTCAGGCCGGCGCTCTGGCTCAATTGTTGGAAAGGCAACGTTCCGCCGCGGGCACACAACGCCAAGTAATCTTGCATCGCCTGGTCGTAATCGTGTTGGGACCGGACCCAGAACTGCAGAGCACAACACTGCGCCAACGTGTAGTCGATGTAGTAGAACGGCGACATGTAGATATGCCGCTGACGTTGCCAGCGCCCACCATGCGGTAGACGGGGCAAGTCGCCGTATTGCATGTGAGGCAAGTAGATCTTTTCCAAGTCGAGCCAAGTCTGGTTCCGCTCTTGCGGGGTCATTTCTGGCTTTTCGTAAACCAGGTGTTGGTAGTGATCGACCGCCACGCCGTACGGCAGGAAAAGGAGGCGATCGGTCAAATGGGAACGGCGGAATCGCTCGGCCTGGTCGCCAAAGAACTTCTCCATGTGGGGCCAGCACAGGTACTCTAAACTCATCGAGTGAATCTCGCACGATTCGTACGTCGGCCAAACGTTATCGGCCAGCGGCAGATTGATACTGGCGTAGCACTGGTACGCGTGCCCCATTTCGTGCGTGAAGACCTCGACATCCCCCATCGTGCCGTTGAAGTTGGCGAAGATAAAAGGAAGGTGTTCGCTGAGCATGCTCGTGCAAAACCCGCCGCCAGCTTTGCCAGGGCGATTTTGCAGGTCCATCAGGTTCTTATCGCGTAAGACATGAAAGAACTGACCAAGCTTGTCGTCCATGCCATCGAACATCGCTTGCGCTTGTTCGATTTGATGCTCGTAGGTCCCTTGCGGACGGGGATTGCCCTGCGGATCGTGAATCGCTTCGTCCCAATACATCAGCGGATCGAGACCAAGCAGTTCTCCCTGGCGACGGCGAATTTCGGTACAAAGCGGGACGATGTTGTCGCGAACTTCCTGGCGATAGTTGTTGACGTCGTCGTTGTTGTAGTCGACGCGGTTCATGCGTTGGTAGCCAAGCTCGATGTAGCTGGGATAGTTCAGCTTTTTGGCCATCGAATCGCGGAGCTTGACCATTTGGTCGTAGATTTGGTCGAGCAATAAACTGTTCTCGTCGAACCAGTTCCACATGGTAGCCTGGGCACTGTGGCGGATGCTGCGGTCGGCGTCTTCAGCAAATTCAACGATGCCCGATAAGTTGGTCGTCTTGCCTTGGAACTCAAACGAGGCACTGGCTAACAGTTCGTTGTAACGCGAAATCAACCGAGCTTCTTCAACCAGGTCGTCCTCGATCGCTGGGTCGAACGAGCGGACCTGACATTCCCACAACGCCACGGCTTGTTCGCCAAACGTGTCGCTGATCTTTTGCTTGGGACCATCGACCAGCAGCAACTTTTTGATTTGCACGTCTAGGTCGGTTAGCTTCGGATCGATTTCATCTCGTCGGTCCATGGCCGCTTTGTAGTCGGCGTTTCTGGTGTCTTGGTTGAAGCGAATGTCGACCAGGTTCCGCCACGAATCAATCACCCGCCGCAGATCGTCCCACTGCTTCACTAGCGACAGCAACCGTTCGCCGGTGCGATCTTCACCACTGAGGCTCGCCAAGCCTTGGACGATCTCGGCGTATTGCTTGTTGAGATCACTTAGATTGGGTTCTTCGAGGCTGAACTGGCTGAAATCGTCCATCGATGAAAATACCTAACAGGGAAAAATCAAAAAAATGTGCATCGTCTCAGGTGTGCAAAAAAGCAGTTTGACAGGATCCCCCCCATCAAGCAGGATAAGATTTTCCCCGCCCGCTTGCTTGTTCTAATCAACTAACTGAGATCATACCCCATGGCCGACGAATTCTTCTACAAGACCAGCCCGAATGAGGATGAGCAAGGCCCGATCGATGCGAAAACGTTGAAGAACCTAGCAAAAAATGGGGTAATTCGACCACAGAGTATGCTTCGTCGTGGCAACCGCGATTGGGTGGTGGCAGCGAGTGTTAAAGGGCTCTTTCCCGAACCTCCTGCCGAGAGCGTGCCGGAGGCGATTCCGTTCGAGCCTGCGCCGGCCGCGCCAATTACACCTAAATCAGCCAAGACGGGGGGGATGTCGTTTCCGGATCTAGCCGCTCCAAAGTCGGCCCCCGAGGCTCCCTTAGGGTTAGATTCGCTGATGGTCGGCGGCAAGAAACCCAGCAGCCAACCGACGAAAGAGAGCCCTGCGGAAGCGAAGCAGCCTGCTCCGATGGCGACCCCAGTCAAAACGCAAGCCACATCAGGGGAAGCTCCACCGGCGGCCTCTATTCCGGGAACCGAGCCCAACCCATTTGCCAGCGATTCCCAGGCCAGAGTTCAAACGCCACGACGCGCGAGTGGCGGGCTCGGTTCGCTATTCAACTTCGATGTGATGATCGCCCCAACCGTTATTAGAATACTCTTCTTACTAGCGGTTGCCTTGGTTATGCTTGGCTGGCTGGCTTCGACAGCGTTCATGTTCATAGAAATCCTTTCGCGAGGTGGGGGGATTGGCGAGTACATAGTTGCTTCATTTTTTGCGTTACTTGGTCTGGTTGTTGTGTTTATCTACATAATTTTCTTCCGTATCTGCGCCGAGGCCAGCCTCGTGTTCTTTCAGATCCACAACAACGTGCGGGACATCCTTGAATTAATGGAAGACAAATCTGGCGTCATCGATTAGAGGCCCAATGGCAAGTTCCGACGCGGGTTTTCCCTTGGTATTACCCGCGACGAGGGGCCTCGGGTGGTTGACGATTTCCCTGCCAACAGCATAAAAATGGGCTTACCATGCCCGTAGGGTTCTACCCTCGATATTCTGCTTTAGGTTGGGTTCACGATGTCTCAAAATCCCGTCATTCAAAATGCCATCATCAGTGTCAGCAACAAGCAGGGGCTGACCGAGTTCGCCCAAGGATTGGTCGCAGCGGGAGTCACCATCTACAGCACCGGCGGCACGCGGCGGCATCTGGAAGAGGCCAGCATCCCGGTCAAGGATGTCACCGAGTACACCCAGTTCCCCGAAATGATGGATGGGCGATTGAAGACGCTGCATCCTAAGATCTTCGGCGGCATCCTTTGCCGACACGACCGCGAAGACGATATGGGCGCGATCGGCGAGCATGGTATTTTCCCGATTCCGCTGGTCGTGGTGAACCTATACCCGTTTGAAGAGACCATTGCTAAAGAAGGCGTTACCGATGCTCAAGCGATCGAGCAAATCGACATCGGTGGTCCGAGCCTAGTCCGGGCTGCTGCCAAGAATCATGCCTTCACGACGATCGCCTGCAAGCCGAGCCAATACCCAGAGATCTTGGCCGAGCTAAAAGATGGCGGCACGACCAGCCTGGCTTTGCGTCGCAAACTGGCGGCTGCTGCATTCGCCCACACGGCCGCCTACGATGCCGCAATCGCCAATTACTTTGCCAAAGACGAAGAGAACGCCTTCCCAGAAACGCTGCGGCAAACGTTCGAGCGAAAAGCAGTGCTCCGCTACGGCGAGAACCCGCACCAAGCCGGGGCGTTGTATGCCGTGCCGAAGTATAGCGGGGCATCACTGGTCGACGCGGAGCAACTCAACGGCAAAGAACTGTCGTACAACAATCTGCTCGACCTCGACAGCGCCCTGGCAATCGCCCGCGGGCTGCCCGATGCCGCCGTGTCGGTCATCAAGCACAACAACCCATGTGGTGCCGCTTCTGCCGCGACCTTGGCCGAAGCGTGCGAGAAAGCGATGCTCGGCGACCCACTGAGTGCTTTCGGCAGCGTATTGGCGATGAATCGCCCAGTCGATGCCGCGACGGCTGAGTACCTTGCGACGCCAGGTTTGTTTGTCGAAGCAATCGCCGCCCCCAGCTTCGAGCCAGCCGCCATCGAGATTCTGACAACCAAGCCCAAATGGAAGTCGAACGTGCGTTTGATGTCCGTAGGAGCCTTGGAAGGCCCGCGTCCAGAGTTTCAAACTCGCTGGATCGAAGGTGGACTGCTGGTGCAGAACACCGACTTCACCCCCGATGACCCCGCAACTTGGCAAGTCGTGACCGAAGCCCAGGTCGACGAAGCAACCCGCGAAGAGCTGCTGTTCGCCTGGGAGATCTGCCGTTTCGTCAAGTCGAACGCGATTGTGTTGTGTAAAGATCGTTCGCTGATCGGTGCCGGGGCAGGGCAGATGAGCCGTGTCGACTCGGTGCAAATTTCGATCGAAAAGGCTGGCGAACGGGCTCCTGGTAGCGTGCTGGCCAGCGACGCGTTTTTCCCGTTCCCAGATTCGATTCACGAAGCGGCCAAGGCAGGCGTGAAAGCGTTCATTCAGCCAGGCGGATCGAAACGGGACCAGGAAGTAATCGACGCCTGCAACGAACACAAGTTGCCGATGTTGTTTACCGGCGTTCGCCATTTCCGTCATTAATCGTTTAAGCGAACCACCGCATGTCCTCGACTGTGCTCGATAAGATCGTCGCCAAGAAGTGGGAAGAAATTGCCGCAGCCAAGTCGCGCTGCCCTTTGGCGGATGTCGAGGCGAAGCTGGCCGATGCCCCGCAACCACGCGACTTCTTAGGGGCCCTAGCTGCTGACGGACCGGTCAAACTAATCGCCGAGGTGAAGAAGGCCAGCCCGTCGAAAGGGCTCATTCGGCCAGACTTTCATCCCGTGGCGATCGCCAAAGATTACGAAGCAGCCGGAGCGACCTGTATTAGCTGCCTCACCGACGAGCATTTCTTTCAGGGGCATCTCGACTATCTAATCGCGATTCGCGCGGAAGTTGGGCTGCCGATCTTACGGAAAGATTTCGTGCTCGATCCGTACCAAGTGATCGAAGCCAGGGCCGCCGGAGCCGACGCGGTCCTTTTAATCGCCGAGTGCCTAGACGACAACGCTCTGAAATCGCTGCACGATCAGATCTGCGAGCTGGGTATGACACCGCTGGTGGAACTGTACGAAGAAGAGAACGTCTCGCGCGTGCTCGATATCGGGGCACAGCTGGTCGGGATCAACAACCGAGATCTGCGGACCTTCGAGGTCGATTTGCAACACACAGTCCGCCTGGGCCAGCAAATTCCCGACGACCGCGTTCTGGTAGGCGAAAGCGGTATCTTTACCCACGACGACATTATCCTTCTCCAGAGCAATAACGTCGACGCCGTTCTGGTGGGAGAAAGCCTCATGCGGCAAGAGGATGTGCAAACCGCCGTGAAGAAGCTATTGGGTTGTGCATAGCCCAATGGTAGGATGAATCCTCTGGCGAGACTTAACTGCCGCTTGCATTTCTTTAAACGGGCGAGCTGCTGCTGCAATAAGGTCGACCAGGCTGCCAGCTGCCGGTCGAATGTGCGAGGGGGGAAGATGCCTTGGAGGGATTACTGCTTCCATGGATGGGAATCTGTCCGCTGCTAGCCACAATAGCAGTCGGGATTCTCGCCGTGCATGTTGAAGGCCACTCGGTGGTTGCGATTCCGATTGTCTTTTTGTGCGGGATGATGGTCGGGGCTGGGCTAAGTGGATGTGGTATCCATTTTTCCTATATCCACTGCTTGGTCGCTCTGATGGCAATCCTGCTGGGGATCGCCTTGGCCGCGGGGCGGAGGTATCCGGTGATGATCACAGCAATTGCGTTTGTATTGATCGGCATCGTATTGGGGCATGACGATGGGTTAGCGATCCCTCCCAATAACTCGCCGCTGGTGTTCTTGCTGGGCATGTTACTAAGCTCTCTGATTCTCTTAATTATCGGTCTTTGGTTGGGGATGTGGATGGAAGCTCAGTCCATCCCTTCCCGAGTCTTCGGCGTACTGGTTACTGCAGCGGGAACCGGCATTCTTATTTGGTCCGTCGTCACTTAATGCGGCTTCACAAGTGCTAGCACTGCTGATGTGTCTTGCTTTCGACAGGGCATCTCGGGTAAGTAGTAGTGGTCGTAGATTTCCCACTACTCAGCCAACGCGTGGTTGAATCGGTAAAGTCGTAGAAATCGGCTTTACAACTTCAGGTTGAAGCGTCGATGCAGAAGATGGTTGCCAATTCGATTTTATCTTCTCCGCGATCGTCCCCTGGTGCGCTGACTATGCCTGAACTGCACAATTCTATGCAGCCCCCAAGCCAGTCTCTTTCGACAAAACCACCGGTGAGCAGCGGTCCGGTATCGAATCGGTTGTTGCTGTGGATGGTGGCTGCACCCTTGTTGGTGTTGGCGGTACTGACCACGCTGTGCTATCTGACTCCTTTAGATTTAGTAACCACGCGGCAATTTTTTAGCGCCAGTGGTAATCCGTTTCCGTTTCGCGAAACGTGGCTGGCTAACCTGATATACGACTACGGCCCGCTACCGGCCATCGTGTTCGGCACGTTGAGTGGCGTGGTGTTCTTGGCAAGCTTTGTCTTCGCTTCGCTACGGCCAGCGCGTAAGGGAGCTTTCTTCTGTTTGCTAGCGATTGTGATTGGCCCTGGTATTTTGATCAATTCGGTTTTGAAACCTTACTGGGGACGGCCCCGCCCGTGCGATATTGTCGCCTTTGGTGGTCAGCAGAATTACATTCCACCAGGCACGATTGGTCCTTACGAAATGGCCAAATCGTTTCCCAGCGGGCATGCTTCGATGGGCTATGTCTTCATGTTGCCAGCCTTCTTGCTGCTAAATAAGCATCGCCGCACCGCTGCTGCCGTGTTTGCGATCGGTGTGTTGTTAGGTGCTGGCGTCGGGGCATCACGGATCGCCGAAGGGGGGCACTTCCTGAGTGATATTGCTTGGAGCGGGGCGATTGTCTACTTTACCGGCCTTGCTTTGTACGTCGTGATGTTCGGCTGGGATAGGGCCGCTACGCAATCGCTGAAGCAAGCGGAAGCACCTGAGAGGACGATTCCGTTTTCACGCCCGCAGCGGGAAGCGGAACCACGAGAAACTTCAGCCGCCTAACAAATACACGATTTTGGCATGACAACGATCCAGAGGTACGTTCTGTGGGAGATCATCAAAATCTTCCTCCTCTGCTTAGGGGTCACTGTCCTGATGATGACCGTCGGTGGTGGCGTGAACGAAGGCCTGAAGAAGGGCCTGCCTCCGAACATCATTCTGAACATGCTGCCGTACTTCGTGCCGGAGATGCTTCGCTACACGATTCCCGGCTGCATGCTGTTTGCGGTCTGCACCACATTTGGGCGTATGGCCGCAACCAATGAAGTCACCGCTATCAAGTCCGCCGGGATCAACCCGATGGAATTGGTTTGGCCGGTGCTCATCTTTGCATACTTTCTGAGCTTCTTCACGTTTTGGATGTACGACGTTTGCGCGGCGTGGTCTCGGCCGAATATTCACCGAGTGATTGCCGAGTCGCTCGACGATACCGTTTACGGCGTGCTGCAAACCAAACGTAGTTTCAAAATGTCAGGCATCGAGGTGACCGTGAAAGAGGTCAAAGATCGGAAGCTGATCAAACCTCGCATCGATATCGCCGCCACCGAATCACGACCGCAAATCTACCTGGAAGCTGCCGAAGCCGAGCTGAACACCGATCCCGAAACAGGCACTCTCAAGCTCAGCTGTCGCGACGGAAAAATCGAACAAGGAAACAGCCAGTCGTACGACTTTTCCGACGAATTTGTGCTGTACCTGGACGAGTTGAACTCGGTGGAGCTCGACGTTAACAGTGCCTCGCCTGCCAACTTAACTTTGGCCACCATTCCCGACCAAATCACACGCGAACAAAAAATCGTGCAAGAGGCCAAGGCCGAACTCGAAATAGCGATCGCCAGCGACGACTTCGATCATTTGAACGCTGTCGAAGGGCATTTAAAAGCCAATCAGAAACGCCTCTTTCGTTTGCAAGCCGAACGCCAGCGCCGCCTGGCCAATGGGTTCGGCGTGTTCTGCTTTGTGGTGATGGGCGTACCGGTGTCGATCTGGCTGAAGTCGTCTGACAACGTGCGAACGTTCTTCGTTTGCTTTCTGCCGATCTTGTTACTTTATTACCCGCTGTTGGTGGTGGGCGAGCAGTGGGCGCGCGATGGTAACTTTGGTTCGGCCCCGGTTTGGATTGCCGACGTGGTTCTGTTAGCGGTCGGCGCGTTTCTGATGTGGCGCGTGAATCGAAATTGATAGGCATCCATGAATAACGAAGCGCTCACGAACAGTGCGGAACAAGCTGATGCAGCCGTGTGGACCCGCCGTTCTCTGTGGTTTTTACTCGGTCTTGGATTGTTTCGCGTGCTGTACCTGGCCTGCGATCCGTTCGATCTGGTTCACGACGAAGCCTACTATTGGGATTGGTCGCGGCAGTTAGATTACGGCTATTACAGCAAGCCGCCGATGATTGCCTGGATCATTGGTTTATCAACGCGGTTGTTGGGCGATAGCGAGTTCGGCGTTCGTTTACCGGCGGCCTTGTTAGGTACCGGTAGCCTCTTGTTTGTGTTCCTACTCGCCCGACGCATGTACGATGCTCAGGTTGGGTTCTGGGCGATGCTGCTGACCGCGCTCACCCCGGGCAATGGGGCGATGAGCTTGCTGATGACGATCGACTCGCCGTTTCTCTTCTTCTGGAGTGCTGCGATGTACGCATTCTGGCGGCTGCTAGAACGGGGCGAAGATCGCTGGCGCTGGCTGTTGCTGACAATCTTATTCATCGGCCTAGGGCTGCTCACGAAGCAAACGATGATTGGCCTGTTAGTCTTTGGCGGGCTCTTTGTGTTGTTGTCGAAAGAAGATCGCTTTGAAGCCGTGCGTCCCACGCTTTACCTTTGTGCCTGCGGAGCATTGCTCTTTCTGGCTCCGGTTGTCTATTGGAATTACCAGCACGATTGGGTCACGCTGCAGCACACCAGCGAACACTTCCAAGCCGAACCTGTCTCGGTACTGCGGCGGATTGCGATCTCGCTGGAATTTGTCGGGGGTTTGTTTGGGGTCATCTCGCCGATAACCTTCTTTCTGCTGATTACGGTCGGGGCGTTTGGATTGCTCTCGTTCCGCCAAGTAGGACGTCGCGAACGGTTTCTGCTGTGTCTAAGCGCGGTACCGATGGTCTTGGTGTTGGGGCTAAGTTTAAAGCAACGGCTAGAACTCAACTGGCCGGCGCCGTTCTTCAGTGCGGGGATCATTCTGGCCACTGCCTGGGCGTTGGGGCATGTCTCGCTACCGAAGTTCTTTCTTATGCCTGGTAAGTGGCGGCTGAAACATGCGGCCGTGGTCGGTGGAGTCTGCCTGGCGGTGACCTACGCGATTCCTTTTGTGCTGAGTCCGTTAGGGCTGAACGGCAGCCCAATCGATGTCATTGTGCGGCTGCGTGGCTGGGAAGAGCTGGGGCAGAAAGTTGGCCAGGGGATCGACGCGAAGGAAAACGCACGTCCTGAAATGATCGTTACCGCCGGACGTGCAGTCGCTTCGGAGTTGGCTTTTTACATGCCACAGCATCCTCGCGTTTACCTCTGGGGCGAGAACACGGTTCCTCTCTCCCAATACGATATCTGGGGCGGTCCTCAGCATGCCGAAGGACACGACTTGCTGTTGGTGGCCCATGCCGACGAAGAACTGCCCGCCGCGCTACGTTTTGCTTTCGAGTCGATCACGCCGCTGGAAGAAGTGGAAGTCGAAGTCGGCCCAGGCAGATCGCACGCCGTGACGGTTTACCAAGGAAAGAACTTTCGTGGCTGGTCCGTAGCTAAAAAAATGCAGACCGCCCCGGCAACCATGCGACGGTAGCAGACATAAAGCCGCTCAGCGTACCATGCTAACGAAGACGCGAGTTGAGCACCGTTGGTTAGAGCAAGTGTCGGGCTTTGATTTCCAGGTATTGATTCACCAAGTTGGCGGTAAGGTCTTCGGGGAAGAGATCCAGAGCGAGCACGCCTTTGTGGCTCATGTCGGTCAACACATGATGCCGCCACGTGAGGATATCTGCGGCGGCAGCGGCGCGAAACAAATTGCTGCCGTACGGCTTGTCGGTTTCAGCAGCATCGAACAAACGTTGATCACGCAATAAAACGCCCAGCGGTAAGTGACGCCCGACCAGCGTGGTCAGATACTGTTCGACCTGGTGCGAGTTGACTTCATCGATCACGTTGGTAATCAGCACCACCAGCGACCGCTTACGGCAGTTGGTCCGCAAGTGCATGAATGCTTCGTCGTAACGCGATTCCACGAAGTTCGGAAATTGGTCGTAGCTGGCATGCAGCAAATGGTTCATCTGGCTGGCGCCCGCCTTGGGAGGGACGAACTTATGAACGCGATCGGAAAACAAGATTGTCCCGACCGAATCTCCTTGACGTAGCGCCACATAGCTAAGCATCAGCATCGCGTTGAACGCGTGATCCAGCAAGCTGATTCCTTCCGCCTCGTTGGTCATCATTCGCCCGCAATCGATCATGAAGATGATGCGTTGGCTTTGGCTGGTTTGAAATTCACGCACCGTCAAACGTCGTCGTCGGGCCGTACTCCGCCAATCGATATGCTTGTAGTTGTCGTCACGAGTGTAATCGCGTAGCCGCTCGAAGTCGTGGTCTTGTCCCACCTTTCTCGTGCGCCGAACACCCACCAAGCTCAAGCGATTGGTGCGAGCCAACAACGCGTACTCGCCCAACTGCTTCATGTCGGGGTAAACGCTGATAGTGATCGAGACCGGAAGCTTGATCATCTTCTTCCAGAACCGCAAGCGGCTATCGACCTTCAAGTAGACGGTATCTAGCGAGAACGAGCCGCGTTTGGTCGGTTCCATCTCGTAATGGACCGTTGTGCGGCTGCGTGGTTCTAGGTCGGCTTCAAACTGTTCTGGGGCAGCTTGGAATTGCTGCGGAACGTCATCCTTGGCGGTCAGATGAACGGTAAGCGGCCCTTTGTAAGTAATTGTCAGGACAACGCGTTGTTTCTTCAGCAGCGAGGCAATGCGTGACGTTTCTCGCTCGGCGGTAAAATGCTTGGCTCGGGGTAAGCTTGCCAGGTCAACCGCAGCGACCGTGGCAATTACCAGATTCAACCCCACCAGCAGCCAGGCCACCATCGTCAGCGAGTTGCCCACCATCGCTATGATCAACAGCATGCTCATGGCCAGCCCGGCTGCGGCTAGGATGCCTGCCCAGATTCTGATCGAGAAGGGAAGCCGTTGCAGTTGAAAACGTTTCCAGCCGGTCGAATAGGCAAGTAATTGCAGCAGCGCGAACAGCCCCACTGCACCGGTCACCGAGATGAAAAACAGCAGCGGACCAAACAGGTTGCTGGCGTCTCCTAACAAGATGGCAATCACCGGCACCGGCATCAGTCCGGCAAACGTGAGGGCCAGCCAGATGGTCGGCGTTGTTTTGAACCAACGGCTAATGACCACCAGCGGCAGAAACATTAACAGCAACTGCGTCATGGGTAGGCTGAGGACATTGGTCCACAAACCGACGAAAAAATCTTGAACCAGCGAGATCACAGGCGAGGCACCTCGATCGTGCGGATTAGTTCCGTTAAAAGTTCGTCGACGTTATGTCCTTCAACTTCCGCTTCGGCGGAAAGGACCACACGATGTCGCAGCGCGGGCAACGCAATTTGCACCACGTCGTCCGGCACCGCATAATCGCGACCATTGAACGCGGCCAGCGTCCGGGCACCTTGCATTAAGGTGATGCCAGCCCGAGGGGACGCCCCCAGGTGAAACTGCGGCCAGGTTCGCGTGAGACGGACGATCTTGTTGATGTAATCGATCAGCTTGTCCGCGATCAGCACATTGCCGTTTTCGCGGGTGACTTCCAAGATTTTCTCAGGTGAGGTAACGACCTGAATCTCTTCTTCCAGCCGCTTGCCGATATCGACTTGCTGGCTGTGCTGCTTGAGGATTTCCGCTTCTTCAAACTCGCTGGGATAATCAAGATTCAACTTGAACATAAACCGGTCGAGCTGAGCTTCCGGCAGGTTGTACGTTCCTTCCGATTCGATCGGGTTTTGCGTAGCCATTACCAGAAAGGGGCGTTCGATCTTGTGGCTGGTGCCGTCGATCGTCACACGGAACTCTTGCATCACTTCTAGCAGAGCCGCGTGCGTTTTGGCCGGAGAACGGTTGATTTCGTCCGCCAAGAGTAACTGCGTAAAGATAGGTCCTGGGCGGAAGCGGAACTCGTTCGCTTTCATGTCGAAGAAGGGAGCCCCGGTGATATCCGACGGCATCAAGTCGGCCGTGAACTGGACACGACCGAAGTCACACCCCAAGACCCGTCCCAACGTGCGGACAAAAAGCGTTTTGCCAAGCCCCGGCGCACTTTCTATCAGCACATGCCCGCCACTGAAGAGGGCGACTAGCGTCCCCAGCACGAGCTCTTCCTGACCGACATAGATCTTCGAGATCTCGCTGGTGATGTTCTGGAAAAGCTCGCGCGTGGCAGAGAAAGCCGTGTCGTCGCTGTGATGTCCAGCCAAAGTGGTGCTGGACGAGGGGGGGCTCGCGGGCGAAGCTGTTGGCGGTTTGGTTTCCTCGCTCAGCAAGCCAGAGAACATATCGTTATCTAGCACCGAACCACCATTTTCGGCAGTTGGACTGGGCGAAGAGGACTCTTCCGAAGCGATCGGTTCCAGCGGAGGAACGGTCGCTTCAGACGGAGACGCTCCATCCGGTTCGCTCTTGGCGGGCACAACTTGAATGGTATCGCACTGGGGACAACGGGCCTTCTTGCCGGCCGCATCCTGGTTGACCCGTAACTTCTTGCCGCAACCAGAGCAGGCAAACTCGATAATATCTGGCGTGGAACTACTCATAGATGCTCGCTGATCGTGACTAACGCCGAATAAAAACTAATTCAAAAGAGGCAAAGCTGGGCCTAGGCAGGGGACTACTTCCCTTCGCCACGGCGCGTTTTGGAACGGCGGTAGACGGCGTCTCCTTTCATGATTTGTTGATACTGCTGCAAACGAAGTTGGGCATAAGCATGGTCGTCGGTTGCTTCCAACAAGTCGCCTACGGAATCGATATGCTTCTTGAAATCGGATGTCTCGGCGGCAGGTAATTGCTTCGGGCGACCGAAAATCGGGTACAAGGCAAAGCAAAGTACAATCATCCACCAGGCCATCTGTAAACCGACCAAGTTCAGCGGCCACTTGGATAGCCACTCCCAACCGCTGGTCGCATCGGTGGTATCGTCGGCCCGGCGAATATCGACGTAGTCGCCCGTTTCTAAAAACGCGACCGTTTCCGGAGAATAAGAGTCGCGGTCGCACTGGTTAACCAACTTGGCTGCCAGTTTGCGATGCTCGGGATTCACCAACGGCAAGTTCAACAGAAACGAGCCGTTGGTCACCAAGATCAGTTGACTATCGCTGTAATCGCTGCCCATGCGAGTCACAATCGCTTCCCCTCGGGAACTTAGTAGCACGTCGATGTCTTCCACCGCGTAGACGGGAGGTTCGTCGGAGTCGAGGGTGTCGTAGCCTTCGTACAGGGCGTCGGTTGTTGCCGGTAAGATTCTCGTGCGGAGGACGATGTTGGTTTTCGAGGCGTCAATGTCTTTCGCCCATGGTCCTCGCAGTGACTTGGCCACGCGGCGGGGAGCATCACGCTCGGTTTTAAAGAAGTAGTAATCTTCTTCCTCGGCGATGAAGTTGCGTAGCTCGTCGAAGTCTTGAATCGCCAAACTGCGCTGACGCATGGTGTCCAGTTTTTGCTCAGGCGGGACCTTCTGAATCGCTTCCTCCCAGTATTGGACCGAAGCGTCAAAGTCGCGGCCAATGTAGATGAACGTGCGCCCATCTTTTTCGGCCAACCAGTTTAAGATGACTTGTTGAAATTCATAATTGGGGCCTTCAAAGCTTTCGGGCACCCATACGATGACATCGTTCTTCAACAGGCTGGGCGAGACGACCGAATAGCTTTTCACCCAGTAACCGGCGCTGCGAAACATTTCGGATAGCACCTTGGTCCCGTTGACACTGGCCCCAGCGTTGCCAGAGCGTTTGCCGTAAGTGGTCGGTAGCCCACCGCTTTGCTTACCACAGCCAGCCAGCACAAGGCCCAACATTACCAGCAGCAAAACCAGGAGGTGGTTCGTACGTGGCATTACGTTTTCCCTCCTGAGAGCAGTTGGTCGAATTGAGAAAGTTGATTCCAGCAACGCTCGAAGCGGTCGCGAGTTAGCTGTCGATTGCCGAAGAAGACATCCTCGAAAGCGTTCATCGTTCCTTGCAAGATTTGCCGCAAGTTACGATCTCGGCCGATCTCGCGCAGGTACTGGCCGTTGGTCTTGCCTTTGGCCAGGCGAATGATGTGCCCCTTGTCGAGTTCGAGCAATTGAAAGCTAAACAGATAGACGATTGCTTCGTTGAAGTTGCCCCCTTCGTAGCAGCGACGAGCTTCATCCAAGAGGTTGGCGTCTTTCTTTTTCACCTCGAACGGAAGATGTTCGACCTTATCGACCTGGCGTGTCTTTTCGTCCAGCTTGTCGGAGCCGGTCTCTTTGCCGACCATCGCCGTCGAACCGCCAGCTCGGATCGCCCGAAAAATCAGGAAGCCAATCACTGCCAAGATGATCATTAACAATGAGTAAACCATCAGCGTCCCAATCGGAACGCCTCCGATGCCGGGATTCCAAGTGCCTCCACCGGTAGTGACAGGGGTAGAGTTTTTCGCTGCTTTGGGTTTAGGTGGGGCCCCTGGTCGCGAGTTGGGCATCTTGGTTTCGCCTGGCACCGGAATGGTTTGCAGATCGTCCGAGTCGCCGTCGTACCAGTTGGCTTGGGGAATATTGGTGAACGCATTGCGGCCATGTTCAACAGGCTCGTGAATCGAACGTTCGCCGATTGGCTCGCCGTCGAATGCATCTTGAGCGGTCAGCGGGAAGCTGGTTCCGAGCAACAGCAGTGCGGCGATAGCTGGGGACAGAAGGTATCGCATCATCCGGCGATCTCCTTCATCCGCGCAGCCTCGGCCCGGAGCACCAGCTCTACTTCCCAACCTTCGCGGCGAATACGCAGGTCGAGGTAGCACAAAAAACGCACCACCGTCATGAACGCGACCACCAGCCACAAGCCCAGCGGAAACCAGACAAACAGGAAGACTTCGTCCCAGTTCCAACGGCCAAACACAAAGCCACGGATACCGAAAATGTTCATCACAATGCTACCGGCCAGCAAAATGCTAATCGACGAAGCCATGCCGCGAATCAGCAAGTCGCCGAAATTTGGGTTGTGCAACGAGGCACTTCGCAGCCCGACGGTGATCGCCCCTTTTTGCTTGCCGAAGACGGGGTTCTTTTCTAAAACCAAAATCTCGCCGATATAGGGCCGCCAAATGCGGAGCACACTGGCATAGCCACACAACAAAATCAGCAGCAAGAGGGGTGAAAAGGCTTCTTCAAACGAGGCCCAAAACAGTAAAAGCATGCCTGGCAAAATACCGCGCAGTAGGAAGACAACCCAGAAGATACGTGGGATCACTGGCCACAGCCCGGTACACATGCGGCGCCAGTCTGGCTTGTCGTGAAACAAGGCGTCTCCTAGCAGCACCGTAATTGGTATCCCGGCTAAGGGGGCTTCTAAGAAGATGGCCATCACCATGTAAACGATAAACATGCCCGCCGTCTCGTTAATCACCAAATCAGGCTGCATCGCCCACAATAACCCAGCGTTGATCAGGGTGAGTGGAACGGCCGTGATCGCGAGCGCTTGGATGATTTTCCACCAATAAACGCGCATCACGATCAGTGCCAGATCGTAGATCTCTAGCAGTTCGCGTTCTCGAATGGCGATGCGTGTTTTATCGAGTTGCACGGTCGTCCTTTCGTGGATAGCCGAGCACAATGAAGTAGACCATCAACAGCCCACTGGCGATGATTGCAATCACTTGTTTCGCCGCTTCGGGCAAAGCCGAAGGGGATACCCACGCTTCGATCATCGCGGCCAAGACAAACAGAATGGCCGAGGCCCCCATGATCGGCAAGGCCCGCTTCGCCCCGATCCGTAACGAATCGATACGTTCGTAGGCGACCTGACGCGATTTATCGAACAAGCTCGTTTCTTCCTCGAGCAGTTCGTCGTGGTAGAGCGATTCTTCCTTGTGATAAGGACTAATTAGTGAAAACCCTAGCCTTAGCCCAGCCCCAGCGGCCAACACGATGGCGGTTAGCTCGAACGGACCATGTGCCGTGACAAACTCGAAGAAGTGATCGCTGATCTCTTCCGAAACGTTGGGGCTGGCCATGTGCCCGAAGATCGTTCCTAAATAAGAGGCATTGAACAGCAGAATGCACAAGCCGCCAATCACGGTAATGCCCACCACAAAGCACTGAATGCCGATGCCTGTGTTGTGATTCACATAAAATGCCGCGCCGGTTGCGGTGGGCGTGCCGCTGTTAGGAGCTTGCGAATACATTTGCTCCATCTGATCAAGCCCTTCCGCGCCGACGATCTCGTTGGCAAAGTTCGGGAAGCGATCGGGATTGGCGGCCATGAATCCTGAAAGCAGAAAGACCGCCCAGAACAGCCAGAACGTGAGTTGCACGCAGCGATCCTGAAAGATCTCACGCGGAATTTGCCGTAGCAGCATGTCGCCAATCTGGGCCCAGTCGATACGGCGGCTGCGATAAAGTTGTCCGTGAGCCCGCCCGACCAACTTGTGTAAGTATTCGACAATATTCGGCGGCAGTTGATAAGAGTCGGCCAGGGCCAGGTCGGCGCAGGCAGCCCGGTACAACGCCGCAAACCGGGCGATATTGCGGGCTCCGATGGTTTTCTTCCGCGAAGTAGCCATCTGGGCGCACAGGTTCTCTAGCTCTTGCCAGTAGACCCGCCGCTTTTCAATCAGATGGGCAACTTTCATGGTGCGTTTCCTTTACTTCGTCCCGACCGAGACCGGCGTGTGAGCTTTTCCGTAGGTTGTGGCCTGAGCCGGATTCTGTAGCAGTTCGTTATCGTCGCTCGTTCCATCGGCAGATTGCCTTGAGAGGAACGTGCGATAATAGAGCGCGCAGAGGAGTAAATCGTAGCTGGTATCACTAGGCAGACCAAATTTTTCCAGCAGCGGTTCGGCCAAGTGCCGGGCAATTTCTCGCCGCCGCGCGGTGGTGAAATAGCGTCGCCGCTCGACATAAGTTGCCACGGCTTTAATCATACTGCGCGGGGCAACAAAGTTCGGAGGAATGTAATCGGCTAGCTGCCGAGCCCGGTCGTCTTCGATCTTGGCTATTTTCATCAGCCACGAGCGGTCTTCGATGACAACCATCGTGCCGGCGATTAAGTCACCGATGCGTTGAAAGCGTCGATTGAAAATAGGGACCAGCAGGGCAAACAGAAACGTCAGTACGATCGGGCCGTCGTAAAACTCTTCGCGCATCCAAGCAAACGGCAGCGGAACCAGAGGCCACATATCGACATACCGAAACAGATTTCGTACGCCCGATTGGAATGCGTTGATCGGCTCGCCGTCGTCGGTGGTTACGCGCAGGTTCAATAGCCACTTGCCAGGCGTGGTGCCGTTCCACCAATACTCGAACGCAGCCATGTAGAACCAAGTGAAGAAGAAGATCGCAATGGTTCCGGCCGCTTGCAGCAGATCATCCAGCCCGGCGTTGGCAATCGCACTGCCTATGCCCAGCATATTTAGCAAAATGAACGCGGCCAGAATGATCGCCCCGCGAATGAACAGATCCAACATGAACGCCACCAGACGCCGGAACGGTCCGGCGACTTGGTAGTTGAACGCGATATTCTCTGGCGTCACGACCTTAAACTGCGAGTCGATTGCCTCGGTGTTCCACGGAGCTGCCATCGAGGAGCTTTTCTACCTTGTTCAGGGATCGGCCTGATTTTTACGACGCTGCCGAATCGAGATGAGCTAAAGGGATCAACCTTTCCAGCCATGTTGTCATCTGACAAGCTTTCTCAAGTCTAACGCAACTCAAGAGCGGCTGACGAGGACTCGTCCAGATTAATTGGTTTTCATCCCCCTCGACAGAGGTGAGGTATGTTTCCTGCGATTTCTGGCGACAAAGTTGGGATTATTAGCCTCTTAAGCACGAGAAGCCCTGGTATTACCACGTAGAAAACCCTTCTCTTGGCCGGTAAGTAGGTGTCAGCCAAGCGGCGAAAAAGTTTCGTTTGCCAGCTGGTCACATTCTTCCAACGTTGACGATCTGAAAACGAACCAAGCCTCTCGGGTTTTTCGCTAGACAGAGGTCATCCTTTGAACCACCCCCGAGCGTAGAACCAGCCCATGAAGGCAAGCCCCACCGCCACCATCAGTCCCCAGCAATACAAGTAGCCATATTTCCAATCTTGCCACGGCATGTTGTTGAAATTCATCCCATAGACCCCAGCGATGAAGCTCAGCGGGATGAACACCGTAGCGATGATCGTGAGCGTCTTGGTGACCTCGTTGGCTCGCTGGCTGGTCAGCGCGAAGTGGAAGTCGCGTAGGTCGGAGCAAATTTGCCGGTAGGTATCGATCGCGTCGAGCAGTTGCGAAATATGATCGTCCGCGTCCCGCAAGAAGACGGCGGTGTTGTCGGTATAACGAGTAAAGGTTGAACTCATCAGGTTGCGAATGGCTTCCTTATGAGGGAGCAAGTTGCGACGAATCGTGAGAAGGTCGCTACTGATTCGCTGAATCTCTGGAATCAAATCGTTGGTATAACCGGCGGCCAGAGGGTCGTCGATTTCGTCGAGCCGGTCGCCAAACGTTTCTACGACCGGAAAGTAATGATCAATAACCGAGTCCATCAGCGCGTAGGAAAGATAATCGGGCCCCATCTGGCGAATCCGTCCGACCGACTTGCGGAGACGTACTCGGATTGGATCGAGTAGATCGTCGAGGCCAGCTTCTTCGATGGTGAGAACGTAGTTTGGCCCCACCACCAAGCAAAGTTGTCGCGTATCGAGCCGGGGAACCATTTCGACCATACGCACCACCAGAAACGAATATTCGCCATACTCTTCGGCTTTGGCGCGCTGGTGAGTGTGCAGAATGTCTTCGTAAACCAAAGGATGCAGATCGAACATCGTCGCCAATTGACGCAGTTTCGAGGCATCGCCTAGGCCATGCACATGAATCCAAGTCACGTCATAGTTGCCCAGATATTGCTGCACTTCGTCCGGATCGTCGATTTCGGCTTCTACATAATCCTCTGGGCCAAATGCCGCCAAGGTGATATGGCTAGTCGTTTCTTCCTCGGGCTGGGTCGCCGTACCAGGGGCCGCGCCGGGGGGCGTACGACGCTCAAACGGATGGCGGAGAAAATGCAAGTCGATCGGTAGCTTCATGGCTATTTCGCATCCTGTGCGGCTTCAAGGAGTTTTTGAACGACTTCCGGCTTTTCTTCAGCCAGATTGTCTGTGGGATCGGGGGTTCGGCGAACGTCGTAGAGTTCCACGTTTTCCATTTCCCCCTTTTTCGCTCGGGCAATTAGGCGGTAATCGGCAGAGCGTATGCTTACCTGGCCCCCTTGCCAGTAACTGATTGCGGTGTCGCGAACGGCTTCCTTTTCCCCCCGGATGACGGCGGCCTGACTGACGCCGTCTAGCGGAAAGGTGGTCTCGCGAAACTTCGGCTGGCATAGGTCGATCAGCGTTGGATAAATATCGAGCGTCTCGGCCAAGGCTTCGGTTTGTTGGCCTTGGTCGGTCACGCCAGGCACTTTGATGAACAAAGGGCTTTTCAAAGCTCGTTCCAAAGATGTGTGTTTCCCCCAGATCGCACTTTCTCCCAGATGCCAACCATGATCTCCCCATACCACTACGATCGTCGATTGATCGAGGCCGGTCTCTTGAAGAGCGGTCATGACCTTGCCGATTTGCCGATCGGTGTAGCGAACACACGCCAAATAAGCTTTGCGGGCTTGGATTTGGTCTTGCTCAGCGAGGGGATTCGTCTTGGGGAAGTCCGCTTGATATTTGTAAAACTCATTCGACTTGTGCCAATAGGCGGTTTCTGGCTTGGTGCCGTGCGGGGCTGGTTCGATGTCCATGGCATCGACCGCTTCCCAGTCTTGCTTGGTGGCGACAAAGGGAAGATGCGGCTTGAAGAAACCCAAACCCATAAAGAACCGTTCGCCACTTTGTTGATAGCTTTTCAGCTTCTCGATCGCCGTTTCGGCCATCATACCGTCAGGCAGATCGGTATCTTCTTCGGCGGTGAACTGCATCAGGTCGGAATGACCTTGGCCATCTTCGCGATGCTCGCCGTTGGCATAAGCAAAGAAAATGCCCCAACCTCGTTTCCAGGGGCCATAAGGAGTGGCCAGTTCGTCCCAGGCATGGGGGACTTCATCACGACCATCCCCCTGGCCGTTGTAGGCATATACCTTGCCGTCGGCAGTGTGCGAGACTTTACCAATCAGCGTAGTGTGATACCCACTACGCCGAAAGAGTTCGGGCATGGTTTGAGCCGCCGGCAACTGCTCGGGCGAAAGTGCCGTTTTGCCGGAATAAAGAGCGGTGTTGCTCAGCGCCTGCGAATGCTTCGGGCTACGTCCGGTCAGCAGGGCATACCGCGAAGCCCCACACGTAGGTACTTGCACAAAGTGTTGTCGAAAGACACACGATTGCTGGGCCAACTGGTCCAAGTTGGGGCTAACCGTGGGGGAACGCCCAAAACAGCCCATTTCCGGGCGGAGGTCATCCACGGCGATAAAAAGCACGTTGTAGTTGTTCTGTCCTTGGACACTAGCAGGCAGTGCCAGCATGGCCAAAACAAGCAGTCCGAAGCGGATCATGACGTTATTCTCTAAGTTAGGGTACGCATGCATGGTTCTTCATACCTAATCGATCTGACACCGTCCGGCAAGGTTCCCTCGCGCTTCGGGACTAGTCCCGAGTGCGCCATTACAGTAGGCTAAACGATGTATTTTTCAGGGTCCGCAGGCCGCTATTATCCCGCCAGGGGACCAATAACGCCGCGCCCCGCGAACTGGGATATTGGCTAGTGGCAACGGATTCAGCCCCACGAAACGAAGCCGGCGACCTGTCGGGAAAACGGATCGCCATTGTCGGCAAACTGGCCGGCATGACGCGCCGCGAGGTCTTCGCGGCCCTGCGCGAAGCCGAGGCGCATCCCAGCGAAAAGATCGACCAGCGAGTCGACGTGATCGTTTTTGGCGAAAACGATCTGACCGATCTGGGGCAGCAAGGTATCTCGGAAGAGCTACAGGAAAAAGCCGCCGCTGGCGAACTTCAATTCATCAGCGAAACGACCCTTTGGCAGTGGCTTGGCTTGATCGAACCCCACCAGAAGCTGCACCGCTTATATACCCCGGCGATGCTTTCTGATTTGCTGGGCGTTTCTAAATCGATCATTCGCCGTTGGCATCGGCGCGGGCTCATTGTGCCTGCCCGGCAAGTCCGCAGCCTGCCTTATTTCGACTATCACGAGGTCGCCTCGGCCAAGCAGTTGGCGGGCATGTTGGCCTCGGGCATGTCGCCGGAAAAGATCGAACGCCAACTGTCGGCCATTTCCGAATACTACCCCGATGTGCAGCGACCGCTGACGCAGCTTTCGGTAATTGTCCAAGGAAGCGAGATCTTGCTGCGGCAAGGAGAAGGCCTACTCGAACCTGGCGGGCAAATGCGGTTCGACTTCGACCGAGACGACGACTTCGCGATCTCGTTCAATGTGGTTGACCCCAGCGACGAAATGCCCGAGACGCCGGAAGCATGGGAATCGCGGGCTGCCGACTACGAAGACGACGAGCAGTTGGACGAAGCGATTCGTTGCCTCCGTTCAGCGCTGTCGGTGGGTGGTCCCTCCGCTGATCGATCGTTCCGTCTGGCCGAACTACTGTATCGAGCCGGTCACCTCGGTGGAGCGATTGAACGTTACTATGTGGTGATCGAGCAAGAGCCAGAGATGATCGAAGCCAGGGCGAACCTTGGCTGCGTGCTGGCGGAAACGGGCCAACTGGTCGAAGCGGTCTCGGCACTGCGCGAGGCGATCGCCGTGTACGACGACTACTGCGACGCCCACTATCATCTGGCCCGCGTGCTGGATGAACTAGGTCGCCAGCGCGAAGCAGTCTCCCACTGGGAAAAATGCCTGGCCCTTAACCCTGATTCCCCTTGGGCCGACGAAGCCTATGCCCGACTTCATCCTGAGGAAGAAGATTAGCCACAGATCTCACCAATGAGAATAGCTAATATCTTGTAGGGTACGCTGTGCGTACCGAAACGGAAGGATCCACCGAACAAAAAAGGGCTCGCAAAATGCGAGCCCTTATCGATTTCTTTCGATGCCCTCTGTGGCAACCGCTTACTCGGTCCCTAGGTTCACTTCCAGGCCAGGGTTCTGTGCTTGAAGCTTGGCGACGCCGTCTTGGGTGGCGCCGGTTTGCCAGAGGTAAAGGTGCTTCAGGTTTGGCAGGTTGGCCAGCACGCCGATGCCGTCGTCGGTCACTGGGGTGCCGTATAGGTTCAAGTAAACCAGGTTCGGATGAGCGGCCAGGTAAATCAGCGCGTCGTCCGTGACTTTGGTCTTGGCGAGGTTCAGCCGCTGCAGGTTCGGCAGACCAACTAACGCTTTGACGGCCTCGTCGGTAACATCGGTACCCCGAGCGTTGATTTCGACCACGTTGCGCAGCCCACGCACCAAGGCTAACGCTTCGTCGTCGATTGGCTTATCGCTTAGATGGAACGAAACGACCTTCTCGTCGGTGTTCTGGGCCAGCACGTTCACTCGGCCGCCCCGAGCATTGATCTGCTTGATTGCTTCTGCTTCGGAAGCGTCGTCGACTGTTGGTAGCGGATTGGCTTCCTGAGCGGCGATCAGCTTGAACTGAATCTTGACGGTGTCGGCCAGGCTCTTCCGCATTTCGGCCATCAGTTCGGCTTTGACTTCCGCTTTCAGTTCTTCTTTCAGCTCTTGCTTCACTTCCGGCTTTAGCTCGGTTTTGAGTTCGGCCTTGGCTTCGGCTTTGATGGCTGCTTTGCTTTCAGCTTTAATCTGATCGAGGGCCGCCCCGAGCATGGCCAAGCCGCTGCCTGCCGGAGCAGGATCGACTGTTGGCTGCGTTGCAGGGGCCGGTTCTGGTTTAGGCTCAGGCTTCGGTTCCGGTTTTGGCTCGGGCTGTGCCTCCGCTTTGGGGGCTTCCGCTGGCAGATTTCCGGCGGCCATATTGGCGGCGAAGGTGGGAGACTTGTCGTCGTCCTTGCTCAGCTTCATGCCCCCGATCTTGTCGAGCACGGCAATCACTTCGGCCTTGGCGGCGTCTTTCTCTTTCGCTAGACGGTCTTTGCCGAAGTTGGCTTTGTCGAGTAGCTCGTCCATCGCCTGGCCGTAGGCGTTTCGCTCTTTCTTGCTTTGGCCATCGATGTGACAGACGTTGCACTTGGCAGCTTGAGCGGCCGCAACAAACTTCTTACCGGCGTCATCCTTTGGGGCTGGGGCAACGTATTTCTCGTTGAAGACTTCCCAGAAGAAAGGAATTGCCTCAGCGGGTTGCTGCAGCAGGCCAATCGTCATTAAGGCCATCAGGGCGGAAAGCAAAATTCGTACGAACATCGGGCTACCTCGACGTCTTCGGACGCAGTGGATGGGTGAATATGGGAAGGAGCCAAGCGGGAATGGCCGTGCCGATCCCGTAGCTTTGGCGATTTGGGCGAGTTACTACGATTCTGGCTCGTAAAAGGGGATGATGCAAGCGCCCCTGGCAAATCGGGGCAAAGACTTCACTCTTATTAAGCGATAGGGCAACGATTGATCGGCTTGGCCTGAAAATCGGCCTCATGCCCCCAGCCGGCCTGGCTTGCGTTACGATAGGTACCACGAGCTTTTCACCCCGATCAGTCGCAGGACCCCAGATCATGACTTCGATACCCGCCGTCTCCCTCAATACCGGAGCCAAGATGCCTCAGCTTGGGCTGGGGACTTGGAAGATCGACAAGCGTACGTGTGCCGAAGTGATCGTCACCGCCGCCAAAGCAGGCTACCGGCACTTTGACTGTGCGTGCGATTACGGCAACGAGGCGGAAGTCGGCCAAGGACTAAGACGCATCGTCGAGGAAGGGATCGCCGCGCGGGACGAACTGTGGATTACCTCGAAGCTATGGAACACCTACCACGCCGCCGAGCACGTTCAGCCAGCGTGCGAAAAGACGCTGAGCGACCTGGGGCTCGATTACGTCGATCTCTACTTGATTCACTTCCCCATCGCGCTGAAGTTCGTGCCGTTTGCAGATCGCTATCCGCCAGAATGGTTCTACGATCCTAGTGCGAAGGAGCCTGGCCTGGTTTCAGAACCCATTCCCATTCGCGAAACGTGGGAGGCCATGGAGAAGCTGGTCGATGCCGGGTTGGCCAAGAACATCGGTGTTTGCAACTTTGGTGTGTCGCTTATCCGCGACTTGCTGTCCTGCGCTCGTATTCGCCCCAGCGTGCTGCAAGTCGAACTTCATCCGCTGCTGACGCAAGAGAAACTGCTGCGGTACTGCGCGGCAGAGCAGATCGCAGTCACAGCGTTCTCCAGCTTCGGGGCAGAATCGTACTATGCCCTGGGCATGGCGCAGCCGACCGAGTCGCTGCTGAAGCACGACGTAGTCAGCACCATCGCCGCCGCCTGTGACAAGTCGCCAGCCCAGGTTTTATTACGCTGGGCCGTGCAACGCGGGACGATCGTGATTCCGAAAGCGAGCAGCCAAGCTCACCTCGAACAAAACGCCGCGATCTTCGACTTTGAACTCACTGCCGAGCAAATGGCCCAACTCTCGGCCCTGAACAGCGGTCGCCGCTTCAACGACCCCGGCGACTTCTGCGAGGCCGCGTTCAATACGTTCTTCCCGATTTACGAATAAGCGGGAAGACGTGCGTGATTCACCACGGACCAGAACTGATAGACACGAATAACCAAAACCTGTTGAGAGATACTAAGTTCTGAGCCCCAACGGGGCGTTCGCCCCTGTGGAGCTATCGGAAGGCCATGCTGAAGGAGGCACGGCACAGCGCCTGAACGCACTTCACGCTGGGCGTTGTCAGCTCTCTCTGGCTACTAAGCCTTGAGCGATTCGGTCCAGGCTTCTAGCATGGCGAATTGCTTGGCGAAGTCATTTTCTTCGGTTCCTAGGGGCGACTTAAAGAAGCAGGCCAGTTGTTGCAGGAGGCCCGTTTCTCCCTTTTGTTTGGCCAGATCGGCAAAGCGGGCCAGGTCGATCACCAACGGAGCGGCCAGCAGCGAGTCGCACCCTTGCCAGGTGAACTGCATCACCATGGGCGTGCCAAGGAAGCCTTGGAAGTGGATATGATCCCAGGCCGTTTTCCAGTCCCCCATGCTTTCGATGTTCTCGATCGTGACCAAGGTCTGCGGTGTGTACCCGAAGATCTTGCCCAAGAGCCGATCTTTGCTGACGGCCTTGGTCTTTTTGTTCTCAGGGTCGTCCAGCACCTTGGCGTCCATGTTGCCGAAGATATTGTGGCCAACCCAACTCATCACCTTCAGATTGCGATGGGCGAACATCGGGGCCAGCGTGCTCTTGAGGAGCGTTTCGCCCGTCTTGCCGTCGTGCCCCATATGGCAGGTATTGTTCTGCTTGGCCAGGTCATCCAGGGCCGGAATTGCAGTCCCTAGCGACGGAGTAAAGTTAATGTAGGGGAAGCCAAGTTCCAGCGAAGCGATGCCATACAGCGAACTAGCTGGCAGGGGGCAACCGGTTTCGTTGAGCTGCGGTTCTAGCTCTTTCCAGGTTTGGGGGAACTGTTTTTCGTCGACTGGGGGTTCGGTCGAAGCGACATTCACGACCACGACGCGCTGTAAGTCGTTGGCCTTGGCGAAATCGGCAATGTGTCCTTTCAGGCGATCCACGGCAGTTCGAGGTGTTTCCTGAACCGTGCGGAGCTTCGTATCGGAAAGGTCGACGATGGTCTTGCCGACGTTGTAAAGCGTTCCGTCTTGAATGTTGGCATCAAGGGCGGCGAGATCGTCTCGCAGCTTTTCCACGATGCGGCCATCGATGGCGCGGCTTTCGTAGACCAGCTTCCAGGCTTCTTCGACCAGGCTCGTGCTGCGGATATCGTGGCCGCCGATGACGATATCTTCCCACCGGACCAGGTCGAGACCGGCGAATTGGGGGAGTTCGCTGACAAGGCCTACGTTTTCGCTGAGGCCCTTCTTCAGGGCAATCAATCCAATAATAGTGGTTGTGGCGACGCCACCTTTGGCGCCGATCAGCCAGATTCCGGTACGCGGGCGTGCCATCTGTGCGGTACTTTCCAATCGAAAGGCAAACGGTCGAGCCCAGCAAACGCCTCTTGAAATCCTGGTTTCGGGCGACCTTAAGACGTCCTCGTACGACTTAGGAAAGTCGAAACGGCTCCGTGAATTGGGTGGGGAGCAAGCCAGGTAGGCATCACTGGGAAGGGTGAAGCCTGCCATTATGATTAGTTTGGGCGCAAAATTCACCCCGACAAACGGGCGAGGTAGGCAAGAATCCGCTGCATTTTTCCGAAGTTGGGACATTTCTACCGCCCTGGCGAACTATTAGACCCGCTGGCGATCTTTTAGAATGAACTTGTTTTTCACCCTGTAGTCCTCTTACCCATGGGAAGAGTATGTTCCAGCAAGTCCAAACGGCACCCCCGGACTCGATCTTGGGGCTCAACGAAGCTTTCCGCAACGATCCTAATCCAGAAAAGATCAATCTGAGCGTTGGTGTCTACAAAGATGAGAACGGAGTGACGCCGGTTCTCAAGTGCGTGAAACAAGCCGAAAAGCGGTTGCTGGAAACCGAGAGTACCAAAAGCTATCTGCCAATCGATGGACGCGCTGGCTACACCAAATCGGTCCGCGAACTTCTATTCGGCGCCGATCATGAAGTGCTGACCGCCAAACGTGCGGTTACAGTACAAACGCCTGGGGGAACGGGTGCTTTGCGCGTGGCAGGCGACTTCCTGGCCGATAGTTTTCCTGGCCGTACGTTGTGGCATAGCCAGCCGACCTGGCCGAATCATCCCAATATCTTCACCGCCGCCGGAATTCCGCTAAAGACTTACCCTTACTTCGACAAAGCGACCAACGGCCTCGATTTTGCCGGCATGATGCAGGCCCTGAAGCAGGCCCCCAAGGGAGATATCATTCTGCTGCATGGGTGTTGCCATAATCCAACCGGCATCGATCCAACTCCGGAGCAGTGGAAAGTAATTGGCGACCTGATCCAAGAGAACGAACTGCTACCGCTGTTGGACTTCGCCTACCAGGGCTTAGGCGACGGGCTCTTGGAAGATGCTGCTGGCTTGCGCGAGCTTGCTCGACCAGGGCAAGAGATGCTGATTTGTAGCAGCTTCAGCAAGAATTTCGGTCTCTATAACGAACGTGTGGGTGCTTTGACCGCCGTGGCCGAGCACGAAGCGGAATCGGTGGCAGTGCTGAGCCAACTGAAGAAAGTGATCCGCTCGAACTATTCGAATCCTCCTACGCATGGGGCTGCCGTGGTCGAAACGGTGCTCGGCGATGCCGAACTGAAGGCGATGTGGGAAGAGGAACTGGGCGACATGCGCGATCGCATTAACGGCATTCGCAAGCTGTTTGTCGACAAAATCTCGGCCTGTGGGATCGACCAAGACTTCTCCTTCATTCAACAACAGAAGGGAATGTTCAGCTTCTCTGGCTTGAATCAGATGCAGGTCGATCAGCTCCGCAACGAGATGAGCATCTACATCGTCGGATCAGGCCGCATCAATGTCGCTGGCATCAGCGAAGCCAACGTCGATCGCTTGTGCGAAGGCATCAAGAAGGTGCTCAGCTAGTCCGCTCCTTGATGCGGATTAGATAGCTACAGAGAACAGCGAGGGAAGAGATTTTAACCAACGGACCAGCACCGATAGGTACGGATCAGCATGCGATCCGTGATATCGGTGTTTCTCTGTGGCAAATCTCTTCCTCAAATCGCTAGTAACTCGCTGGTTGCTACGGAACTAGCTTTCTTCCTGGGCGTTGTCCAACTCGCCAGCATCTTCCAAGCGGGCTCCCAGTGAGGCCCATTCGGGGCGGTCTTTGTTAAAGGCCTGTAAATATTCTTGGCCGGTATGGATGAAATAAGCTTCGCGTGGGCCGATAGGATGGCGGCTTTCGCCTGCAGGATAGAAGGTGGTGTTCCTGGCATCGGCCACGGCTGTACCGGCTTGCCCTTCACGGCGGGTCGCCGCAATTAAGCGAACATCACCAAAGAAAAAGCCCAGCATGGCTACTTGGGGGGATTCGTAGCCTTCGCTGGCGATGCGCTGACGAAGGCTCTCGGCCAATTGTGCTTGATTGGGTTGCCACTTGCCTGGTTCCAATTCAAACACCTCGGCGTGTTCGGCTTGCCAACCAGCGAAGGCAGCGTAGATGTCTTGAATCGGCAATGATGTCAAATCGACAGCAAAGCTTTGAATCGCTGGTCCGACGATCCCCACACTTTGAAACGTTCCGCCAGGCATGTGATAGGCGTAACGAATCAAATGGCACTCGACCGGTTCCTCGAAACCAGGCCAACCCAGCGTGCGTTGGTCGACGCGTTCGATTTCGTGAGGTGGCAAACCAAATTGGCTATCGAGTGAGAGCCAGGCGGCCAGTTCCCCGATGACCTTCGCTTCCTCGGTTTGATACTCGGATGCGATCTTGTCGAGCATCTCTAAATCTTCGGCAACCGAGAGGACTCGTGGGCGACAAACGGGCTCGGCGGCCAGCTCGATAAGCTGCTGTTTCCCTTCTTCGTTGCCCAACAGAGCCAACGCGATGGCAGCTTCCAGACGAAGCTTTCGATGAGCTAAGTCCATGGCTGGTTTGATTTTACCGACAGCCTTGTCGTTGCCTATCAGGGCCATCGCTTCGCAAATGGCCAGGGCAATGGAAGTGGCTTCGGTGACTTGCAGCTTGGCGGCGGCGAACTCTTTGACATCGGTTGGCGGTTGGGCCTCGAACTTAGAAAGCCGCGCGATCAACCCGCTGAAGAGTTCCCCCAACGCGTCGACGCGATCAGAGGCCGGATGCTTGTCGACCATCCCGTTGCGTGTGACGTAGTTGGCTAGGTCTAACACGAGCGCTGCGACGGCAAGATGCGAGAGTGCTTCCAACAATTTTGGAAAAAGTGTCTCGGTAGGAAACTCTTGTCGGCGCAAAAGTGGAACAAAAGCGATCGCGGCGGAAGCAGAATTAGTAGGTGGTTGTTCAACGACCAACTCGGCGAAAATTTCCAGCGACGATTCGCTCGCCAAGGCGCTCAGCAGCGCGAGTAGCAGATGCCCCAACCGGTGCGTCGCGCCCCATTTCCGATAGGCGTTGGCAACACGCTCGAGGTCGCTTTCGTCCAACTCGTCGAAGTCGCGCAGGCGGATCGCTAATAGATTCAAAACGCGGTCTAAAAACTTCCGTTGGGCATCGCTGATAGAAGGTGGAATCGATTCTAAAAACCTTAAAATACCGGCAATTTCGAGCTCATCCGCGCTGAGAATCCATTGCAGCGCTTCGGGATGAGCGGCCAGTGTTTGCAGGGGAGAATCTCCTTCCAACCAGGCACTCAAAACAACATTCAAACGGTCCGACATGGATTCACTTTCGCACTTGGGAGCATTGCTGACGACTTCGTCCAACTACAGTCTAAAGTCCCGAACGAATTGTCGCGACCACCATCCTTGCCGCAATGCGTGAAGCACGCGCGGAACCGACTCGGACGCAACATCGCGAAAGGTTTTTCGAAGAAGTCTTTCTCACCTGAAGAACTTTTTCTGAACAAATTCGATTTAAGGAACGATAATTCACCTTGACGAAAGAAAGGCAAAGTTGATTCAATTTGCGTGAAGTAGTTTTTCATTCGTCGTGATTGGTTGTTCTCCTGTTTTTTGAAGAACAACAATCACCATTCACGAAGTGAAAAACACCGGCTTGAAAGTCCCGCGAGGATGCCGAGTCGAAATGGGTGAAGGTAGGCGATTGATGTTCGCCACCAAGCGATGCCTTCCACCCAATCGAATCTGCCATGCATTCGGACGGATGGAAATGGATGTTCAACCCTCGCGTAAGCTGAGGGCTCGGCATACTGCCTAAGCAGATTCGAGAGATCTTTTGTGATGCCCCAAAAGTTCTCTCTATAAGAATTCGGGCATCGAATCTTGAGGAGCCCACGGAACGATGGCAACCAAGAAGAAAGCTGCACCGAAGAAGACCGCTAAGAAAGCAACCGCGAAGAAAGCTTCGCCTAAAAAGGCTGCTAAGAAAACGGTCAAGAAGGCTGCAACCAAGAAGGCTTCGCCTAAGAAGGCCGCCAAAAAGACAGTGAAGAAGGCTGCGACCAAGAAAGCCGCAACCAAGAAGGCTTCGCCAAAGAAAGCCGCTAAGAAAACCGTAAAGAAGAAGACCACCAAAAAGAAGGCTGCTGCTGCCGCTCCGGCAACTCCAGCTTCCTAAGGTCATCTGCCGGCAACTGGCCGGTTGATTGGGTTTTTCTTAAAACAGAGTCCCCCCCTGGGCGGCCTGCTGATAACGACGAGAAAGGCCGAACCTCTGTCCCGTTTCGTCAAACGGGCTAGTGGTTCGGCCTATTTGTTTGCGCTTCTGGGGTTTGTTGGACATTACCAAGGCTAACGAGGGGGTTGATCGATTGTCCTATTGCCGTTTGTGAAGTATTTTCTAGTACATACAAATAGATTGATAACCACTTGAGTAGCCCTTTGGAGGGCTCTTTCCAGAAACGGCACAGAACCTTGTCGACCCCTGAAGACACTCCCCAACTACGATTTTCTGATCTCCATCTCTCTGAGAAAATGCTCGCCGCGCTGGCCGATGCCCGCTACGAGGTTCCTTCGCCCATCCAAGAAGGTGTTATCCCGCTTGCCTTGGACGGGAAGGATGTTCTGGGCCAAGCTCGGACCGGAACTGGCAAAACAGCCGCTTTTAGTATTCCCATCATCGAAACGTTGCCCGAAGGGAAAGGCCCCCATGCGCTGATCCTGGTACCTACCCGGGAACTGGCCGTTCAGGTACGCGACGAGATCGTAAAGCTCTCGAAAGGGATGTCGATCCAGTGTGTGGCCCTTTACGGCGGCAAGCCGATTCGTGGCCAGATGGATAAGCTAAAACGCAACCCGCATATCATTGTGGGGACACCAGGGCGTGTGATCGACCACATGACACGACGTTCGCTCAATCTCGACCACCTCTCGACGGTGGTGTTGGACGAAGCGGACCGGATGCTTGATATTGGTTTTCGACCTGACATCGAAAAGATCCTGCGTCGCTGCCCTGAAGATCGACAGACGATGCTGCTTAGCGCGACGGTTCCTCCGCCAATCGAACGACTGGCCAACCGTTACATGCGCGACCCGGTTAAAGTCGACTTCTCGCCTACCAATATCTCGGCCGATACGATCGAGCAGCGTTACTTCACCGTCGATGGACCCAAGAAGATGGAACTGCTGGTCCGTTTGCTCCGCCGCGAACAGCCGAGCAAGTGTATCGTCTTCTGCCGCACCAAACGCGGAACCGAGAAGCTGTTCCAGAGGCTGCAGAAGAAGACCCAACTGGTCCGCTGCATCCACGGTGACTTGCACCAAGGGGCGCGTAACCGGACGATCTCCGACTTCAAAGCGAACAAATACCGCATTCTGATCGCTACCGACGTGGTTGGACGCGGCATCGATATCTCAGACGTCACGTTGATTATCAACTACGACGTGCCAGAGTTCTCCGACGATTACGTTCACCGCGTGGGGCGTACCGGCCGGATGGGCAAAGAAGGAGTGGCTTACACCTTTGTAACACCGGAAGAAGGTGGTCAGCTGACACGGATCGAGATGCGGATCGACAAGCTGCTCATTCGCGACGAAATCGAAGGTTTCGATCCGTATTTGAAGACAGCCGTTGAAACGGGCCCGCCGCATGCACGCGATACCGATCCACCGGAAGGGGAAGAGCCCAAAGAAGATCCTCCGAAGAAGACGCCCCGTCGTCGTCATCGCCGGGCACTTTAATTCGTAAGAATCGTTTCCCGCAGAAATTCGGCTGCGGGGTTCCATTGGTCGAGTGCTTGGCTCCAATCGACCTGCATCGCCTTAATTTCCTGCGGCGTTTTCACTCGCAGGGGGATGTCGAGATTCTTATTCAGCGGGATCTGGGCACTAGGACCTTCGGCTAACGCTGTCTCGACGTTGGCCGATAACAAATAATCGACCAGCTTCTTCGCGGCATCTGGGTTGGGGCCTCCCTTGATGATCGCCAGCGTGTTGGGAATGAACAGCGTGCCGAGTTGGTCTGCACCTTGGTCTGGATAAACAATCTTCACCGGGCGGCCTTGTTCGATTTCTACCATCGCGTCGTCCGTATCGGTTAGACCAAAGGTGATTTGCCCGCTGCTGACGGCCTGGGCGACTTGCTTGTTGCCAGGAAACATCTGGGCGTTGCCTTGTAATTGATGGAAGAACTCTTTCGCTTTCTCGGGCCCCAACTCTGCAAACAGAACGGCCGCATGCGTGGCCGTGGTCCCGAACAAGGGCTTCGCGTAGCCACCTTCTCCTTGCCAGCTTTCGTCGGTTAAGTCGAATAGGGAAGTGGGCGCTATGCGTTTTCCCAATTTCTCGGTGTTGACCAGTAAAATTCGGGCTCGAGCGGCAAAGCCAACCCATTGGCCGTCTGGATCGACGAATTCGGCGGGATACTCGTCGTAATGCAAGGGTTTGTAGCTTTCCAGCATGCCTGCCTTTTGCAGACGCAGCGTGTTGAGGATTTCGTTATTCCAGAAGACATCGCAGCGGGGCCGATCTTTTTCGGCGAATAGTGTTTCGGTCAAGCCGACGGTCTTGTTGGCTTCCGTATCAAACTTGGGAACGACCGTAGCGCCGGTTTCCTGCTGATACTGCTCGAAGTGCTCTTCTGAGAACTCTTGGTCGAGCGCCGTGTAGACGACAACCTCGCTCGTCGCGGCAGGCCGGCAGCCGCTGGCGATCAACGCGGTAAATAGCAATACGTACGCGAGCAGCGGAGTAGGGCGGGGCACAAGCAGCTTTCCTTTGTGTTTAGAGGGAATGACGCGAGCCAAGGGCCAGGGCCTTCCAGCGAACGCCCCACACAGCCAGCGAGATGAGGCTGGTGACCAACAAGCTGACCAGCGTAGTCGCCTGTCCGGCCAGCAACGGAATCGATTCCGCTTGGCGGGCATAAAACATCGCCACCACGATCAGCACAAGTACATTGGCCACCATCCAGCCGAAGTCCGACTTGGATTCGTAAGGTCCGCTGCCAAAAAGGTGCTGATGGTCGAGGATTGAGGTGCGTAGATGGCCTGCAGCGAGCAAGAATTGATACAACGCGGCCACGCCCCAAATGAGCACAGCCGGTACAAAGACCGAGCCATGTTGTGGGGCCGGCGATGGCCAATCGAAACAAGTCGCCATCGCTCCGGCAAAACAGACCAGCGCGCAAGCTCCATGAGCTTTGGGCAGACCAACTTTTTTAGACTGCGAGGTTTCCCGCATGGTGCAACATTACATCAACAAAGACGCGAATTGGATTTTCGTCTAAAATAACACCAAATCGACCATTTGTCTTCTCTTCGGGCAGAGGCGGCCCATGAACCGAACGATTGTTTTGCTTTTCTGCGTTGCCCTCATGCTGCCTGGCTGTGGCAAGCCGGAATCAGATGCGCCGCCGGCGGCTGAAACCTCGGGGCAGCAAAAAGCGACCACACAGCCCCAGCCCAATAAACCGAAGCAGGCCATTCGCTCGGCAACGGCGGGTGACCCTGCGGCCCCGAAACGCGCCTCAGGCGATTTCTTTGGTGGTAATTTCCTCAATTCCGATCGGCTCAAAGAACGCCTGAAGGTCGGGCGGATTGAGCCGGAAGTGAAGTTCACCGCCGATCCATCCAAGCTAGAAGCGGCGGGAATTCGGGTCATCGAAGGAAAGCACGTGCAGCTCTACACCGACCTGGAGCCGTCGCCAGAAATCGACGAGCTCCCCCAGGTGTTCGACGCGGCATTTCCCCAGTGGTGCGAGTATTTTCGAGTCGATCCGGTGGAAAACGCCGATTGGAAGATCAAAGCGGTGCTGATGACGAACAAAGAGAAATTCCGCGAGGCCGGGCTCTTTCCTGATTCGCTACCAGAGTTCTTACATGGCTACTATCAAGGTGACTCGGTCTGGCTGTTGGATCAGCCAAGCGACTACTATCGCCGTCATTTACTGCTGCACGAAGGAACCCATGCGTTCATGTACATCTTGCTTGGTGGAGCAGGGCCGCCGTGGTACATGGAAGGGATGGCTGAACACTTCGGCACGCACCAATGGGAAAACGGCCAGCTTATCACACGGGTGATGCCTCCTTCGAAGGAAGCCACACCCATGTGGGGACGCATCAAGATCATTCAAGATGAAGTCAAAGAAGGCAAAACGCTTTCGCTGGTCAGCGTGATGGCCACTCCGCAGCAAGCTTTTCTAGAAAATCGACCCTATGCATGGTGCTGGGGAGTGTGTGCGTTCCTCGATAATCACAGCTTGTCGAAGGAAGAATTTCGCAACATGGTTAGCCAGGTGAAGCTCACCGGCGGGTTCAGCGAGCGTTTGTTCGATCGTCTCGGAGCTGTAATGCCCAAGCTTTCGGAAAGCTGGCAGTTGTTTACGGTGAACGCCGACTACGGCTACGACTGGGCGCGAAACGAAGTCGTCTATAAAGAGCCAGTGCCCATGATTGGCGAGACAGCTACCGCCGAAATTGCGACTGATCGGGGCTGGCAATCGACCGGTATCGCCTTGGAGCCCAATGTGGTTTACGAAGTGAAAGCGATCGGCCAATACCAGATTCGTAACGATGGCCAGCCATGGATGAGCGAACCGAACGGTGTGACCATTCACTATTGGAAGGGACAACCACTAGGCGTGCTGTTAGGTTCTCTCCGGCACGAGCAGTGGGATGGTACCTCACTGACTCCGTTGGCCAAAACGTACCCGGTCGGTTACGGGACGAAGCTTTATCCCACCGCTCCTGTCACGTTATTCCTGAAAGTCAACGAAAGCCCGGCTGAACTTGGCGATAACCAAGGAACGATTCAAATCCAAATCAAACGAGTCGACGAAAAACCACCCACCTCAGACGGTCAGTAACGTAGCAGCGGAAAAAAGCTGCAATGATCTAAGGTGCCATACCGTCGTCTTCGTCGGCATGCTCTTTCTCTGTGTCTCAGGCTCACGCAGACGAGAGCATGAGACCGAAGTTCAAGGCTGGCTCGCTTACTTTCCAATACAGTACAACGCATTCTTACCGCGAATGAATAGCTTGCCATTGGCAATCGCAGGCGAAGCGATTGTCGTGTCGTTGATTTCGTTCACGGCGATTTCTTCGTACTTGGGCTTCACCGCTACGACGGTACACTTGCCGTCGAGGTTCAAGAAGTAGATCTTACCGTCGGCCACCACCGGCGAGGCCTTGAAGTTACCTCCGAGGCGTTCTCGCCAATGCTGCTGGCCAGTTTTGGCGTCGTAGCAATTGGCGATACCATCGTCGGTAACGGTGAACAGCATCCCGTTGGCGAACACCGGCGAAGGAGTATCGGGCGTTGTCTTTTCGACCGTCCATTCGATTGCTTCTGCTGGGACTTCTCCTCGGAAGTCGGCCAGCTTGACCGCCAAAAGTGGCTTACGCATGCCCCGCGTGGTGAAGATGTTCCCGTCCCCTAGCACCGGGCCGGTGACCGTGCGTCCGCCGACCAGGTTAGGTAAATGCCAAAGCTGCTTTCCGGTGTACGGATCGTAAGCATCCAAGGCATTGCCCCCCATAATTACGATTTGCGTCTGGCCATCTTTCTGGACCAACAGCGGGGTGGTGTAGGCGTCAAGTTCTTCGGCAGAACCATCTGGCATGCGGGGTGTGAACCAGCGCACTTTGCCTGTTTTCAAGTCGTGCGCTACCACGTAGCTTTCGATCGGTTCCTGTCGCAAGTCTGCCAAAGAGTCTTGCATGCAGACGGAAATCACCATCCCCTTGAAAATCACCGGGCTGTTGGCATGCCCCCACCAGATCGAGTATTCACCATATTCCGACTGCAGATTGTGTCGCCAGACTTCTTCTCCCTCCAGCGTGTAGGTTGCCAGTAAGCCGTTGCCGAAATGGACCACTACGTAATCGCCACTGACTACCGGCGAAGGACTGGCCATGTTGTGCAAGTTGTGGAACTTCTGAGAACTACGTTGCGGGGCTTCCCGAGGTGTCTCGGCTGTATCGACCAAGATGTTCCGCTCTATTTGCCCAGTGTTGGCATCCAAACGCAAAAGCCGTAGTTCGTTGGCTTCGTTCTGCAGCGTTAAGAATATGTGGTCACCGACAACGGCCGGAGTGGAATCTCCCCACCCATTGAGCGACGTTTTCCAGGCCAAATTCTCGCTACTGCTCCAGTGCGTGGGGAGGTTTTTGGCTTGGCTGACTCCATCCCCTAGCGGGCCTCGCCAAGCTGGCCACGAAGCGGCATCTCCTAGCGGAACCGGCTTCCAGACGGAATCTTCGGCATAACCGGCCACCGGAAGTAGTAACAGGACCAAACTGGCAAGCCAGTACCTACGAATCGGAGTGAGAGAAATTTCGATCATAAGAAGTTGTGAGGTAAGATGAAGGGATCGAGAGGGGGAGGTATCGTCGCTCTAACTTACCACGGGGCGAACGTGAAATCGAGATTTTCCCTGACTCGCAGCTTATCTAATCCGAATCGCCGCTCGTGCGTTCTTAGCTAGGAAAACCTATGTCTGAACCAGATCCGTATCGTGAACTTGCCGACTATCTGCACAGCCAGAATTTCTCGGAAGATGAGATCGGTCGCATTATTGCTCGCGTGCAAGAATATGACGTGGATACCCGTGTTGATTCAATCATGGACAGTGTCGCCTCTGGGGAAATGAATCTGCAAGCGGTGATCGATGAGGCCCTCAAAGACTCCGCAGAATAGGGCAATAATTTGCATAGCAATTGTGTGGTAACGCACCGTAGCGGATCGTTTTTCCTCTTTTCTCGCTAAATCCAACTGGCCGGAGCACTTGTTTCTCCAATAATTGAGAAACAAATCGGACATACCAGGAACGGGAAGGCACTATTTCCATGTTCCGTATCTCCCACCAATGCGATCCCTCCGAACGTCCGCTTTCCACTTTGATGAGTCGCGGACAATGCTCTAGCAAAGGACACCCTCACCATGACACGTGTTTCCATAGCGACCCTTATGTTGCTTGTTACCCTTGGCTGTGCCGCTGAAGTGCGGAGCGAGGACGACGCCAAGAAGCCAGCCGCTGCTGCTCAGCCTGCCCAACAGGCCCCAGCGAAGGCAACATCAGCGCTTGTTGGCGCCGACGATTTAAAGTCGTTCCAAGCCGATAATTCCGACTTGAACAAGCTGGTTGATTTCGCGCGGAAGAACCTGCAAGCGATCGACGCCGTGATTGAAGAAGCGCCAGACCAAGCCAAAGTCCAAGTCGAAGCGATGCGGAAGGCGCTGGACGAACTGAAGATCAAAGGCAACCAAGATGCCGAGAACATTGTCGGTCAAATTCGTGAAGCGCTCGATTTGTTTTCCGAACGCATTAAGCTGCAGCGTCATTCTCTGGAAGAACTGAAAGCCGATGTCGCGAAAGCACCCGACGATATCGATCGAATCAAGCGTTACACATTGAAGCTGATGACCGGGCTGTCGCAGAGCATGGACGACGACGTCAACAAGATTGAAACAACGCTCAAGACCGAAGGTAAGTTCATCGCCACGACTAGCGAAAAGGCGACCGACTCGGAAGCCAAGCTTGCTCTGAAGCGAGCCGAGCTAATCTTGCGATCGATGGAAAGCAACGTCGAACGTCTGAAGTCTTACGAAGCGGTCGTCGGTAAGCCGATGCTGCCCATCAAGGCCGATGCCTGGGTGAACGGCAAGCCTCTGACCACGGAAGAGCTGAAAGGCAAAGTCGTTCTGTTCGACTTCTGGGCCATCTGGTGCGGACCTTGTATCGCCAGCTTCCCTCACTTGGTGGAACTGGAAAAGAAATACGGTGACGAAGGTTTCCAAGTCATTGGCATTACCCAGTACTACGGCTTCAACTGGCCAGAAGGTGCCGATCAACCGGGGCAAACCGAAGATGGCAAAGTGAACGCCAAAGAAGAGCAAACGGCTCTGACCAAGCTGACCAAAAGGTACGAACTGAACTATCCCACGGCAGTTTTGGAAGATTCGGACGAGTTCTACCAGTACTATGCAGTCTCGGCGATTCCGCACATGGTGCTCGTCGGTCGTGACGGCAAGGTGCAAAAGGTGAGTGCCGGGATGAGCGAATCGGTCGCCAAGAAGCTCGACGAGAAGATTCAAGAGCTTCTCAAAGAGCCAGCCCCAGCGAAGTAAGCAGCGGGCCAGCCTCGTTTACAGATAGCCAAGGCGATCGAGCTGACTCGGTCGCCTTGGCTTTTTCTTGCGAAGGGGGAACAGCCTACTAAGCGATGATCCGTTTGCTTGTGTCGCCAGCAATTTCTTCCACGTAACGTGGGACCAGGTAGCCAGGCAGCGAGCTTCGCATGGTTGCGACAATCTGCAAACCTTGGGCCCGCTCGACCTGGAAATGGGCCGCGCCGGCAACGCGGTCGAGCTGATGCAGGTAATACGGCATCACCCGACAAGCGAACAGGCGTTCGGAAAGTTCGATCAAAGTTGCCGCGTCGTCGTTCACACCACGCAGCAACACCGTTTGATTCATTAGCGGAACGCCAGCCTCGGCCAGGCGTCCCAGGGCGGCAGCGACATCGTCCCCCAGTTCGTGCGGATGGTTCGCATGAACCACCATTATTGGCCGTAACCTGGTTTCGGTAAGCCAGGCCAACAGGTCGTCGTTCACCCGGCTGGGGATCATAATCGGCAAGCGAGTATGGATTCTTAGCCGCTGAACGTGGCTGGCTTGGGCGATTTTGTGAGAAAGTTGCCGTAAAATCGGATCGCTCAACGTCAACGGATCGCCGCCGGAAAGCAAGATTTCCTGGATCGAGGCGTCCTCGGCAATCGCCGCCAAAGCGGGTTCCCAGGCCTCTAAGCCCTTAGGACTTTCTCCATAAGGAAAGTGCCGCCGAAAGCAATATCGGCAATGAACTGCACATGCCCCGGTCGTTATCATCAAAGCCCGACCGTGATACTTTTGTAGCAACCCTGGCGTTAGGGTCGCTTCATGATCGCCGACAGGATTTGTTGTAAATCCTTCTGTGGCAATAGTTTCTTGCTCGGAAGGCAGCACTTGCCGCAGCAGTGGGTCGCTAGCATCGCCCGGCTGCATCTTCGCGGCGAACTCGCGGGGGACGAAAAGGGGAAAGTCCTTGGTCGCCGGCAAGCCGCTCGCGACGGCCTCGACCGGCAGTTCGAGATAGCGGCACAAAGCATCTAAGCTGCGAAAGGCGGCCTTCATCGAGCTACGCCAACCCTCGCTAGGCGACGGGACCTCGCGCGCGATACAATTGCCACTCGCAGATTGCGTTTCGGTAGTTACAATGTTCATCTTTCCATTTTACAACATTGCCCAGACCCAACAGGGGTCTTCAGGGCTTTGGATAGACGACGGATATCTTTTTTCAGCGAGTCCCCCAGTGCAATACAGTACCAGCGATTTTCGTAAAGGTTTGAAAGTCCAGATCGACGGCGAACCCTACATCATGTCCGAGTGCAACTTTGTGAAGCCGGGCAAGGGAAACGCCTTGTACAAGTGTCGGTTGAAGAACTTGATCCGAGGTACCACGTTGGATCGGACCTACCGCGGTGGCGAACAGTTGGAATCGGCCGACGTGGAAGAAACCGACGTGCAGTTCTTGTACAAGCAAGGGGAAACGTGGGTCTTCATGGACAACACCACCTTCGAGCAGTACGAGCTAGACGCCGATGCCGTGGGGGACGGGTGGAAGTTCCTGAAGGACGGCATGAAGTGCATGATGACGTTGTTTAACGGTAACCCGCTGGACATGACCCCGCCGATCCAAGTCGAAATGGAAGTCACCTACTGCGAACCAGGTGCCAAGGGCAACACGGCCACCAACGTGACCAAGCCCGCCACCATTGAAACGGGTGCCGAAATCCAAGTCCCCGCTTTCGTGAACCTGGGAGACGTCATCCGAGTTGATACTCGTGATGGTTCCTACGTGGAACGCGTGAAGAAATAAGCGTTTCGCTTCCAGTAACCGCTCAACCAAAAACGCCTGGCCTCGCTGCCAGGCGTTTTTCTTAGGAGGGGCTAGTTGCGGACGAGTGATTAGCGTTTGGGGGGCCCTAGGCCGCCAGCGTTTCTCCGCAACTCGGCGGGCTCGGCGAAGTGGGTGGGTTTCGCCAAACCGTGTAGCTGCAAGCACTTGCTGAATTTATCGAATGTCGAATTGAGGACCGTACACAAGAAGATCGGAAGGTCTTTCTGGGTGATCGGTGTGCTACTAACTTGGTAGAACTGCCGATAGGCTTCTGCGGCACGGCTTTGCGGAGCCAGCCGCATTTTGGTGAACAGCCGATTAATCGACGGCGCCGTGACTCGCTCGATGCCGTACGACGCACGGGCATCGTATTCTTGCTGCCAACTTAACGTGGCATGCTGTGCTGCTGCCAGGTCGCCGTAATGCACTTGCCAGTTAGTAACGACCGCTGTTTGGTCGTCGACTTGAAAAACTTGAAACGCCGGATTGTTGCCAAAGATGGGACTGACTGCTGGGGCAATCTTGTGCAGCAAGATTGGCTCGCCTTGGATGCGGTCGACGCGGTAGTCGTCCATGTGCGTGTGGCCAGTAAAGGAAACGTGGAGGACATCGCGGTACTCGTCGATCAGCGCCAGGTAACGCGTGGTGAACTCTGCCGTCCACAATTCAGCCGCTTTGCTTTTTCCGCTGTCTTGCTCTTCCACATAACTATCGAGCCCTGGCGGAACGTGCATCAACAGCCAAACTCGCTTCTGTTCGGCTCGGGCCTGTGCTAGTTCTTCTTTCAGCCACGCCATCATGGCCCTTCCTGGTTGGGGGCCGGGGGCTGTGCAATCGCAACAGTTTTGCTTCCCCGGGGCATGATACGCGCAGCAATAACTGCCTGACCAAAACACCGAGTTCAAAACCAACAACCGATCGGCTGGCAAGCCAGGCAGCTCGGCACGAAACGCCCCCAGTGACGCGAACGATTGCGAGAACGTTTCTGCCTCGACCGTGTCGCGCAACAGCGGTTGCCAAACTTTCGCGAACGACGCCAGGAATGGCCCCCCAGGCTGAATCCAGTAGTCGCCGCAATACGAATCTTCGTTCCCCAGGGTTGCCAGCACCGGAGTTTGGGGAAAACGTTTTCCAAATTCACAGGCCACAACTGCCAATGCTTGCTTGGTGAAATCGCGATAGGCCTGCGGGTTCTCGGCAATCGTCTCTGGGGCCAGTCGATCGTACTGGGCTTGCCAGTCGTGGGCTAAGAAGTCGCCAGGGTACAGCACGAAGGCAGGCTGCGGCTGGCACACTTTGGCGGCATCGAGGGCCGAGGTCATCAGCGTGTAGTTGCTATCTTGCCCATAAGAAACCGGCGGCTGCTTGAGCGAATCGAAGTACGCTCCCCACCGCTCGGCAGGAAGCTGCTGCAAGGTGTGAAACTGCTCCCGACTTACCCCAGCCATCGGGTTGAAATGAATGTCGGAGATCACCAGGAACTCCGCCGCTTGAGCAGAAACCAGCAGCCAGAACCAGCAGAAGCACGGGATGACCCAACGAAAGATTCGGCGGCTTACATGCTGCATTCGGATTCGGCCTACTGAAATTAGGAGTTAACGGCGAGCGACAACGCCTATCATCCCTGATTCGTTCGATACCGTGCAACTATCCTTTTCGCAACGACGTCACGAGATTGCCGAACACCCTATTCGTTGCCTGGCAGTCAGACGCGTCTTGCGTCACCTGTTTGGAAAGCAGACATCAACGAAATGGATACTGCAGAAGGCAAGGAAGACGAAGAAAAACACTAAGCAATTTGCGTGTTAACGCTGGATGGTAGGGAACGCTTGATCGACGACCGGTCGAAAGCCAAACGCTTGTCGTAGGACCGGTCCCGATTGTTGATAGGCTTTGTCGATCTCTTGCCAATCGATATTCTTCAGCAACGGGTTGTCGTTTTTTTTCCGGAGATCAAAGCCTACCTGCATGGTCATGCTGATGATTTGGTTGACCGCAGCATTGACGTCTTTTTGGGTTGGTGCTCCCTCGGAGGTTTGCTCTTTCTTTCCCGTGATCACGGTGAAGTCGGCTGGCATCGTTTTGAGATCAGGAAACGGAGGCCAGGGCGGAATTGAATCGTCGTTCAAGGAAAGATTGGCCAAGATAACCTGCGCTTTGCCTGTGAGGAGCGATCGCATCTCGAACCGCCGCAACGTGTATGGGGGATGGCGATCGAACGTAATCAATACGTCGAAGCCGCCGGTAGCGCTGATCGTGCGGACGAGCCAATTGCCGTTTGCATCTTGCTCGACGACGGGACGACCAGCCCGACGATTGATGAGCGTGGAGAGGTCAATTTCAATGCCGTTGCCTAGATTTGTGGGGTTGTTGCCAAACATTAAGTTTACTTCTGGTTGCGAGGCCTCTCCACGTCGAAGTATCAATTGAGGCTGCTTGCCGTTGGCGAGCACTAACTCGTGACTCGATATTCGACTGAGCATCCCTTGATTCTGGGATGCAAAATACGCTGGCGTTTGCCAGGCCGTACTGCTCATGAGAAATCCAACCGGTTGATTATGGGCCCACTGGACATCGAACCGCATCGGATATTCCCATTCCTTATGAAGCCAGGCCCATAATGTGAACCGTGCGTTTCGGATCTGATTGTTTTTCGGCGAGAGAACGGGTATCGAGTCGAGCAACTCATTTAACGTTGGCGTGCGAACGTTGGATTCGTCTGCGCTGGCAGGCAAAGCCAGCATAGCGAGCATTAAAACGGCGAGAAGCTGGCAATGGCGTGGCATCGAGGCGTCCTTGCTAGCACAATGTGGTCGTTAGTGGGGTAGTAACTCCTTCGGAGGATATCATTTTTCTACATTGCTACTAGATCAATCTGCACGGTTAGTGGGTTCGCGGTGTCCTTCCCACAAACTTCATACCGTGTTGCCCAGGCAAACAAAAAAACGCTCAGCCGAAGTGACCGAGCGTTTTCACAGGACTTGTCGTTGCGATCGCGGTTACTTCTGCACCGCTTCGATTTTGCGGACCATTTCTAAAAACTCTTGCCGGTACGAACTGCCTGGGCCGTCGACGTTCGAGGCGACCAGTTCTTCGATTTCGGCGAAGTTGGTGTCGGTGTGGAAACGATCGCCGCGAAGTTTTAAGCCAAACATCGCCACGGCTGAAGCAAACTGGAAGTCGCCACTAGACTGATTGAATTGGTGTCCTTCATCGACCACCGGGTAGCTCATCAGCGTGCTGACGTCTTCTTCCGGCTGTTTGTAACGCAGCTTCAAGGTCATCAGCTCGTTCGACTTGGCGGCTTTGGTAGGCTTGCGCTCGGTCTGGTACTTCAGATCGTCCACCATCGGCTCGACGGCGGCCAGTTCTTCGTTGCCTTGGGTGGGGACGATTTCGTAAAAGGCGGTTACCGTGTGCCCAGCCCCGATTTCCCCGGCGTCCTTTTTGTCGTCGTTGAAATCCTGGGCGGCCAGGATGCGGTTTTCGTAACCGACTAGGCGATACGAAGCGACCTTCTGCGGATTGAACTCGATTTGAATCTTCACGTCTTTGGCGATCGTTAGCAGCGTGCCGCTCATCTGTTCGACCAGCACCTTTTTCGCTTCCTTGTCGTTATCGATGAACGAGTAATTACCGTTGGCTTTGTTCGAGAGTTGTTCGAGCATCGAGTCGTTGTGATTGCCGATGCCGAAACCAAGGATGCTCAGGTAAATGTTCTTCTTGGCTTGCTCGGCCGCCATTTCCACCAAGCCGCCGGTGCTCGTTTCGCCGACGTTGAAATCGCCGTCGGTGCAAAGGATCACCCGGTTCGTGCCACCCTGGATGAAGTTTTCCGTCGCGGTTTTGTAAGCCAGTTGAATCCCTTGCCCGCCATTGGTCGAACCGCCCGCTTGTAGGTGATCGAGAGCGGCCAGAATTGTCGCTTTGTCGTATCCGTAGGTCGGCTCCAGGACCATGCCAGCGGCACCAGCGTAGACGACGATCGAAACCTTGTCGTTTTCTCCCAACTGATCGACGAGCATCTTCATGCCCTTCTTGAGCAGCGGTAGCTTGTTCGCTGAATTCATCGAGCCGGAGACGTCCAGCAGGAACACAATGTTGCTGGCCGGGCGTGCTTGGGTGTCGATCTCTTTCCCCTTGATGCCTACCCGCACCAAGCGGTGCGCTGGGTTCCAGGGGCAACTGGCCACTTCGACATTGGCCGCGAAGGGGTGTTCGTCGGTCGGCTGGGCGTAGTCGTACTGGAAGTAGTTGACCAGTTCCTCGACACGCACGGCGTCCCGGGGGGGTAGCTGGTTAAACTGGCTGAGGTACGAGCGAATCTTCGAGTAAGAAGCCGTATCGACATCGATCGAGAAAGTCGAGAGCGGCTGATCGGCGACCGTGATGAAGTTGTTCTCTTCAATCGGTTGAAACTTGTCGCCACCCTCGCCAGGACCGACGCCATCGCTTGGTGGATTGCCAGTCACTCCGCCGATTGCTGGGATGGTGTTGCCGGAAGTCTGTGGTGTGAATTCAGACTCAGGCTTCGCCAGGTCGCGACTTCTGCGCGTCCTGACTGCGGCGGAGGCAGGGACCTCGGCCAGCGATTCCTTCATCTCTACACCGTAGCCGCCGTAACCAGCGTCATTGCGGATGCCACCGTATGGATCGGAAGGAGCTGTGCTTGGGCCATTAATTGAGAAGCCAAAACCTGTGCCTGACAGACTATCGCCACCATCATAGCCGCCGCCGCCCATGCCACCCATTCCGCCACCCATCCTCGCAGGAGCCGAACGATCGCTTGGTGCAGGGCCATACCCTCCAGCAGTCTCGGTACCGTTTGATTGATCGAATCCTGCTGGGAGGCGTAGCTCGTCGATCTCAAGTTGTTCTGGATCAGAAGTCGAATACGTTTGTGCGTTCTTTTTCGCTTCAGTCGCGCGATTGTTGAGCTCCAGCGGACGTTCTAATAGTGCCTTATCAACAACCTGAACCTTCGAGTTACTTGAGTTACTTGCTTCCGCGCCGGGGGCGGAATCGACCGCCGATTGCGGTTGAGCACCACAGCCCCAGATCGCGACGCCAAGCAGCAAGGGGGTTAGAATCCATGTCTTTTTCATCGTTCGAGATCCGCACAATTCGATTTTCGGATAAGTCATTCGCGTTTTACGTGAGCTCGAAAGGTAAGACGAGAGTGTCGCAGAGACCGTTTTCCCAGAATCAGAGTTTTTGGAAAATTTTAGAGGAGTGAGTAACTCGCTGTTTCTGGTGTTCGGTTGGAACCGCCCCCCTCTTGCTGAAAACTGAACACTGGAAACTTCAAACTAACTTCAGTATCGAGACAGATCTGCTAGCGAAACCCAATCGACCGGATCGGAAATCGAATCCGCGTTAAACATCGTATGGGTCAGAAGGGGAACTTGGCAGCGGGCTTCGAGTTCGCTGCGGTTCGATGCGCGGCTGGCGTCGTCTGGTTCAAGCGAGACGTCGTTGAGGACGATTCCAGCGATCGGCAGGCCGTTGCTGTACGAAGTGGCGGTGATCAGCGTTTGCAGGGTCTCGTTGATCACGCCCAAGCGATTCGCCGCCACGACCACCAGCGGGAAACCAAACTCGACGGCCAGGTCGGCTACGTAGTCTTTGTCTGACAGGGGCGACATCAGCCCGCCTGCCCCTTCGACCAAGATCAAATCGCAGTTTCCGGCCTCTTGCTGAGCGAACCAGAAGTGGAGGCCGGTTCGCAAAAGCCGCGTGTCGATTTCTTTGCCTTCAGCCCGAGCGGCCAGATGCGGGGCAAGTGGGGCCTTGAAAGTTTGGGGGCAAATGGCCTGCGGATCCCAAATTCGGCCTGACTTATCCCATAGCGTCCACACGTCTTCCCAGATCGGTTCTCCGTCGCGCCAAATCATGCCGCTGGCCGCCGGTTTGTAAACTCCAACCCGTTTACCGGCATTTCTGAGGCTTTCAGCGATCAAACCGGCCACGTGGGTCTTGCCGACGCCCGTATTATTTCCGGTAATGAAGAGTCCCTGTGGTGGTTTTCTGTCCATAGGGGAAAGGGTACCATTTTGCCAGTTCGCGTCCCAGGGTTTACACGAGGGAAAGAAGCCAGAAAGATGAGCAAGCCGGAAAAGGTCAACGTCGCGGTCGTGCAGATGACTTGTACCGCCAACAAGCAGGCCAACGTCGATAAAGCGATTGAAAAGATCGCCGATGCCGCCCAAAAAGGGGCGAACATTGTTTGCCTGCAAGAGCTGTTTCCTGGGCTCTACTTCTGCCAGACGGAAGACCACATCCAATTCGAACTGGCCGAACCAATCCCCGGGCCAACCAGCCAGCGGATTCAAGCCGCCGCCAAAGAGCACGGCGTGGTCGTGGTGGCCTCGCTGTTCGAGAAGCGGGCCGAAGGGGTGTATCACAACACGGCCGCTGTGTTCGATGCCGATGGGGCGTTTCTGGGCATTTACCGCAAGATGCACATTCCGGACGATCCCCACTACTACGAGAAGTTTTACTTCACGCCGGGGGATGTCGGTTTCCGGACGTTCGATACCAAGTTTGGCCGCGTGGGCGTTTGTATTTGCTGGGATCAGTGGTTCCCCGAAGCGGCCCGCTTGACGGCTTTAACCGGCGCTCAAATCTTGGTTTACCCAACCGCCATCGGCTGGCTGCATCCTGAAAAGGAAGAGTACGGTCCGGCTCAGGTTTCGGCTTGGGAGACGATGATGCGGAGCCATGCGATCGCCAACGGCGTGTTTGTGGCCGCACCCAACCGGGTTGGTATCGAAGAGAACATCGAGTTCTGGGGACATTCGTTCGTGGTCGATCCGACCGGAACGCTGCTGGAAGTGGCTTCGCACGACCAGGAAGAGACGTTGATTGTTGAATGCAATCTGGCTCAGATCGACTTCTCTCGCACGCATTGGCCTTTTCTACGCGACCGCCGCATCGACGCCTACAGCGGGCTGACCAAGCGGTTTATTGATGGGGATATCACCACATGATCGAGCGGCAAACGCCAAAAGCAGAAGGGTATCGCTGGCCAGCCGAGTGGGAACCGCACGTCGGCACGCTTCTTTCGTGGCCGCACAATCGGGAGTCGTGGCCGGGCAAGTTCGAGCCGGTGCCAGGCGTCTATAAGAAGCTGGTAACGGCGCTGAGTGAGGTAGAGGACGTCCACATTCTGGCGGCCGCAGGCGAGGTACTGACCCAGGCCGAAGACCTGGTCGGGCATTTGCCGAACGTTTCGATCCACGCCATTCCGACCAACGATGCCTGGGCACGCGACCATGGACCGAGCTTTTTGAAGGCGCCCCAAGGGAAGCCGTGGATGGCGGTCGATTGGAACTACAACGCGTGGGGCGGCAAGTATCCTCCGTGGGATAACGACGACGCCGTGCCGAGCCGCCTGGCCGAGAAACTGGGCTTTGGCCGCTTTCAGCCAGGCATTGTGATGGAAGGGGGCGCGGTCGACGGCAATGGGGCTGGGTTGGTGCTGAGTACCACCGAGTGCCTCCTGAATCCCAACCGCAATCCGCACCTTTCCCAGGCAGAGACCGAGAAGTACCTGTGCGATTATTTGTGCGCCGAGAAGATCTTGTGGCTGCACCGTGGGATCGCCGGGGACGACACCGACGGGCACATTGACGAGCTGGCTCGTTTCGTCAGTAAGAATACCGTTCTGGCCGCCTACGAAGAAGATTCGAGCGACGAGAACTACGAGGCACTGCAAGAGAACTTCCAAGAGCTGCAAAAGCTGACCGATCAAAACGGGCAGCCGTTGGAAGTGGTGCCGCTGTTCATGCCCAAGCCAAAGTATCAAGACGAGCAGCGATTGCCGGCCAGTTACTGTAATTTCTACATCGCTAACGGAATTGTCATCGTGCCGCAATTCGGTGACGACGCCGACGAGAAAGCCTGCGACGCACTCCAACAAGCCTTCCCTGAGCGAAAGATCGTACCGATCGACGCGATCGACCTGGTTTGGGGGCTAGGAGCGTTCCATTGCATCTCGCAGCAGATCATGAAGTGAGAACGAGTAGAAGGAAGCAGCCTACGCCAAGCGGCTGCCGTTGGGGACTGGTTGGTCGGGGACGGCCAGGGTGACGGTGCCGTCCGCGCCTACGAAACCGGTCACGAGGACTTCGCTGCGAATGGGGCCGATTTGTTTCGGAGGAAAGTTCGTGACGGCGATGATTTGCCGTCCGACGAGTTCTTCCCGGTTATACAGCTTGGTGATCTGGGCACTCGATTTTTTGATGCCGATCGGCTCGCCGAAATCGATCTTCAGTTTGTAGGCTGGTCGCCTGGCTTCGGGGAAATCTTCGGCCTCGATGATTGTGCCCACGCGGAGTTCCACCGCTTCAAAATCGTTCCAACTGATCTCTGACATGGGTTAGCCTAAGTAAGGTTCTAGCTTTTTCAGGGTCGATTCTTTACCGAGGGCCAGCTTGCCGAAACCAGGGACGGCACCTGCAGCTTCAGCGGCGGCCTGGGCGTCTTCGTAGTTGGAAAGCAGCATTACCGGTGTCTGGGCAAATTGCTCGTCGGCTTTGATCGTTTTCATCAATTCGATGCCGTCGGCATGATCGCGATCGAGCTTACGGTTAATGACCACCAGGGCGAACGTTTGTTCGCGCAGCATCTTTAAGGTGTCGGCCGGGCCGTGCGATGGGAGGACTTTGGCATCGAAGTTTCGTTCGATTAGCGATTTGAGGCTGCTGTGATCGTAGCCGCAGTTGCCGACATCGAGAACCAGTTTAGGCATGAGCAAGACTTATCAAGTGAGAGAGATGATTTTTAGGCCCAATGGCCACGAGGAACAAAAAAACGCGGGAGAGCATTGCTGCCACTCCCGCGTCTTGTTGGATGTCGCTGGGAACGAGTAGGTTACTCGCCTCCCTCGGTAATTGCGAAGAGGTGAGTCTTGTTGGCGATGTACAAGACACCATTGGCAACGATGGGGGTCGAGTAGACCGAGTTGCCCATGTTGATCTCTTCGATCGGCTCGGCATCAGCTGGATCGGCAGAAAGCTTGAAGATCGCAACGTCACCATCTTCGTCGCCAATGTAGACATGATCGTCGACAATCAGGGCAGAACCCCAAGCTGCGGCGAACATATCGTAGGTCCAGTTCGGCTTGCCGGTCTTGGCATTCAGGCAGTGAAGCAGGCCGCTAAAGTCGGCGATAAAGAGAATATCGTCCTTGATCGTGACGGTGCCGATGCTGCGGTGCATCGTTTCCTCGAAAGCGATTTCGCCGTCGCCATCTTGATCCGCAGTGGAATAGTGCCAGATCACGGCGCTGTTCGGGTTGGGCACGGCGACTTCGCCATCTTTTTCGATCACGGCTTGGATGCGGCGATGTTCTAGCGGCACACGCTGGCTTCCTTCGATCTTCATCGCCAGTTCGGCGCTCACGTCGCCACGTTTGGTGGGATCGAGGCACCAAAGATGACCTTCCCCTTCACCATGTTCGGGGTCTTGGCCGACGGCGACGTAAACGTGGTCGTCGTAGATGACTGGGGTGGCGATGATGTTGTTACGAGTACCGCGACCACCCAGAACCCACTTCGAGGTCTTCGGATTGCCGTCGAACTTCCAAAGCAGTTCTGGCTTGCCGTCTTTGCCTTTGTCGGCCTTGAACGAATAGATCCAGCCGTCACCGCCAGCGAAAATCACTTGCGGCACGCCACCAAGCGTGGCGACAGCCGGGCTCGACCATTGGCCATGCAAAATGTTGGTGCCGGGTGACTTATCGGTCCATAAGATTTCACCACTGTTTTTGTCCATGGCGAAGAAGCTGGGAGCTTCGGTCGAGGGAATCACGATGTGCGATTCATCGACACCATTCGAAGTGTTGACGAACAAGATGTCGCCCAAGGCGGTGATCGAGCAGCTGCACATGTTGTGCTGCGAGGTGCCCAATTCTTTCATCATGTCGAAAACCCAAACAACGTCAGCTTCCTTTTCACCGGTGTATTCCTCTTCGGTGTAAGGTCCGTCGTTTTCGCCGTCGCGGAAACCATTGGTATCGAGGCAGCGAACTTCACCCCGGCTGGTCACAAACCAGAGACGATCTCCTTCAACGTAAGGAGCACAGCAAATGCCTTGTAGCGGCCAGTCGTGAACGCGACCGGTGGGTAGCTTCTCGCTGGAATGTTGCCACAGGAAGTCGCCGGTAGCTTCATCGAAGCAAACTAAGCAGCCGAGGTCGACGTTGGGGGGGTAGCGATCGATGTAGCCGCTACCGTTATTCGTACCGACGAAAATCTTACCGTCGGCTACGACTGGATTACCGTACGATTGGCTGCCCAGCGGAGCAACCCATTTGATGTTTTCGGAATCTTCCTTGAGCCACTCGCCGGTCGACCGATCGAAACCACCGACTTCCCACGTGGTAGGAATATTGGTGGCAGTGGGCGTGTTGTTGCGTTGGGAATCGCCGCCCCATTGCGGCCAATCCTTGGTCGTTTCGGCTTTAGCCGCCGGCTTCGCTTCCGTCTCTTGAGCGTTGGCTCGTTCTTCCGGCAATAGGGCCGCTACTGTCATGCCAAAGCAGGTTGAACCTACGATGGCGAAGTAAGCGAATGTCGATTTCATGGATATATGCTCGTGAACCAAATAGATGAATCAGGGGGGAAAGGGATGTTAGGTGGGGATTCCGTTTAACTATTCGGAGTCACCGTGATATTGTCCAGGAAGATTTCGCCTGTTTTCGCGTTGCCGAACAGGCCAGGGCTGCCGGTCGTATTCGGAACTTCGTCCACAATCTCGACCATCCAGGCTTCCGGCTCGGCTTCGTCTTTCTTCCAGACTTTTGCTTGCGCCAGGGCAGTTCCATCTTCCTGATTGGACACCTTCAGCTTCATGCGAAACCAGACACCAGGCTCGAGCGTGAAGGGGACATCTTGGGCGATGCGCTGCTGGGTGATCCAGCTTAAAGCTCGGGCTTTCGATTCGTTGCCCATCAAGATGAACTCGTAGCCTTGGGCGATCAAACCGATATCGGGCAGTTGACCTTCCAGCTCGTTCCCCATGACGTCGGCTTCGATCGTATAATCGTGCAGATCGCTATGACCCATCCAGGACTGGCTGCGGGTTCCCTTGGGGATCGTGGTGATCTTGACCATGACTTTGTTGCCGTCCACTTCGCGAACAATGTGACGGTAGCGGGCCCCAACCCAAGTAATGGGTGGCTCCCCCTTTTTGGTCTTTTCGTCGATGGTGATCTTCTCGAAATCAAAGCTCCACGGCAGATTGGGCACAATCCGCAAACGGGCTGAACCGGTCAAATCGTCGACCTTGGCGGTGACATAAGCGGGTTGATGAGCGGCGTCTTGGTTGGCGGTCAACTGGCCAGACTTGTCGATGCTGGCTGGACCTTCAACACTGAACTCCGCCGAGTCCGCATCTTTAAGGAACTGGCCTCGCGAGTTGAACAGCTTGACCTGGTAATCGATCTTGTCGCCAGGATAGATCAGCGCTTCGGCAGGAATCACTTGGACGTGAGCTGGCTCGGGATCCTCGGAAACGGGATCTTCCTGCGGTGTTTCAGGCAGGCCGCTGAAACCGGTTTCTTTGCCTTCGGTTCCCACACAGTAGAGAGCACTGGTGGTGGGGAAGTAAAGTTTACCGTGAGCACAGATGGGCGAGGCCAGACCATCGCCATCGGGCAAACGTCCCTTGGTAAGGATCTCGACGTTGCCATCTTCTTTGATACCGAGCACGTAGTAACGACCGTTTTCGGTGATGGTGTAGATCTTGCCGTCGGCGTACAACGGCGAGCCAAACATCTTGGTTCCCAACGCGGTCTTCTTGAACAGCTCTTCGCCGGTGTTCGGGTCGAGAACGAACAATTTGGCGCGGTCGTCAATCACGTACAACTTGTCGTTCACATACAGCGGAGCACTGCGATTGCCGTTCAGTTCAACGACTTTCCACTTCTGGCCGGTGACCGAGATATCGCCTGATTGCGTAGCATCGACCGCCACGACAGCACCCATCGTGTTGTCGACGTCGATGATAATCTTGCCATCTTCTTCGCGTGGGCTCACATTTTCTTCCCCTTGGGCCATGAAGACGGTGTCCCCTTCGATGATCGGGGTGCCGTACAAACCACGAGCTGCGAAAGAGAAGCTCCAGTTGTGTTGGCCGGTGCGGGGCTGAATGCTCCAGATCTTGCCGTCGCCAGCACCGATGATGTACTGCGGAATGCCGTTGACGATCTTAATGCTGGGGGCACTATAGGTGGTGTCGTAAGGAAGGGGAGTCGTTTGAGTGAACCATACCACTTCGCCTGTCTTTTTATTCATGCCCAGAAAGCGGTGAGCTGGTTTGGCCATGTCGCCCCAGCCGATCACGATACCGCTGATGATGACCAGGTCTTCGTAAACGATCGGGAAGTTCGTTCGGCCACCGTAGGTGGTCAGCATGCCAAATTCTTCGTGCATCTTGCGAAGCCAAACCGTCTTACCGGTATCGGCGTCGATACATTGGAAATGGCCAGCAACCCCCAAAGCGAAGACGGTGTTCGTTTCCGGATCGGCAGTTACCGACGACCAGCCAACACGTTCGACCGGCACGTCGGAAAGATAAACGTTGAAGCGGTTTTCCCAGATGGTGTCGCCGGTCTTGGTATCGACACAGACAACACGTTCTCCTTCACGAGGCGTTCCTTGTTCGGCTGCGGCCAGCATGAAGAGCTTGTCGCCCATGACAACCGGTGTGCTGCGCGTGCCCAGGTCGTCGCGAGTCCAAAGTACGTTGCTCCCTTCGCCCCCTTCTGGATTCCAGCTATCTGGCAAACCGGTAGCGCGAGAAATGCCGTTGAACTCAGGGCCGCGCCAATAGAGCCAATCCTGAGGATCGACCTTGCTAGCAGCTTTCGCCGAGGTCGCGGTGGTGGTTGTTTTCGCGGAAGCAACTTCTGCGGCGGGTTCTGCTTTTGGTGGGGCTTGGTTGGCAGAGGTCGTTTCAGCAGCGGGCTTCTCTGGCTGCTCTTCTTTTTGCTCTTCCTTCAATTCTTCCTTAACCGCTTCCTCTTTCTTCATGGCGTCTTCCGGAGTTGGCGTGACCTGAGGGGGTGTCAGGTCTTCGCTATTCGCGGGAGGATCGGTCTTGATATCCAACGCTTCGGTTTTGCCCTGAAGATCGTCCGGGGTGAGTACCGGCGTTAATTCTTCGCTGGGCAATGCCGGAGTGACTTCGGCGTTCTCGACAGCCTTTTCGGTCTTGTCGGCTGGAAGATTGGCCGGGTCTTCTAACGGCTCGGGTGATTTATCGCGAGGAACGGTGGTGTTGAGGGTTGTGTTGTCGGTGGAAGGACGCCCAGTAGGAGGTGGCGTGCATCCAAGTGACGTGACAACGAGAGACAACAACAGCACCAACGTCGCTGAGGCCGCCGTTGGAAAGTGCATGAGAGCGATAGGCCGGAACATAGGTATCTCTAGAAATCGTTGGAGGGTGTAGGCGAAACGCAGCTTCCAGCTTATACCTGTTTAAACGACTATGCAAGGATTCTCCGGTCTGCACAGTTCAGGAAGGGGAGCAGGAAGTTGCGGCTGCTAGCAATCTGGAGGCGAAAAATAGGGGTTCTAAGGCAGGATTTATGGGCAGCCTCCTAGTGAAGCCAGCGGGTGGACTATTCGTCGAACCATTCGTCCGTAGGATCGAACTTGGGGAAAACGATATTCACGATCTTCATTTTGCCAAGTGCCCGATGCCGGGTGCCTGGTCGAATCATGATGCACATTCCAGGATGTACCGGCAGAATCTCGTCGTCTAGCTCCATTTTGGCATCTTCGCCACACTCGAGAAAGAAATATGTCTCGGTAAGTCTTTTGTGGTAGTGAGTTTTGGCATCTGTTGAGATTTCGGTGACGTGGATTGTGCCTGGGTAGTCACTCACATCAGCCAAACCGCGCTTGGCCGTGCCACAAGGGCAGGGCACCCCTGGGATCTGGGCGAAGTCAACGATTTCGTATCCTTGTGCGGGCGGCGTCGAGGGCATGCTTGCTCCGGGTAATTGGGCGGGTCGTGGCTCGTTTTAGGCGGATGAGGCCCCTTTGCTTCTCAAATATTTTACCTGCCACGCGCCGGAGGGGATACCGAGCGAATGCTGTTAAGCTGTAGCGAATAGCATGTATTTTGCGGCCCCAGGTGGTTGAGTTTGATGGTTGTCAGAGGGGTGTTAATCGTCAAGGTTTGCCTGGCTTGCGTGGCAGGTAAACTTCTCGCAAACAGAGAGGTAAACCAAGTAGCTGAAATTGGTTTCGAGTGATCAAGCCTAGCCTCCGAATCCGCCGATACGGACATTCAGACATAACTACACAGGTATGTCGAAAACGGAATTCCCTCTGGCGGATCATGAGGGGCTGCCGAGTTTCGATGGGGAACTTCGGGTCAAGGATTGGCTCGACGAAACTTAGGTAGAGGACTGTGGAGACGATAGAGACCAATTCTCTTTGATTAACCAGGTTCGACTACACGCTCAAACTCCTGAGGTTTGTTGTCCAACCCGCCATATGGACAGCTTTAGGGGTGCGAGCAATCGCGGCGTGGTAGTCGCATACCGTGATTGTTCACGAGAGCGCCGGCCTGGCGACAGAGGATATTGGGATCTGGAGTCCACCACTCAGAAGGAGAAATGACTCGATGAAATGGAACATGCTATTGGCAACGCTGTTGGTCACCTTCGTGTGTAGCCAAGCGACTGCCGGGGGACTTCTGAACCAAATGCTCGGTACCGGGTGTGGTTGTGATACGTCCTGCTGTCAAACACCGAAGTGCTGCACGCCAAAGCCGCGTTGCTGCATGCCGAAACCTTCTTGCTGTGCTCCGGTTGCCGCAACTTGCTGTGCTCCGGAACCGACCTGCTGTGCTCCTGAAGCAACTTGTGCTGCTCCTTCGGCTTGCGACGCTTGTGACACTTGTGCCACCAGCTGCTGCAAGAAGAAGCACTGCACTCCGCTTCGTGACGCTTTGCACAACTTGTTCTCCTGCAAGAAGAGCCACTGCGGATCTTCGTGCGGTTGCGAACCTTCGTGTGCCGCTCCTGAAGCTTCGTGCTGTGCACCAGAAGCAACTTGTGCCGCTCCTGCTGATTGCGGTTGCGAACCAACCTGCGGTGCTCCTTCGTGCGGTTCGTCCTGCCACAAAGGTTGCGGTCTGTTCTCCGGCAAGTGCGGATGCCAAAAGTCCTGCACCCCGCTGAAGGACGCCATCGCTCGCCTGTTCTGCTGCAAGAAGAGCTGCGGAACGAGCTGTGGTTGTGACACCGGCTGCGATGCTGGTTGCGGCGACGGCTGCGGTTGTGGTGCTACCTACTCGGCTCCGGCTGAAGCTGGCGAACCAACCGAAGCTGACATGATGCCACCGGCTCCAGTTCCGGCTGACACCATGACCTACGTTCCAGCTCGTCGTCGTCTGGTTAGCGTTCACTAAACCAAACGAAGACTGCTCGAAATAAAAAAAGCCTGGCTGGGGAAACTCAGCCAGGTTTTTTTATGCGCCGATTGTTTGATTACTGCTTGTCCTTTGGCTTCGGCGTATCGTCTTGGTACTTCTTTCGCAGTTCGTCCAGCTGCTGATGCATCTTGGTTTGCACCTCGGCATAGTCTGGGTGGCCATAAACGCTGTTTAGTTCGTGGGGATCTTCTTTCAAATCAAACAGCTCCCATTCGCCGAGCTGATAGTAGTTGATCAGCTTGTAGCGTCCATCGAATACGCCGTAGTGTCGTGGCACGCTGTGGGCACCAGGGAATTCGTAATAGTGATAATACAACGCCGGTCGCCAGTTTTTGGGGGCATGGCCGTCGCCTTCCAAGATAGGTAGCAGGCTTTCTCCTTGCATCTCGGCCGGGATCTTCACACCGGCAGCCGCCAGCATGGTTTCGGGGAAGTCGATGTTCATGACCAAAGCATCGCTGACAGTGCCAGGTTGGACGTGACCGGGCCAACGCACCAACAACGGTGTGCGGAACGATTCTTCGTACATCCAGCGTTTGTCGAACCAGCCATGTTCGCCGAGATAAAAGCCTTGATCCGAGGTATAGATGACCAGCGTGTTGTCGGTGAGGCCTTCGTCGTCCAGGTAATCGAGTACGCGACCAACATTCTCGTCGACCGAGTCAATGCAGCGAAGGTAGTCTTTGATGTAGCGCTGATACTTCCAACGCACCAAGTCTTTGCCGGTTAAGTTAGCTTCTTCAAAGGCTTTGTTTTTCGGCCCGTATGCCGCGTCCCAGGCCTCTTTCTGCTTTGGTGTTAAGCCGCGCGCAGCATTCAATTTGAGATCGTTTTGGTTCATCGTTTTGGCGATCGTCATGTCTTGGTTTTTCGCTCCGCTGGCCCGATTGCTGTAATCGTCCCACATCGTTTCTGGCTCAGGGAACTCGACATCGTCGTACTTGTTCAAGCGCTTGGGGCTGGGCATCCAATTGCGGTGAGGGGCTTTGTGTTGGTAGACCAACAGAAACGGCTTGTTGGGATCCCGTTTTTCTTTCAGCCAGTCGAGTGCGATGTCGGTGATGATATCGGTAGTGTAACCTTCGTACTTTTTGGGCCCCTCCGAGGTCAGCATCTGCGGATTGTAGTAAGGGCCTTGGCCGCGCAGGACGCTCCAAAAATCGAAGCCAGTTGGGTTAGAGACTAAGTGCCACTTGCCGACGACCGCCGTTTGATAGCCTGCTTTTTGCAGCAGCTTTGGATAAGTAAGTTGGCTACCATCGAACTTGCTGCGATTGTCGATGAAGCCGTTCAAGTGGCTGTACTTACCGGTCAAGATCACTGCCCGTGCCGGCCCGCAGATGCTGTTGGTCACATAGCAACGATCGAACCGCATGCCTTCTTTCGCTAGGCGATCGATGTTCGGAGTTTGATTCAGTGCGCCGGGATAAGCCGAGATCGCCTGATAGGCGTGGTCGTCCGCCATGATGAACAGAATGTTCGGCTGCTTCGGTTTCGTGGTATCCGCCGCTTGGGCTGACGAAATTACTTGAAGACTGAGCAGTGTGGTCAAAAGAAACAAGGACGCAAAGAAGCGGAACGTTGAGGACATGAGATCTCCCAGCAAGCCAGCAAAAAAAGGTGGGACAGACGAAGTTCGACTACGACGCGCGCGTGAACCCCAGACAAGGTGAGCCAGAAATGAGCTGTTACTCATTTTGTAAGCGGACGAAAGCAGAGTCAATTCGTCGGCGCAAGCAAATGCAGAGCGGTACGCGGGGGCAGGAGCGAAGCAGCGTCTATCAGCCGAGAAGGAGCAAACCTAATAAAAAGGGCCAACCGAGTATTTCTCGGCTGGCCTTTTTTGGCGTTAATCTTTCCGAGGCCAGCAATGATCGGCCTCAGGGAAACGAAGCGGATTACCCTTCGTTCTTGATCGCTTTCGGCAATTCTGGATCGACCAAGCCCATGATGCCACGACCTTCCAGCAAGCGGTCGCTCACGTCAAGGTTGAGGAACTCGATGTCAGGTCGATAGAACTTCACGGCTTCCTTCTTACCCACTTCTTCCAGCGGACGAATCACGCGAAAGCCAACGCAGGTCGAAGGATAGCTGGTGAACCACCAAGGGCTTAGCGGAATGTTGGGGTCTTCTTCCTTCCAATCGTCTTCGCTGCTGCCCATCTTGGCGGCGATGCGGCAATTCTCGGCGTCCTCGTCCCAGCCACCACCTTTAACCATCAACGGTTCAGGTTCGGTTGGCCAATTAACCGTATCAAGGGCGGTTAGGTCTTTCTTGCCTTCCAGCTTGGCGAAACCTTCGTCGCTGTATTGATCGAGAACCCATTCCCACACGTTGCCGTGCATGTCGTACAAGCCGAACTGGTTGGGCTTCTTGCCTTTGACAAGGTGCGGCTTCTCTTCGGCGTTGCCATCGAACCAAGCGAATTCATCTAGTTTCTCGGCATCGTCACCAAAGTGGTATGCTGTTTCTGCTCCGCCACTAGCAGCATGTTCCCATTCGGCTTCGCTGGGCAAGCGGTATTGATTGCCGGTCACACCACTAAGCCACTTCGTGTATTGGCGCGCGGCGTAGTTGGTCATGGTTGTGGCGGGCAGTTGAGGATCTTCGCCATACTCGAAGGTAAAGCTGGGTTCGTACAACGGGGTGGGGGCGGTAATCGCATCGATTCGATTATCGTCGTTCACCAAACGAATTCTCTTGGACTGGAACTTCTTAAAGATGTTGTAGAGGTCCATGTACGGCTTGTACTGGGCCCAAGTCGTTTCATGCTCGGCCATCCAGAAAGGTCCGACGGTGACTTCCACCTCGGGGCCTTCAGCATCGGTATGACCTTCTTCCGATTCGGGACTGCCCAGTTTCACCTTGCCGCCAGGGACTGGGATCATCTTCAAAGTGGTTTGCGTACCGGGAATCGTGAATTCGTAAGGCACCATATAGCCTTGTTCGACTTTCACGTATGGGCCAGATTCGGGTTTGGTCTGACTGATACCGGCCACTTCCGCAGCGGCAGCCGAAGTGGTTGCCAGGCAGACAATTGCCAAGGTCAAAACAAGATAACGCATTCGCTTGATCTCTTTCTTGAATTGCAAAACTACAGCCTCAGATCGGTTCTCGCCTATTGTAAATCAGCGAGAATCTCGATGATATCCCCCGAAATCTTACTGGAGGATCGGCGTGAAATCTTATTAGTAGTATAGGCGAACAAGTCAACTTTTTCCGGTCCAAGGAGCGGGAAAAAGAACAAATTACCGCCCAAGGTGAAAGAAAGCCTACTTTGCGCCAGTTTCTAGTTTAATGGAAATAGGGTTACTGGTAACATCTTCCCCGTTACGTTTGGCGGTGGCAATCAGATGGACACTGGCTAATTGTTCCGGCTTAATGCCTGGGGGCAAGGTAATCTCGATCGTAAACTCGGATTTATCCGCCGGGACTTCGACAGCAGCCGACTTTGCATTTTGTGGAAGGCCGTTGGCCGTCACAATCACCGGATGTTGGAAGCCGCCGGCTCGCTCGATTTTCCCCTGGAAACGAACCACGGTCTCGCCGCTGAGGGCAAGGAAGAGCGGCGACCCCAACGAAAACCGTTTCGCTGGACTGACTGCGGTGGCCAGCACTTTCTGCTGGTCGGCCGAGAGGAGTTCGGCCTTGGCGGCGATGTCCCAGGCAATATCGTCCAACTGCGGCGGTGTAATGAGGGTAAGCGTGGCGTCTGTCTGATCGGCTGGCAGAATGATTTCCTTAGCCAACTTGATGGCCTTGGACTGATCGGGCTTGCCTTTGTCTTGGGGGATGACTTGAGAGGTAATCAAGGAAAAGCGGACCGGGCCTGTCTGTCCCTCAGCACGTTTCACGCTCAGCGGAAGTGCCGTCACTTGTCCTAACCCCAAGGCATCATCCGGCAGGTCGCTGCTCCAAGTCACGAGCAATTTTGGTTTTTGCACAATGCCGAATCCAAGCTGCGAAGTTTCCGGCGCTAGACCAAAGATCGGCTTGTTCGGACCAATGGAAGCTTCACGTACGATTGGCAACCCGTTGAGTTTCGTCTCGCCGATGATCGGGCCGATGCTGGTCGCTTGAGCATCGCTGGCCGCAGTGAAGGTAACCAGCGCTCGATCGGTCCGGGCTGGGATTTCGTGCAGCGAAGTCGTAACGCCAGGCGGCAATTGCGGAAAGCGAAGTGCGATCGCTTCGTTAAAGCCACGTCGTTCAGCTACGACTTCCACAACAGCACTTCCCCCAGCAGGGATGTTGATACTTTGCTGGGCAACGTGCAATTGAAAATCAGGACGATTCTCGGGCGTGACCCGCAAACGATACGCATGCATTGGGCCGGCAGCGTGGCTAAGATCGTAAACAACAAGTTTGACTTGCTGAACCTCTGACGGCACATCAAACGTGGTGGCAGGGTCGGGCGTGTTGCTTTGGTCGTCCGAAGTTGCCAACATCGCGCCGTCAGGTTTACGAACTTCCAAAACGGCGTCGACCGGCGAGTGAATCCGCTGGGCGAAAACTTCCGCCCGATACTTGGTGCCGGGGGTGACATCGATCAAGAACTCGTCTCGCTCTTTCGGTTCCCGCAAGATTCCACTGATGCCCAGCGGGGCCGCCCCGATCGAAGTGGCACTCTCAGAGGACTCAGGTTCGCGGAATTCTGGTATGTCGCTACGCTCAACGGTTGGCTGAGGCCCAGTCGTTGCTCCGATAACTTCGACGGAAAGATTGGTCACGGTAGGATCATTTGCGTCCCAGTTGGTTAAACGGGCATCCAAGGGAGGTTCCGTCGCCAACGTGGTTAGTGGTTTAAGCGAGGCTGCGTCTTCTGCTTGATAAACGGCTAAAGGGAAAACGCGATCGGCAAAGGCGAGATCACCAATTTTTAAGCGGAAATGGCCCGGCGATCCTCCTCGAAAGAGGGCATCTTGTAGCTTGATGGAATAAAGCCCATCGCGGGGTAGCTCTACCACCAGGCGAGCATCGCCATGCAGGGAGATTTCACGCGATGAATAGCCCAACTGCGTGTCGCGGCTATCGACTAAGCTGACCAGCGGCTCTAGCTTGCTGCCCAACCGTTGCGCCTCGACTTCGATTGCCACCCGTTGCCCAGCTTTCCCTGTGAAGCTTGTGGTTAGCAGTTGAGCACCAGAAAGTTTGCCAGAAAGGGCGATCGGTAGCGCGTCGATCGTATCGGTGAAGGAAGCTTGGGGAAGCGAATCGATGCCGAGCGTGATTGGATTTGAAATGCCGGTCTCGGTGGCGACTCGGAGGTGACCATGCCGAGGAGACGTCTCTGCTGGAAGGTCGATTTCCAGTTCGATGGTCTGCCCATTCGAACCCGGCAGCACCCGTACGTCGCTGACAGGGAAGTCGAGCTTGATCACCGGGCTCGGAGCAAGTTGTTTGCCGGTGAGCGTCAGATGGGTTGTCTTGCCACTGGTCAGACCATACAGCGAGGCTTTTTCAATTTGCGGAGCAGCGGTAAGGTCAGTCGTGCTGCCCAACAAAAGCGCGAGACCAAGCAGCATGGCAAAACGCAGCATGAGAAGCTTTCCTCGATATAGGCAGGAACGCCCAGGGGCGTGAGAGGGGGGGAGGCAGCGTATCGGATTTGGTATCCGAGACGGAACAAAGGCGCGTTCATGCAACGCGCCTTTGTTTCGTTCGTTAGCATTTCGCCGGGCAAGCTTGCGCCTGCCGGACTAGTTGTCGCCGAATGGATCGTTGGCGGGCATTTCTGGTGCCTCTGCTGGCGAGGCAGGAGGCCCACCAAACGGATCGTCTGAAGCTGGCGGCGACCCGAAGGGATCATCCGAAGTGGGTGGGGCGCCGAAAGGATCATCCGAAGGTTCTTCTCCCTTCGGGCTTAAAGGCATGATCGGCTCTTCATTTTTAGAAGCCGGCGGAGTAGCAAATGGATCGTCGGATGGTGGTGCCGAGCTGCCAAAAGGATCGTCTCCGGCTGGTTTGGGAACAGGCTTTTCGTCGAATGGATCGTTGCCAGGGGCATTCGCCGGAGGTGCCGAAGCGCCAAACGGGTCGCCATTCGAAGGCTGTGGCATCGGCCCGCCGAATGGATCGTTGCTCGGTGCTGGCATATCCCCAGGACGTGGTGCCGAACTACCGAATGGATCGTTGTTATTGGCTGGAGGGCCACCAAAGGGATCATTCGAAGGCATCGGACCGCCTGCAGGAAATCCACCGTCAGCGGGCGTGGCTGGCCCCATCCCTGGAATGCCTGGCATGGAAGGAACTTTGACACTGGGAATCAACGCTCCGCCAATTGCCGAGATTGCTGCGGTAACCGGGTTTGGCTTGCTGGGGCCGGCACCCAGACCGTTGTTCATCGCATCAGGAGGCAGGACGGCATCTTGTTCGTCGGTAGGAGCAGCTTCTGGAGGCGCACCAAACGGGTCGTTCGCTGGAGCAGCCGGAATGGTCATGGGTGCAGGAGGATCAACCGGAGCGGCTCCGAATTGATTGCCTTCGCCAGGTGTGTTCGGGGAAGCACCAAAGGGATCTTCGCTGGGGTTGGTCATGCCCGGCATCGGACTTTCACCAAACTGGTTGGTGTCCATTGCTGGCGTGGCGGCAGGCGATTCGCCAAACGGGTTGGTATCGACAGCGGGAGTTTCTGCCGGGGCACCACCAAATGGGTTGGCGGAAGGATCGGCAGGAGCAGCTTCTTCTGTCTCTTCGACCGGAGCCGGCATATCTGGCACGGCAGCGGCGCCTGGCGAACCGAACGGATCGGTTTCGTCCGCTGCAGGAACTTTAACCGGGATGTCCTGGGCAGCTTTCTTCGCCCGACTGCGAAGGACTTGTTCCTCGGCCGACTTACGAGCTTCGTACAGGGCGCGTTCTTCTTTCTTCTTCTGCAGATAGACTGCCGTACGGACCTTTTCTCGATATTCTTCTAGCAACAAGCGTTCAGAACCTTGGACTCGTTCCAGCGACTTGCTGACGGGGTAAACTTGAGAACGGTCTAGTTCTAGTTCGGCCCCTTTGGTGAAGTTGGCTTTGGCTTGATCCTCTTCGCCTAGCTTATGATCGGCCAAGCCAAGGAAGTAATAAACGCGTGGGTCGGATGTGCCTTCCTCGACGACCGTTCCGAGTAGTTTCTGCGCTTCGGCGAAGTCTCCCCGGTAGTAGGCGTGGACACCACTGCCGTACAGGTCTGTCAAAACAGTGTCTTGCGCCGCTGATTCTTGGGTTACCAAGGCAGGCAGCAACAGACTTAGGCAGGACAATAGCCCGCAGGCGATAACGTTCCTCGTCATCAAAATAAACTCCCCAGGAACCGATCGGTTGGCCGCGCTCGAAGGGCGCTACGGCGTGAAGACTTGATTTTTCGGACTAGCTAGTGACGATTCCGCGAAGCCGCGGACGGTGAGATCCCTCACAAGACACGATTGATTTAACCGTCGTCCTTCGTCCTTGAAGAGCACCTTCCACTCTACGTCGGGGAGTACAAGGTGTTGAATTCAGTACAGTAAAACGGTACCGAGATACTCCGGTATCGTAGTTGCGCCGAGAAAGAATTGCAAGTTTTCCCTATTCGACCCACCATTTGGGGTAAGTTCTCCCGCAATGGGGACTTGCGGCAACCGATCGCCCGTTAAGATTGGCGTTAGCGCAAAGTTGGATCTCCCTTTAGACGGAAAGCATCAGTACATCATGGCAAAAAATGTCCTCGGAACGGACCTGCAAGATTGCAGCCACGACCCATTAACCGGTTTCTATCGCGATGGCTGCTGCAATACAGGAGCGGATGATACGGGGCTGCATTTGGTTTGCTCTGAGATGACCGAGGAATTCCTGGCTTTTTCGCGGCATGTGGGGAACGACCTTTCCACGCCTCATCCCGAATGGGGCTTTCCTGGACTTAAACCTGGGAATCGCTGGTGTTTGTGCGCGCTTCGTTGGAAAGAGGCATTTGAAGCCGGCGTCGCTCCGAGGGTTGTACTCGAGTCGACACATATCTCGACGCTCGAATTCATCGATCTGGAAGACTTGCAGCAAAACGCGGTTGAAGGGTGAAATACTTTCCGCCGCAATTAATGGTCGCGGGAAAGCCGTATGTTAGGCGATTGGGGGGCGTAAGCCTTTTTGTACCAAGCCTTCCAGGGGGCAGGATCGAAGCCGAAGTCTTCTCCATCGCAGATCTTAATTAGTGCCTGGCGAACGCCGTGGTTTTCAATCCATACCGTGTCGTAGGCATTATTGCTACGGCTGAGGAATTGCTGCAGCGTTAACGAGCGGTACGAGGCCCGCGGGCCGTTGATATCAAAGAACAAAGTAGGGCGAGCCGCAGTGTAAAAATAGGTGTAATTCGCCGAATGAGGGGCCAGGTGACGGGTTTGCAACGCGCTGGCGAGTGGCCCGATCGCCGTCGGGTAGTCGAGCAGGCCCAAGATTTCGGCCGTGCGATTAACGATCGCGTTGTCGTAGCTTCTCAGGAAACTTGCGTAGAATTCGACCATCCGCGGGTCTTTATTGCGGACGACTTCGCGCTGGCAAAGCAGCCGATGGTTCGGATTGTTTTGAAAAACGGCGTTCTCCATCAGGAAAGTACGGGCCTGGTAGCTATCGATGCGACCGAGAACACGGATGTAAAGTTCGACCAAATCGGAATTTGCCTCGTCTCCTAGCAAGCTGATCAGGCCAGGCACCATATCCGGATCGCTCTCGTTTTCAAAATCGATTTGCACTTCCGGGGCTTTGCTTTTGCCGAGTTGTTGCCGCCATCGTCGTAGACGTAACGACCAATCGACTAGGCGTTGCTTGTGCTTTTCATGGGCAACAGCCAGCGCGGCTTCTTGTACGGTCATCCATTTGCCATCGTGCCGGATGTAACCACGCTCGCGTTGTAGCTCGTCTTGGCTAACCCACTGCGTGCCCCGCTGTTGATAGCCCAACACGTGCCGAGCTGGGGCGAAGTTGGGGTCTAATTCAAGCACATGCTGAGCGTGGCGTAGGAAAGAATGCTCTAAGCCGTTCTGGCTGCACCATTGAGCCAATTTCCATTGGTCTTCGGCCGTGTCGGCGTATTTGCTGGCTTCGTCAAAGTAGGCGTCTTCTGAGATCTGCGGACTTTCAACCCGGCGGATCTGCTCTTTCGGGAGGACAACGGTACCAAAGCTGCCCACTTCCAATTCCACTTGGCTCGCTTGGGCTCGCGCTGAATTGTGAACCGGCGTAGCATCCAACTGGCGACCGTTGGACAACTCTACGACTTCGCCGCGCAATGCCAAGGGGCACAGAGCAAGCCAGAGCAAGTTCGCGATGATAGCAGTCCGGTGCAAAAGAAAGTAACTCCTGAAAGCAGAATCAAACCCCCTCCAAGATAGGCGCCGATAGCACGTCTGACAACGATTTCGCGCGGAAATGATCTGGAACCGCTTTGCCTGTTTGCTGTAAGGTCTCGCACCCCTGTTGTGTGCGCAGCGGAGAAGTGTGGAAAGACTAGTCCCGTTGCTCAAGACTTTCGGGACGTACTGTTAGATCTGAATCGATCGCGGGAGAGAAAGCGGTGAAGCGAGTTAGTGCCTTGCTGTTGGCCATCGTTGCTGGTGCTGGCGCTTGGTTCTTCTTTCAGAATTACCAGATTAACGGGTTAGATAACCTGGTTGTCGTTCCGCGCAATGACTCTGCGGCAGCTTCTGGAACAGAGGATCATTTGCCGGGCACCGTCCCGACAATGGCCCGCAAGCAAGATACTATCCGTATCGCTTCGTTCAATATTCAAGTCTTTGGCACCGCAAAATCGCAAAAGCCGGAAGTCATGGCCCGCTTGGCGGAAATAGTTCGCCAGTTTGATGTAGTGGCGATTCAGGAAATCCGCAGCAAGTCGGACGGTTTAATTCCTAGCTTTATAGAGCTGATCAACTCCACCGGCCGACATTACGATTTCGTCATTGGCCCTCGGCTGGGACGAACACAAAGCAAAGAACAGTTTGCCTATATCTTCGATACGGCCAGTCTCCAGGTCGATCGATCGCAGGTTTATACGGCCCAAGATCCGTACGACGTTTTGCATCGCGAACCGCTAATTGCCTGGTTCCGTGTTCGCGGGCCTGATCCGAGTCAGGCGTTTACGTTCACGTTAGTCAACGTGCATGTCGACCCAGACGAGGTCGAGCAAGAGATGAACGTGATGGACGACGTCTTCCGCGCGGTACGAGACGACGGACGGCAAGAGGACGACGTGATCTTGCTGGGGGACTTCAATGCGAACGAATCGAAGATGGGTCAACTGGCCACCATCCCAGGCATTAACTGGGCAATCAGTGGTGTGACGACCAACACGCGCGGGACCGAACTGTACGACAACATCTTCATGCAACGGACTGCCACCAGCGAATACACCTGTCGCAGCGGCGTGTTCGACTTCTTGCGACAATACAATCTGACGTTGGCCGAAGGTTTGGAGATTTCAGACCATCTACCGGTCTGGGCCGAGTTCAGCATCTACGAAGGAGGCGCGGCCCAGCCTATTGCTACCTTGCCGAAGGAAAAGCGGTAACTCATCAGGAAAGAAACGTGACAAGAATATCGCGTCGGAGTTAGCCCGCTTCTTGCTTGGGCTCCGCAGCCTTTCCTGGCTTTTGTTCCGTGCCAAAAATTTCGATATATAGAATCGCAAAGCCGATCAGCGAAATCAAAATGCCTAACAGCGGGCAAACCACGCCATACAAAGCCCGCATCCACATTGCTTCTCCAATCCAACCATAAATGGCTTGGGTGATGCCGACGCCAACAAGGACGAAGCCGCCTAAGAACCATTTGCTGGCAGAATAGATTGTCTTGATCTTGCGCATAAAAAGGGCATTCGCATTGGGGGACTATGATGAAGCTGATAATCGCGGTGCGACCATATTAGTGATAGGGAGATGAAGGTGCAATTATTTTCGTTGATGGGCATTGGATAATGTCGTAGCAATAACGTATTGCTCATTTGTCCGTCTCCCGTTTATTCCGAAGAGCAATAGCGAAGCCAGCCTTCTTATTGCCACTCGGTGCGAAACACACGCCTAAGTTCCTCGCTGCCGGTCTTCTCGACCGCCATTTCGGTGCGCTGGCGGATTTCTCCTTGGTCGCCGTGAAGGCGGAGGGCCTTGACCGCATCGGCTGCGGTGCGGAGGTCGCGGGCATCGATTAGTGAGAGTAAGAAGTCTTGCGATTCAGACGAACGCAATAGGCCGATGCAAAGGAGCAAGCTTTCGCGAACCCCCAGTTCCGACCGATGCCCCCAGGTGCTTCGTAATAGATCGAACGTGCCAGGGAGCTTGGCTTCTCCCAGGGCAAGTGCCGTTTGCACGCAGCAATCGGCATCGTGCGAAGCGAGAAAGGGACGGAGGATTTCAAGGCCTGCCTCTCGGTCAATCTTCAATAACGCCGAGCAGCATTCGCCGTGAACTTCCGCTTGATCGTCCCCTAGTTTTAGTTTCATCCGCAATAGGGGCGTTGCCTCGGCTTGTCCCAGGGCACCCAGCGCTTGCGCCGCCCCTAAGCGGGCTTCCGGCCATCGATCGACAAGCAGCATCGCGCAGTGATTCAATACTTCGAGCGTCGGCACGAAGTGGACCAGCCCGATCGCGCAGATGCCACGCAGTTCCGCAGCCGTGTCGCGGTCTCCTTTCCAGTGTGGTTCAATCTGCTGATAAACGACCCCGTCGCGGAAGACCTCTGGGTCGGTATGTTCAAGTTGGATTAACGCTTTCACGATCGCCGTCTTACCGAGGCAGCCAGGGTCCTTCTTGAGGGGATTCCGTTTGAGTCGCCAATAGGCTTTCAAGAGTGGCGGAGTGAAGGAGTTTTCTTCTGTCTCGGCGATCAACTCGGCTGCGCGCTCAACAACCCGATTCGAGGGATCGCCCAACGCCTGCTTTAATTGGGCATGCGACTCCGCCGCAGCGAGGTCCGCTCGAAGTTGGTTCAGGGCATGCAGTTGCTGGCCAACGGAATCGGGCGTGTTCATCTGGGAGGCAATCTTCTGACAGGGGAAATTCGAACCACGCTCCTAGCTTAACCGACCAGTCATGCAACTAAACCGGCGTTACTTCTGCCGGAAGAGTTTGGGGTGCCATGCCGTCGTGTTCGTCGGCATGTTCTTGTTCGCTTCGCAGGCTCACGAAGACGAGAGCATGGCACCGGTTAACAAACCGTTAGATTAACTCCGGCAACACGCTAGTTTAACCGACTACTACCACGGCTAAACGGCCATCGCTTGCTAAGGGGGACCGGGCAGGTAATCCAGGGGAATGCTTCTGCGGTAGCTTGGTTCAAGAATCTTGTTGACAAATATGGTTTACGCGGGATATCTTCTTGGGAAATCTATCCTCCTGGTTTTCGGAGCCTGCCATGTTTGCGCTGCGTACAATCGTTCTGGTCTTGTTGATGACGGCAATTTGGGCCCGTTGGACCGAGGCAGAAGACATCGTGGGAATTCAAAGCGAGCAGCCTGCAGCGGGGCCGTTTGTCAAGATCGAAGAAGGGTACATGGTTCCTTACGAGATAGCTGTACCCAATTCGACGGCCAAGCTACGAATGATTCCGATCCCTGGCGGAACGGTCAAATTGGGCAGCCCAGAAAGCGAAGCCGGGCATACCGCTGCCGAAGCTCCGGAAGTGACCGTCACGATCGATCCGTTCTGGATGGCAGAAACGGAAACGACCTGGGGACAGTATTATCCCTTCATGGCGATGTACGACATTTTCAAGAAGTTCGACCGGGATGGGGTTCGAGGAGTTACGGATACCAATCGAGTCCACGCCGTCACGATCCCTACGCCGCTGCATGATCCTGGCTTTACGTACAAGTATGGCGAGAACCCCCAGCTACCGGCGATCACCATGACCAACTATGCCGCGCGGCAGTATACCAAGTGGCTTAGTGGTGTGACCGGCCAGCAAATCCGTTTGCCGAGCGAAGCGGAATGGGAATATGCAGCCGCTGGCGGAGCAACCACGGCCTATCACTTTGGCAACGAGCCAGAGAAGCTCGCGGAATATGGCTGGTTCGTCGACAACTCGGAAGAACGCCCACACTTCGTCAAAGAGAAGAAGCCGAACCCGTTTGGCTTGTACGACATGCATGGCAACGTCTGGGAGTGGGTGCTCGATCAATACGATGAAGAAGGGTACCAGCGGCTGGCCGGGAAAACGGTTTCTGCCCAGCAAAGCGTGAACTGGCCCACGGAAGTCGAGTCGATGATGCTCAAGGGAGGAGGCTGGGACGATAAGGCAATCGATTGCCGTTTGGCTGCCAAGCTGGAAAGCTCGGAAGAAGATTGGAAGGGAGAAGATCCCAATAACCCCCTTAGCCCGTGGTGGTACACCGATCCGATTTCTACCGGCGTCGGTTTTCGGATCGTTCGTCCGTTGAAGAAAGATGTCTCCCCTGAGGCGGTCACCAAATTCTACGACCCGGTGATCGAAAACTTGGAGTTCGATGTCAATTTTCGGCTGGACGATGGACGTGCTGCCCTGGGCTTGGCCGATCCGGAATTGCCTGCCGCGATCGAGCAAGTGAAGTAAGAACTTACCGCGCGGCTGACTTGGCAGCGTGGGCTGGGTTCGGAACCGGCTGCTGCGAATGTAGTGCTTGAACGATAAGCTTGGCGGCCATTTCGGCGCCGTCGTAGGTGGCTAAGCGATCGGCGAACTGGGTGGCTTTCCGTTGAAAGGAATCGTCCTGCAGCATGCGCGTAAGTTCGCGTTGCAGCCGCGCTGTTGTCACGTGACGCACCGGAATACAGCGCCCATTGCCGAGGTACTCGACCCGTTTGGCAACGCCTGGCTGATCGTTGGTGACCGGCAAACACAGCATGGGCACGCCCTGGGCCAGGCACTCCAAAGCGGTGTTCATCCCCGCATGGGTAATGACCAGCTTCGCCCGTTCTAATAGGCGAAGCTGTGGGGCCCGCTCGACAACCAAGACGTTGTCGGGAAGCTTGCCCGGTAGATCGACTAGGCCGCCCCCTTTGCTGAGCACAACTTGCATGGGCAAGTCTTTCACGGCTTCAACAATGCTGTGAAAAACGTGGTTCAAGTTGTTCTGCAACGTGCCCATCGAGGCATAGATCAACGGCCGTCCGTCGAGCCAATCCCACGGGAAATCGACCGTCGCGTCGTCACGGGCTGCCCGATGCCAGGGGCCGGTAAAGTGCAAGTTGGGTGGGTAGGTTGTACGTGGGTATTCGAAGAAGTCTGGTTGCTGAGCAACATGGATAACGCCTCGCTCGACTTCCCGAATCAAAAGGAGCGGGTCGACCGTTTCGCGTTTAGAGGCAAACCAATAGTAAGCCGCCAAGACCATGTGCTTGGCAAGTTCGTTACGTGCCCGCCCGAACCAGTCGTTGCGATAGTCCCACGCCAACGGGGGCGGAGGAACCAAGGGATCCCAATAAACGGCCAACGCATTGCAAGCCACCGCATAGGGAAGGCCACGGCGTTCTGCTTCTAAAGCGGGAACAGGGCAAACCTGATCGATCACCAAGCCATCGAGGTTCAGTTCATTGAGTGCCTGAGGAAGGTACTTTTGTGAAAGCTGACAGTGTAGGGCATAGATCTTGCCGGTCTGCATCATCGCTTGAAAGCCACTGGTGGTTCCCAGCAGACGAAAGCCTGCTTCCAGCTTTTCGTTCAGTGGATCGTCTGGCCCCAGGGGATAGAAGGGAAGCTGAGCTCGCGCGACGATACTGGCCGCACGTTGACAACCGACCATGGTAACTTCGTGCCCTTGGGCGACCAGTTCGCTGGCCAGCGTGGTCATGGGATTCAGGTGGCCAGGCACTTCTGGGCAAAACAGACCGATCTTCATGGCCGCTTAGCTATCTGCTTCCCAAGGGTTTTCCCAATCGCCCCAGCCGTCGAGATAGGTTTGGTAGATGGGCGTTTCTGCGGTGCGTTGTTCGAGCCAATGCTTGGTTTGCTGGATCAGTTCTTGTTCGCGTTCCAACGTCAGCTTGCCTAGTAGCACGCAACTGCGGAGAAACACGAAGTAGGTATCCAGCACATCGCAGCGGCAATACTCGTTGATCTCTTCCAGCTTGCCCGCGTGGTAAAGATCTTGCACCATCCAACCTTCGATTTCCATTTTGCCCGGCTTGCCTAGCAGGTTCGCTGCCAGGTTCAAACCACCAGTGAACCGGCTGGCTCCGTAGTTGGTCAGAATGTCGTAGAGATCGAGATGCGAATCGGTGTTGTAGCGGTAACGCGACTGCTCGAAGTTCTTGGCATTCAAATTGAACCAATCTGGCACGCTCAGGCCAAAGCGAAACGCAGCCAGTTCCATTAGCGGGATATCGAACGCTCGACCATTGAAGGTCACGAACGTCGGCCTGCGATACGCTTTCCAGCCTCGCCAAAAATGATCGGTAATGACCGGCGGGCGGAACTTCGGAGAGTCGAGAACGACCTGATCGATGAGGTTCAAATCGATATCGAGTTTGGCAATCGCTACCGAGACCGGCACTTGATAAGTGTAGGGGATGAAATCGCTGCCCTTTTCCGCGAGCAGTTCGGCCCGGAACTTGTTGACGGCTTCCTCTGGCGAGAGACCCTCGTTGGGGTACTTCAGTCGCGAAACGAGTTGACCATCGGCGACCGATTCGACATCGAACACCAGGTATCGCACCGCCGCTTCCGCCATGGTTTTAGCCTTCCGTTCTAAAATTTCACCGCACGCCTAAGTTGATGGCTACAACCTAGCACAACATGGCCGCTGAAACGACGGGAGAAAGGGACCGTGTCTGTTGGATTCGAGCCAGTTTTACTAAGCTGGTGGAAATGAATTTGCCCAGCCAAGGAACTGACATGAGCCGCGAACGATTACTGAACCGTTTTCTGAAGTACACTCAAATCGATACCACCGCCGGAGAGCCGGGCGAGAAGTATCCTAGCAGCGACGGTCAGTTAGTGCTCGGCAAGTTGCTGGCGGAAGAAATGCGCGAGATGGGGATTGTCGACGCCGAGCAAGACAAGTTCGGGATTGTTTACGGAACCGTGCCTGGCAAGGTGACCGATTGCCCCGTGGTGGCGCTCAATTCGCACGTCGACACTTCGCCGGAAACGACCGGAGCGAACGTTAAGCCTCAGGTCATCCACAATTACGCTGGCGGCGATATCCCTTTGCCTGGCGATCGCTCGAAGGTGATCACGGTAAAAGATAATCCCGAGTTGAATGATTTGCATGGTTGCACGTTGATCACGACCGATGGTACGACTCTGTTAGGTGGTGACGACAAAGCCGGCATCGCGGTTATTTTGGAAGCGGCACAGCGTATCCTAGAGAATGACTCGCTGGTGACCGGGCCACTGAAGATCTTATTTACCTGTGACGAAGAGATCGGTCACGGCGTCGATCACGTCGACCTCAAACGCCTGGGAGCAGATGTTTGCTACACGCTGGATGGTCCAGGGGCGAACGAGTTGAACGCCGAAACGTTCTCGGCTGATCTAGCAACGGTGACCGTCAAGGGGGTGAACATTCATCCCTCGATTGCCAAAGGTCGTATGGTGAATTCGATTCGAGCGGCATCCTTGCTGGTAGCTAAGCTGCCGGTTGATAAGCTCTCACCGGAATCGACCGAAGAGCGAGAGGGATTCATTCACCCTTACATCGTCCAGGGAGGCGTGGCAGAGACGGTCGTGCAGTGTATCTTGCGATCGTTCGAAACGGAGGAACTGACCGAGCAAGCAAATCTGCTGAGGACCTTAGCCAAGGAAGTGGAAGCGGAATTTCCTGGCTCGGAAATCTCGATCAAGATCACGCCCCAGTACCGCAACCTTCGCGACGGCCTCGACAAAGAGCCAAGAGCCGTACCATTGGCTGAAAAGGCTCATCAGGCGTTGGGGCGGCAAGTCAATAAGAGCGTAATTCGTGGCGGCACAGATGGATCGGCTTTGACTGCCCAGGGATTGCCGACTCCAAACCTTTCGACCGGACAGCACAACCCGCACTCCCCCTTGGAATGGGCTTGCCTCGACGAAATGGAGCAGGCCGTCGAGCTGGTTTTGAAGCTTCTCGAGCTCTGGTCGAGCGAGCCCAAACGCCCAGCAGCAAGCAGCTAGCAAAGCGACATTGCCAATTTCTGCCAGCGTCATCGTTGGTTTTGAGGCAAAACAGGTAAACTTGTGACCATGTTTAGTCCGAATACTTCGAAAGTGAGCCCGGCCATCTAGCCCCATACTCTCATGCGATTTGGCATTCCCCCGAAATACCGGCCGCGGCAGAAGGATGAGATTCTGTGCTGAAAGTCTCTATCGTCATCCCGAGCGTGAACAACGCCCGCCGATTAGAAACCACCTTAGTTTCGCTACTGGAGAATCGTCCAAGCGATTGCGAGATCGTTGTGCCGCATTGCGGCTACTACGACGATCCGTACAACATCGCTGACGAGGTCCGCTTGGTAGAAGTGCCTGCAGCACGTACCGAGATGGAACTGCTAGCGGTTGCTTGGTCGATGTGCCGCGCACCCATTGTGCATACGCTGGTTGCGGGTGCCACCGTCGAAGTAGGCTGGCTAGATACGGTGCTCCCAAAGTTCGAGCGAATGGAAGTCAGTGCGGTTACGCCAGCGGCTTTGTTTGCCGATCGCGATGACCCGGTCTTTGGTGTTCAAGCCGACACGATGGGCGTTCGTGCCGCTGGTACTGCCAGCAGCATGCAAGGGCCGATGTGGCAAGCGGCCTTTTATCGGTACTCGCTACTGGAAGCGCTGGGCGGTTTCTGTACGCGTTTGGAAGAATATGCGGACTTGGACATTGCCTTATGGATTGCTCAAGCTGGCGGCGTTTGCCCGGTGGCCAGTGATTGCCAGATCGAGATCAATGATCCTTGCGATTTGAACCAGGTAACGTCGCCACGTATTCGCTTAGCGAAGACATTGCAGCTACGGCATCAAAACTGGTTTGCCGCGCAGGGCAAGGGAAGTGGAAAGCTAGGCTGGCTATCGCGCAGCGTGGGAAGTGGCTCCCTGGCGACGATGATGTCGGCTCTTACTGCTAAGGCGGACATGAACGCCGCTCAGCATCGTTTACCCAATTTAGATGAGGTGCGCGCGGTTATCGCCGGTCAGGGGCAGACCTTTCGTTTCGAGCCCCGCCCGGAAGATCAAAACTCCGCATATCACCGCCACGCTGCGTAGTACGCGGTCGACAGGATGAACGTGGAGACCACCACGTTTGCTCTCCGGCAAGAACAAAAAAAGAGGCTGGAACCGATCGGTTCCAGCCTCTTTTTATTTATCGTAAGGAAAGCAGCAAGCTAATTGCTCGAGGCTTCAAACTCTTCGGCACCTGCTTCTTCCTCGTCCGTCTTGGTAGCGTAGAACAGATCGCGAGTGGCGGTCAGCAGTTGGTAGGCTTCCGATTCGCCGGGCTTCTCGTCAATCTTACGGCAGAGCGATTCCAACAGCGGACGCCCTTCAGGCCAGCGGACCGACATGATCTTCTGGCAGTCTTCCAACAGTTGATAAATACGAGCACGGGTAACACCCAGGTTCCGGGCCTGCATTCGCACACTCTGCGGAGAGCCTTCGATACCAAGGCGACCGGCTGCTAAGTCGTGCACCGTTTCGCCAGCATCGACTAAGATCTGCTGCAACATCGGGCGAGTCAGGCGATCCATTACGTCGCTGCGGCTAAGCGGGGCTTCACCCACCAAGCGTTCCAAGCCCCACGATTGAAGCACCGGCACAAACTTCGGACGAAGCAAAATTGCCAAATGAGGTTGGCCTTGAGCCAAATCCAACGTCTCATGGACGCGATAAAAGACTTCCAGGACAACTCGAATCCGCTTTTCGCCGTGGGTCTTCAGGCGGCGGATTTCAGCCAAGCTGTGACCCATGTAGAACTCAAGCGGCGTGTTCCAGATGACCGTCGGCAAGTCCATCAGTGTCGGCGCCAAGCGGCCCAGGCATTCGTTGCCGAGGTTGTGACGACGCACCGTTTCGCGCCAACGTAGCCACAAGACTTCCGAAACCAAAGCAGGATCGAAGTTGCCATCGGCATCTAGCGGGCTTTTGGTCGAGAAGTGGTCGTCGGCAGCGACTTCAGGGGCCGCAGCCTGAGAAGGCTCGAAGCCAGCGTCTTCCTTGGTGGCCCGGTTCAGCAGGGTGACCAAAGAACTGATTTTCTTCTGGCCAATCCCGGGAGTGGCCGAGAGTTCTTCGAACGGCGTGGCAAGTAAGTCGCCAATCGTTCGGCCTAGAAAGGCCAACGGCAGACGTCGATCATTGGGCAGAGCCCAGTATGCCAACGGCTTGTCGAGCCGATCCGAAAACTTAGTTTCTTCCAACAAACGGCGCTTCACTTCATCGAAGCTATTCACCAGTTGGAAATCTTCCGCAGAAGTGATTTTGTTGAAACGCATTCAAAGCCTCTTCGAATGATTTACCACAACTTGGATCGAGTTGTGTTGAGTAACTAAAAGTTACCCAGGGTTAAAACCAACCCAGGAATTGTTCCGCGCTTCCTAGGAAAGTTGATATCGCGTGTAAAAAATTCTAGTCTGCTAAAAAAGAATTTTGCTACCTAAGAAACAAATTATTTCAGAAATTAACCAAAAGGCTAGTAATCTTGTATGAAAAAACGCCAACTATCCAAAAATCTGTTCATGTGAGGGGTGGCACGCTATCAAAAGTAGCGGCTACTACAGTAGTTATGATAAGCAGCAATAAAATTCTGCAATTATCTAATTCTACTACTAAACACTAGAAGAGACCAAAGGTGTCGGTAAATTATCTACAAATGAACGAAAAATGGCCCTGGCAATTGTTTGATCACTTCTGATTAGAGGAAACTCACAGCAGATTGAATACGTGATAATGGAACGTCATCTTCCGCTGTATCGATCCTCACCCTTCACCTGCAAGCGGCTACAATGGCAACCATGCATCACTCCGCCGACTTTCATGTGCTTGTCATCGGGGCAGGGCCATCAGGGCTTGTCACGCTGAAGACTTTGCGCCAATTAGGAATCAAGGCAACTTGTGTCGACCGAGGTGAACGGATCGGTGGGAATTGGGATATTCAATCTCCCTTCAGCAGCGTTTATGAATCGACGCATCTGATCTCCTCGAAAGGAATGACGCAGTTCGCCGATTTCCCGATGCCAGACGAGTACCCTGAGTATCCCAGCCACCACCAAGTGCTAGCTTACCTCAACTCTTACGTAGAGAGGTTCGACTTAGGTCAGTATATTCGCAAAAAAATTGCCGTTAAACGAATAGAAAAATGCAATGATGGCTGGAACTTAACCGTTTCCCCCTCGGACGGTCTGTCTTCAATGGTTGAAAAGTATGATGCCGTGGTTATTGCCAACGGACATCACGCTGTTCCCATAATGCCAGAGTTTGTTGGCCAGTTTTCTGGCGAGTTGCTTCACGCACACGATTACAAGCATCACCGTCAGTTGCAAGATCGCCGAGTACTGGTGGTGGGGGCCGGTAATAGCGGCTGTGATATCGCCGTGGAAGCCGCCATTCATGGACGGTTAGCCGCAATTAGCATGCGGCGAGGCTACCATTTCTTTCCCAAGTTCATCCGGGGTAAGCCGGCCGATGTGGTCGGAGACCGGGTGCGACGCTGGCCTCTTCCTCAGGCCTGGCAGCGATGGCTTTCCCAGTTGGTTGTCGACTGGACGATCGGTCGGCCTCAGCGATATGGATTACCGCAGCCAGAACACCAATTGTTTGAAGCCCATCCGATTATCAATTCCCAACTGCCATACTACGCAGGCCATGGCAAGCTGGCCGTCTTTCCTGATATTCGCATGTTGGATGGCAACCAGGTCGAATTCATCGACGGTCGCCGCGAGACCTTTGACACAATCATTGTGGCCACCGGTTATCAGCTTACGTTCCCCTTCATCCAGCCAGAGTTACTGAACACGGTGGATGGGATTCCTCAGCTTTATCTGCATGCGTTTCATCCGACGGACGATACGATCTTCGTGGCGGGCATGATTCAACCCAACAGCGGACAGTGGCCGTTGACCGATCTTCAGGCCCAGGTCATTGCACGCTTTTTGAATGCCTATCGGAAGGGAGATCCCCAGGCCGAGTTGTTTCGCCGACAGAAAAGTACTCCGCACAGCACAGCAACCTCGCGTCAGCATTTCTTGACCACGCCACGGCATCGTTTGGAAGTCGATTACTTTAAGTACCGCCGCACGCTGCAGAAGATTGTCCGGCAGATGGATGTTGCCGGTACCACTGGTTAGAATGCAAGACGCTCGCCCTTTATCTCACCTCGGTCTCTCGTCGCCTCGTCTCTTGCTCTTAAGGAACCTCTCTTCATGAAACGCATTCTTTTTGCTGCGCTGTGGGTTGTTGCCTGGGGGATATTTGCGTCGTTATCTGGGGCGGCAGAGACGAAGCGACCGAACATTGTATTTGCCTTTGCCGACGATTGGGGGAAGCAGGCGAGTATCTATGGTCAGCTTGAACCTGGCGGCATCAACGATGTGGTACGGACTCCCAATTTCGATCAGATCGCCCGGCAAGGCGTTTTGTTTAAGAATGCGTTTGTGAATGCTCCTTCGTGTACGCCTTGTCGCAGTTCGCTGCTTTCAGGGCAATACTTCTGGCGAACTGGTCGCGGGGCTATTTTGCGTGGTGCTGTGTGGGATCCGACGATTCCCAGCTATCCGCTTTTGCTGCACGACGCTGGCTACCATATCGGACAAACTTATAAGGTTTGGAGTCCTGGGACTCCGGTCGATGCGCCTTATGGGGGCAAGCGTTACGCCTACGAGAAGACAGGCGGAGCGTTCAACCAGTTCTCGCAACGGGCCACCGCTTTGATCAAGCAAGGGAAGTCGGTGGAAGAGGCCAAGCAAGAACTTTATGGCCAAGTTCGTGGTAACTTTCAGGCTTTTCTAAACGACCGAAACGAAGACGCTCCGTTCTGTTATTGGTTTGGTCCGACCAATGTCCATCGCAAATGGATCGCTGGCAGTGGGAAAGAGCTTTGGGGGATCGAGCCTGACGATTTAAAAGGCAAGATGCCGGCGTTTATGCCTGATGTGCCCGTGGTTCGACAAGACTTGGCCGACTATCTCGGCGAGATTCAAGCATTCGATGCGGCTCTGGGGATCTTAGTGGAAGAGTTGAAGCAAGCTGGCGAACTCGACAACACGATGATCGTCGTTAGCGGTGATCACGGCCCCCCTGGTTTTCCGGAAGGAAAATGCAACCTGTACGACTTTGGAACGCATGTCGCCTTGGCGATTGCAGGCCCAGGCGTGCAAGGTGGCCGGGTCGTTGATGACTTTACGATTTTGCCCGACTTGGCACCAACGTTTCTCGAAGCGGCTGGGGAACCGGTACCAGAGGTAATGACAGCCAAAAGTTTGTGGCCGGTGCTGAAGTCCGAGAAAGAAGGCCTGGTCGACCCGACCCGTACCGCTGCGCTGACTGGTCGCGAACGTCACGTTGAGATGGCCCGAAGCGGCAATTTGCCCTACCCGATGCGTGGCATTCAAACCGCCGACTATCAATTGATTATCAATTTCAAACCCGACCGCTGGCCACTCGGCGAACCTTACCACTTGGACAGCGATAGCCCGCCTACCCAGGATGAACTGACGAACCAGACAGCGGTAACGTTTCCTGATGACGATGCCAGTCCGACGAAAGCCTACTTGGTGCTACATCGGAACGATCCGGCAGTGAAGCCGCTGTTCGAGCGGAACTACGGCAAGCGGCCACACATCGAGCTGTATGATCTGAAGAAAGATCCTGCTCAGATGACTAACGTGGCGGACGAGCCGAGCTATGCTGAGGTGAAGTCCGCGTTGACCAAGCGGTTGATGGACGAACTGAAAGCAAGTGGCGATCCACGTGTAATCGACGAGGGTAAGTACTTCGAGACACCTCCCCTGGCAGGCCCTTTGCCTGACGATGTGCCCAAACCCAATCGGCAACGGGCACGCAAACCGTAAAAGAAGAAAGGGCTCGTTTGTTACGAGCCCTTTCGATTTCATTGCCAGTGATTCGCGGTTGGCGTTACTTCTTCGCTTCGATTTTCGCCAGCAACGTTTGCAGTTCTTTCAGCTTGGCAGGATGTTCCTTGGCAACGTCGGTTGTTTCGCCAGGATCGCTGGCTAGATTGAAAAGTGAAATCTGGTTGTTCTTTAGGCGAACCAGTTTCCATTTGCCCACACGCAAACCAATACCACGTGGAGATTCTTCGACCACGTAGTCGCGCCCTTTGGCATCGGCTTTACCTAGTAGAGTTTCGGTAAGGACTTCGCTGTCTGGCAACGCCCCGAACGGTACTTCTTGTCCTACGATCGCGGCGAATGTTGCCCCGAGATCGGTCGTGGTGATCATCTTGTCCGAGGTCTCGCCCGGTTGAACAACGGCAGGCCACTTCACGATGAAGGGGGTGCGTGTACCTCCTTCAAACGGTGTGTACTTGCCACCGCGATATGGTCCCGCCGGGAGGTGGTCCCCCAGTTTTTCAACGGCGCCGTCTTGGTAGCCGTCGTCTAGTACCGGGCCGTTGTCGCTGCAGAAGACGATCAGTGTATTGTCGCTCAGATCCAGTTCGTCCAGTTGGTTTACTAGCTCGCCCACGCACCAATCAAGCTGAACGATCGCGTCGCCACGCAGGCCAACCGAGGTTTTGCCTTGGAAGCGTTCGTGCGGCATGCGAGGAACGTGCGTATCGTGCGAAGCGAAGAATAGAAAGAAGGGTTCGTCTTTGTTGGCTTGGATCCATCCTTTCGATTTCTTCACCCATTCGTCGGCCAGGTCTTCGTCTCGCCAACGCGCTGCGTGCCCGCCGGTGAAGAAGCCAATGCGGCCAATACCGTTATGAATCGTATTGTTGTGGCCGTGGCTCCAATCGAGTTTCAAGGTGTCGCGAGCCGTAACGCCGGTCGGTTGGCCATCTGGGTTTTTATTGCCAACCCACAGCGGATCGCTGGGATCGAGATCGCGGACACGGTGGTTTTCCACGTAAACGCTCGGTACTCGGTCGTTCGTGGTGGGCAACAGGAAGCAGTAGTCGAACCCAAGTTCTAGGGGGCCTGGTTTTAGTTCGCCATTCCAGTCTGGGCCTTCCCCTTCGCCCAAACCCAAGTGCCACTTGCCCACAACGGCTGTTTTGTAGCCAGCGTTTTGTAGCACTTTCGGAAAGGTCTCGGTTGTCGGTTTGATGATCGAAGTGGCATTGGGCGGAGCAATGCCGGTTCCTTGCTGACGAAACGCGTACATGCCGGTCAGAAAAGCAAAACGGGTCGGCGTGCACGTCGAGGTAGAACAGTACCCACTGGTGAACCGCAGCCCATCGCTGGCCAAGGCATCGATATGCGGAGTCGGAATGGCCTTCGAGCCATAGCAGCCGACATCGCCGTAGCCAAGGTCATCGGCCATGATCACGATGATGTTCGGTTTCTTGGTTTCGGCAAAACCGTCAGAGGCGAGCATGCTAAGCATTAAGCAGCACGTCAGAGCGTGGAGCAGCGTCTTCATTGGCTGAAGTGTTCCAAACGAGGAGAATTGGTGGGAGGGAAAATCAACGAGCTTATTGTAACCTAAAGTAGTGCCCACTTTCTAACTCACAGGCCTGTAGGGGGTGAGGAGACGACCTTCGTAGGGGCCGTCTATTTAAGATGACTTCGTTCGGCCAATCATCACAACGCGTGTTGGCTGAATCGACGGTTGCCTCGACTCGATTGGTAGCACGAGCGGTGTGCAAATTGGAACCTTACCAGGAGATCGCAATGAAATACATTTTGCTCATGTACCATACCGAAGGTGTCTTCACAGAAGAGGAACTGCCAGGACAAATGGATTTGGCGTTAGACGTTTGTCATCAATTGCAAGCGAAAGGAGAGTTCCTGGGGGCGTCTCCCTTGTTGCCGGTTAGTTCGGCCACCAGTTTAAGCTGTAAGTCAGGCCGGTTAGAGGTGACCGATGGCCCCTTTGCCGAAACGAAGGAACAGCTCGGGGGCTATGTGCTTATCGACGTGCCGAACTTAGACGACGCGATTGAGGTTGCCCGGAAATTTCCTGCAGCCCAACGAGGGACCGTCGAGATCCGTCCCTTGTTTGAACTGCAAGGAATACCCCAGGTCGGCAAGTAGCCGCACGAAGAAAGCGTCCGTTCTCGGTCTGCTTAGTTGGCTTCTCCGACAAGAACCCAGTCGTGATTGTCTGGGGCTTGGAAGACGCCAGGCTTGTTCGGCTTGGCGGAAGTTCGCTGGCCGGTACGGGGATCGAACCAGGTGAACTTCTTCACGGCAGGAATCAGCGAAGTATCGAGCACCACCTCGCCACCCACCGGCAAGTAGGCAACAAGTAGGTCGCCAGCCGCCGAACTGGAAACGGAAACATGCTGGGCTGGATCTTGTTTGCCAGAAGGTGATTTCAAGATGGTGTTATTGGGTTGCAACGTCCACCAGTCGATGCTGGTCATCAGTTGGGCCAGGTAGCCCATGTTGGTACTGCCTGGCAGTTGCATGGCCTCGTGCCATGGCTTAGCGATTCCAGATCCGCCATGATTCAGAGGCGTATTGGGCTTGGTTTCCCAGCTCCAAACGCCGTGGGCTCCGTAGCTAACGCCAGCCGTAGGAGCATTCAGCAGGCTCCAGTAAGCCGCGCGGCGAATATTGTAGGCCGTGTGCGGCTGCTTGGACTGGTAGGCAACGTGGTCTTCGTAGGGTGGTTCAGCATTGATGATAGGACGGGCTGGAGCTTGCTTCCATTTTTTTGAGGGCGGCCCAGAATGGATCCAGGCCAGCGAATTGGAGTGGTCGCCGTGACCACTTTGATAGATCAGCACATCGAGCCAATCTTCGTCCGCGAACGGATCAAAGGGCCAGTGCATGCCTTGTGGGTGCAATGTGACCGGGGCATGTTGCCGCTTGCCAAAAACTGCTTGGCCAATGGCTTTCCAATGGTCCACTCGCTGGGGTTTGTAGTTTTCGTCTCCGGCGAGAATCCACAGCACATTGTTGCCACCGTAGCGAGCTTCGATGTACTTGGCCAGCTTGGTTGCTTGATCTGTAGGAAGTTTGCCCGGTGTGTAGCTGGGATCACCTAACGACCACAGCATGACCGGAGCGGCAAGCAGGTTGTGTGCGTTCACCGCGTCGATGCGGGCATCAAGACGCTGGAAGAATTCAGGGTGAATCTTGAGCGAGTCTCCCCCTTCGTAGGCAACCTGGCCTTCAGGGTTTTGATAAGCGGTACGCCACTGGGTGGCGACCAATTGAATGGCCGTGAAGTGTTTGTTCTGACGATCGCTAAGGTAGGTGTCCCAGTCTTTCTTGTCCGACAAGAGGGCTCCATTCCAGGCGGTATCTGCCAGCCAGAAAAACGGTGTTCCGTCGGCGTGTTGAAGGTAGCGACCATTCGGGGCGACTTCTACCGGGCCATGCTGTTGGAAGACTGTTTGGCCAGCGTTCTTCACGCATTGAAAGCTACCTGTTTGATCGCTTAACCCTGGGAAGTTATCGCGGGCGGATGTTTGGAATTTCCACGTTCCCAGTTCATTTGGTTGAAAACGAACTTTCCACGTATTACCTCCATCCCAAAAGGCGCGTCGTTCGATCTTCTTGCCAGAAGGGCTGGTCAGCAAGACCGAAATGTCAGCTGAATCTGGGGTGTTGTTGGCCGCCGTGAAAGTGTGTTCCCAACGAACCCACTTGCCGACCTCCTCTCCCCAGCAGCATGCCGATGACCAAAAAAGGAAAGCCAGCGACGCAATGAACATCGACGAGTAACGCATCGAAGAGGAACTCCAAAAGGGGGCAGGCAAGATGGGGAGCGAGTAGCGACGAGTTGGGGAAACTCGCCGAAGCGGCATGAGCAGCTGCTTAAGGAAAGAGCTGCCCTGGATTGATTTCGAGAAGTGTGGTGGAGACTATCCTTGGTTTTTAAAGACCATCACCTGAACGATCGTTTTGGCTCGCTGTGAATCGAGTTCGAGCTTGATCAGCAGGTCGTCAATAAAGGCCTTTTCATCCGCCTCGACAACGCCATCGGCCAGCACGATATCGCAGGCGTTGGCGAAAACCGTTTCGCGAAGTTCCGGGGGGACAACCGGGACGGCCAAGGCGATCAGCTTTTCCGGGCCGCCTCGCTTCAAAATACCTAACAAACGATCCATCATCGCGTTAAAACGATGTGGTGGAACGTGCTGGTACATCTTCATGCGGGTCAGCGTGGTGACCAGAGTCCCCACTTCTTCGTCCGCGATATGGCCATCGCAAGCCGAAGCTGCCAACAACGTGCCTGCGAAGGCTTCTTGAGGACCAAACTGTTCGGGGGCGAACGACGAATCGTCGAGAACATCATCAAATAGGGACATAACAATAACTTCCAAATCGTCTTATTGATGTCTGCGGATGTGAGCAAAAATTGGTCAGGCGTACTGCCTCAGAATTCCAGGGATTCCTTGGGCTGGCAGTTGGTAGGTTCGTGTTGCCTAACCTTTGTTCTTGATGACCATGACTTCCGCGATGGTCTTGGCAACTTTGGGATCGAGTTGCAGCTTATCGCGTAGTCGTTCCATAAATACCTTCTCGTCTTGCTCGACGACACCGTCGGCCAGCACAATATCGCACGCATTGGCAAAGGCCGCTTTGCGAAGTTCCTGAGGAAGCGTCTCCGTACAGGCATCGATCAACGCATCGACACCTTTCTTTTTCATAAAGCCGTGCAGTTTATTCAGGGTTTTGCCATATTGGCGGCCGTCGTAGCGTTGATAAAGTTTCATCCGAATCAAGCAGGTAACCAGGCCGCTGACTTCATCATCGGCGATATGTCCATCGCATCCGCTGGCACCCAATAGAATGCCTGCGAACGACTCCTGAGGCGTGAGCTTGGAGGAGCTTTCAAGTCCTCCGAACAGCGAGTCCAGTAGTCCCATCGTGTTGATTCCCTAGTAAAGGTTAGTTCTTTTGGATGGTGGTGATAGGTGTTCGTTGAGTAACGATTGTTCTTGGAGTGTTGGAACCGAAAAGTTGCCATGATTCATGGAAAAGTGACTCAAGTAATCATGGCAAACCGTTGGCAGAGGCTGCGATTGTTTCTATTAGGAGACGCGGCATAGCGATGACGGCCAGGCAGAGGATAAAGGAAGAGATATTTGTTGAGGTCTGCGATAGCAATTCAACAGGGGAGGGGGACGACTTACGAAAGCCCCAGAATGCGTGGCAAATTGGATGGAAGCCAGGCTTGAATTCCTCGCGTATGCATCAATAAGCAGCCGAGATTATGATGTTTCCGATTTGCCACGTCAAAGATTTTTCGGGCAATCGAACAAGAGAAAATCACACCAGCAGGGCAAAAGTCGACCACGAGATCGGACCTGCTTGGAATCAGCGGCAGCAACCCAAGAGTCCGTCACGTGCGCTCTAAATCGAACGAGCAACAGCCAAAGTCGATTCGCCGTGTCGAGTTTGGCGTCGCTTCTTTTCCGCAGGCGACGACGTCGGGATGAAGTTGGTAGATCACAAATCGCCCTTGTTTCTGGCTCTGAACGACTTCCGCATGCCGTAAAACGCCCAGATGATGCGAGATTTTGACGATTTCTTCCCCCAAGGTCTCCGAAAGCTCACTGACGTTCATTGCCCCTTGGAATAGCTGCTCCACGATCCGCAGTCGATCGGGATCGGCCAGGGCTTTCAATCGCGTGGCACACAGTTCGTATTCGACTCTTTTCTTCATCAGGCGACCACGATTTTTGGGCGGAGATCGTCGGCGATTGGCCTGTCGAAATGATTCGCGAGGAGCCGACGACGATGGACCCAATTGTAAGCGTAATTGCTTCCATTCACCAGATGAAAGGAGGCTTTCCCCAGAGAGGCCCACTAAGCGGCCATTCGTCTTGGCGAGCATAAGGTGTATGATCGAAGCTCTCCACCTGGTGGGCAAATCGCCTGCTACCGAACACATTTCGATGAAGTGGCAACGTTGATGATTGCAAATGGGAAGTGGCTGAACGTGTGGGACCGGATTCGAGCCAGCTTATGGTTTGTGCCCATCCTGTGCACCTTGGGCGGTATCATGTCGGCCGTAGTGATGCTCACGCTTGACTACAACTGGAAGGAGAAGTGGACGCTTCCTTTTTGGCTGGAAACGACCACCGATGGGGCGCAGACGATTCTCTCGACCATCTCTGGCGGCATGATTACGGTGGTTGGTGTGGTGCTGTCCATGACCATGGTGACCCTCTCGATCACTTCTTCGCAGTTTGGTTCACGCGTGCTACGAAGCCGGATTCGCGATCGCACCACGCAGTGGACCATCGGTGCGTTTCTCGGCACAACCGTCTATAGCTTGGTTGTGCTGAAGATGGTACGCAAGATTGGCGAAGATGACTTCTTGATCCCACATCTCTCGGTCATGGCGGCCATTCTCTTTGCGATTGCTAGTTTGGTGATTTTGCTTTACTTCATCCACCATATCACGATGATCGCCCAGGCCCCTGAGATTGTGGCTAGTTTGGCACACGATTTGAATCACTCGATCGAAACCATCTTTCCCGAAAAGATCGGCGACCCACCACCTCAAGAGATGCCTTCTGACCAGAAGTTCACGGACGAGCAACGCAAAGCGATTCAGGACGGCGTGCAGATCCTTTCGAGTTCGGAAGGGTATATCCAAATGATTGAGGCAGACGAACTCTTGGGGCTGGCGAACAAATACAACCTGATCATCGAGCTGCCGAAACGACCTGGCGACTTTATCGCACGTGATGAGACAATTGCGATGGTCGCTGGCCTATCCAAGGAGGAGGAAGAGAAGCTGTGCAAAGCGATCAACGACTCCTTCTATCTCGGCAACAGTCGTTCTCCGCGACAAGACGTCAACTGCTCGGTGCATGAATTAGCCCAAATGGCCGTGCGCGCGTTAAGCCCTGGAATTAACGATCCTTATACGGCGGTGAATTGTATCGATCGTTTATCGGCGGCATTGGGGCAGTTGGCCCGTCGTCGGATGCCTGATGAAAATCGGTTTGATGCGGAAGGAAACTTGCGGTTGGTGGTCGATCGGCAGAGTTTCTCTGGGGTTATGCACGCTGCCTTCGATCAGATTCGCTGTTGTTCCACCACCAGTGCGGCCGTATCCCAGCGATTGTTCGAGGGCTATTTGCGGATTGCGGAAAGTGTCAGCGATGCGGATCAAGCGACCAATGTCTTGCACCAGGCCCGACTAACGCTCGAGGGCGTTGCCGAAGAGAAGCATCATCCGGCTGACTTGCTGATGATGCAGGAGAAGTATAGCCGCTTGCAGGAGAAGCTCGCGCCGTTCGGAATCCCGGCAGAACCGCAAAAAAAAGAAGAGCCAGACGACCCAGGCACGGAGGAGAGTCGCGAGGAAGGAGAGGCCAGTGGCGAGGTGATTGGCTAGACAGATTCAAGGAAAAATAGACCTCGCTAGAAAATCTTACCCCTCACGCCGCTTTTTTTCGCCATAACTATTGAGCGAAAGTCATACCCAAGGGGATGTCTCGGAAGGATAACTCTTGTTGCGGAAGAACCGATGATCGAATTGCAAGAGATCAGCAAATCGTGGGATGGTGGGCAAAGTTACGCTGTGAAGGATATTTCACTGCAAGTCCCAACCGGCCAAGTGCTGGCGCTGTTGGGCGGCAGTGGCAGTGGTAAAAGCACCACCGTGAAGATGATCAACCGCCTGATCGAGCCAACCTCTGGTCGCATTTTGGTTGATGGCGAGGATATTACCCAGCAAGATCCGGTCTTGCTGCGGCGTCGGATTGGTTATGTCTTTCAAAGCATTGGCCTGTTGCCGCATCTTACCGTGACCGATAACGTAACCTTGCTGCTCAAGTTGCAAGGCGTACCGACCGCCGAGCGAAACGCGATCGCCAATCGTCTGCTCGATATGGTCGATTTGCCTTCAGCAACCTACGCCCAACGGAAACCGAGTGAACTCTCGGGCGGGCAGCGACAGCGAGTAGGTTTTGCCCGCGCCTTGGCTGCCGAGCCCAAAGTCATGCTGTTGGACGAACCATTCGGAGCCCTCGACCCGGTAACCCGTGATACGCTGCAAATCGAATTCAAGAAGATTCAAGAGACGCTCGGCCTCACGGCGGTGATTGTCACGCATGACATGGCCGAGGCATTGCTGTTGGCGGACGTGATTGCGGTGATGAATCAAGGGGAAGTCTTGCGAATCGGGACCCCGCGCGAACTACTGCAAGATCCTGGCGATGACTACGTTGCCAAGCTTTTGGAAACACCCCGACGTCACGGCGAGTTAGTCCGCGAATTGAGTGCTTAGCCCTTTCCTGGTTTCTCTTTGACAGGCTACCGGTCACCCCCTACCAAGTTTTCCCCAATCCTCTTGGGGCAATGAAAAGTGAGCTGCCGATATGTTTGACTCCGATTTTTGGGCTCGTCTGCCGCATCAGCTAAGCTTTCTGCCAGATCGTTTATGGGGGCACGTCTTCCTGTCGTTTTCGTCCATTCTGGCGGGCGTCCTGATCAGCATTCCGCTAGGGATCTACTGTTCGCGACGACCGAAGTTCGAGAAGGTAGCGGTCACCATCGCCAACATCATCCAGACGATTCCTGGCATGGCGTTGTTAGCGATCATGGTCTTTGCTCTTAACCGAACCGGCATGCTGCCGGCCTGGATTGCGTTGGTGCTGTACAGTATTTTGCCGATCTTGCGAAACACAATTGCTGGGATGAAGTCGGTAGATGCTGGCTGCTTGGAAGCCGCAGATGGGATTGGTCTGAACCGGTGGCAACGGCTGCGGATCGTTGAACTTCCTTTGGCTGCCCCGACGATCTTGGCAGGCATACGCACGGCGTCGGCCTGGGTTGTGGGGGCTGCGACGCTGGCTTATCCGGTGGGAGCCACTAGCTTGGGCGACTATATCTTCGCTGGGCTCCAAACAAGCAACCCGGCGGCTTTGATGGTGGGGTGTGTTTTCTCGGCTGGGTTAGCGTTGCTCTTAGATATGATCTTAGGCGGGCTCGAAAAAGCGTCGCAGAAACGCAGCCTCGCGTGGGCTTTGGGATCGCTGGGGTGCTTGGTGCTAGTCGCCGTGAGCCCGTTGTTGATGAAAGTTATGCAGCAACAACAAACGCGTTCCCTGACCGGCGAGGCCATCGCTTCAACCGACTTCGTGCAAGAGCAGCCCTACGTCATCGGCGGCAAGGCGTTCACCGAACAATACATCCTGATCGATTACCTGCGTGGTGTTTTGGCTGAAGAGAATCGCGAGACGGAGGCCAAAGCTGGGCTTGGTTCAACGATCGTCTTAGACTCGCTGAAACGAGGCGAAATTGATTGCTATGTTGACTACACCGGCACCTTGTGGGCGAACGCGATGGAGCGGAAAGACAATGTCTCGACCGCAGAAATGATGATCGATATCGGCACCTATCTGAAAGAAGAAAGTGGCGTGCTGGCTTTGGGGCCCCTTGGTTTCCGGAACGACTATGTCTTCGCTATGCGGAAGGGACAAGCCGAGGAGCTTGGAATCGAATCGATTGACGATTTGGTCCAGCATGCCGACAAGTTGACGGCTGCCTGCGAGATCGAGTTCTGGTCGAGACCGGAATGGGAAGCCGTGCAGTCGAAGTACGGTCTGCAGTTCGGCAAGATCAAGTCGATGGATGCGAATCTGATGTATGGAGCCCTAAGCCGAGGAGATGCCGACGTGATTGTGGCTTACCGCACCGATGGTCGTTTGGCCTCCGGCGAGTTCGTGGAGTTGGAAGATCCACGCTTTGCTTTGCCCCCTTACGATGCCGTCCTGCTGGTCTCGCCGCGCCTAGCAAAAGACCGGGTGGCGACTGAAAAATTGCGAAATTTGGTGAACACCATCTCGACCGAGAAGATGCGTAAAGCCAATAGCCAGATCGATATTAAGGGGAAGCCTGTTTCTGCGGCGGTTGAGGTTCTGACCGATTCGGCCCTTTAGGCTGGTATCGGTCGAGGGGATCTCAAGGCACAATAGGCTCTTTGGAAGAGGGATTCGCCACACAGCTAGCGGAAGGGCAGGTCGGCTCGGTGGCAAATTCCTCTTCAGCCTCTCCATTCTCCATTGAGAAGAGCCGAATTGCCTTATTCTGATGCGGTCGATTGTTATGACTATCCCCAGTACTGGGATCTCTCGTTCCGGGATGAAACGCCCATGGAATGCGATTTCTTTGAGGCGGCTTTTAAGCAGTTTGGGGAAGGTGAGTTTCACCGCGTGCTGGACATCGGCTGTGGAGGCGGGCGAAATGTTGTCGAGATGGCGGCGCGTGGGTTCGACGTGCTGGGGCTCGATAACAACGAGAAGTCGCTGAAGTATCTGGCCAAGCGGCTGAAGCGACGTGAACTCGAGGCCGAGATTCTGACCGCTGACATGGCCAACTTCGAGCTCGAAGAAACAATCGACGCTGCTCTCTGTACGTTCAACACGTTCCGTCACTTGGTCAGCGAGAACGACGCGCTAAGCCACTTACGCAGCGTAGCCAATGCTCTTCGCCCGGGTGGGCTGTATATTCTGGGCTTCCATATCATCCCGCTCGATGCCGACCCTGAGTGTCACGAACGATGGACCGCGAAGCATGGCCAGACAAAGGTGACCACCACGCTGAAGGTCGTCCGCTTCAGCCGAGCCGAACGCCGCGAGGTGTTGCGGTTCAATCTGCATGTGAAAAAAGGGGACGAGGTGCTTCGGTTGAAAACCGAGTATCCCTATCGGCTGTACACCGGCGACGAATTTCGCAAACTTTTGAGCAAGGTCCCAGAGCTAGAGATCCGCGAGGTCTACGACTTCTGGTACGAGATCGACTATCCCGTCCCCTTCGACCACGAACTAAGCGACGCGGTCTTCGTCCTGCAGAAGAAAGCCGACGCCTAACCGCTTTCCAGTTCGAGGCTTCTCGATCTCCTAAGCCCTGCAGGGCAAAATGAAACAGCCGCCGAGAAGAATCGCGGCGGCTCTTGGGTTGGACGTTTGGGAAAGGCGATTTACTTGTCGTCTTTGTTCAGGTGAGCCAGAGCCAGCAGGGTATAGCCGGTCACTAGGTTCGGGTCCCCTTCCATCCAGCGTTCAGCCTCGTTGACCCAACTGCCGTTCTCTTTCTGCAGGCTGATCAACTGATCGGTGAACTCGGC